>NZ_CP049074.1:1977500-2176897 GCF_013343295.1 Metallosphaera tengchongensis | reverse complement strand
ACTTCCACTACTACCAACACGACGTCCACTTCTACCTCAAACATGACTACGACCTCCTCTCTCCCATCAGGGGCAACTGCGCTCCCCTATAACTCAGCGAACAAGACTGTCTTCCTCTACATAGTAGCTTCCAGTTCAGGACAACCCTTCAACTTCAACGGTACGAGCAACGGTCAACTACACGTGTACGTCCCAGCTGGTTGGACAGTTCTAGTACACTTCACCAATCAGGAGGGACTGACTCACAACTTCCTCATAGTGAGTAACACGACTGCTACTCCAGGTGACGACGTGGGTCAGGACGGAAGTATAGTCCTAGCAGTTGGGACTACAACATCGAGCTACCTCAATGCAGGCCTATCTAGCGGGCAGAGCGCTACAGGCTCAGCGACCCTACCTGCGGGCATATACTGGTTCGTATGCGGAATTGAAGGCCACGCAGCTGCCGGTATGTGGGGTGTAATAGTTTCCTCCACCTCAGTGACTACGCCCTACGTGCAGTGACCGCCACAGTTACCAAGGTTTTGTTCTCTAAATACAGGAAAACCAAAAGATTTTTAAATGTTTTAAAACATTTTAAATTGATCAATATGATAGCGTTCATAGCGTCGACCTACGCATCATTGAGCAGCATATCTTTCGAGGAGGTCTTTGGTTTCGCCCTGGCGGGAATAGCAATACTTGGAGGGATAGCGTTCTACCTTATAATGAGGAAAAATGCCGTTTAATTTTATATTAAAACTGAGGTTTTATTTAGAAAGTAATAAAAGAGAAAAGCTTTTTAACT
Organism: Metallosphaera tengchongensis; assembly: GCF_013343295.1. Taxonomy (NCBI): domain Archaea; kingdom Thermoproteati; phylum Thermoproteota; class Thermoprotei; order Sulfolobales; family Sulfolobaceae; genus Metallosphaera; species Metallosphaera tengchongensis. The sequence goes on along the minus strand of NZ_CP049074.1, from coordinate 2,176,110 downwards.
TTTTAAGACGTCTTTTCATTCTGACCAAAGTTGAGTGAAGGAAGAGACTGGGAAAAAATCTGGTTCGTAGTCATGTTGGTTATTGTCGCCGCTTTCGTGGCTTACTCTTTTTTTGGAGTGGTCTCCGGTAGCACGGCCACGTACAGGTATGGTTTACCTCTAGCCAGTGGATTGCCAAAACCCCTGCCCAATGGCACAGTCGTCATATATATGGAGGGGGTACAGTGGGCTTGGGTACCACAGAACGCGACCGAGTTGCTCTATACCGCTAACGGAACTCTAGTTAAGGTACCTGTTACCTCACAAGTAATAACTTACGTAGACGGCTTCCCATACGTGAAGGTCTACCCTGGGCAACCAGTGGAGTTTATCCTATACAGCAATAACGTAGTCCACGCCTTTTACATTAGACTACCCCACGGGACGCAAAACGTGAACATAGTTCCTGGGATAGACAGCTACTCGTTTTTCTTCGCCCCCACTACCCCCGGAAACTATACTTTCCATTGTGCTGAATACTGTGGAGTAGGACACTCATACATGTACGGTTACCTTGAGGTGATGTAACGTGAAGTTATACCCTAAGACATCATTGGGGATATCCCTGTTGTACACCGCCGGCGGGTTGGCTTGGCTAGCAGCAATGGGGATAGCTGCACTATGGTTCAGGACCATATTACTCTCCCCCCATGTTAACCAGGCCAGCGGATACGCTGTAGCGCCCCTCTATTACTTCCTGGTCACTTTTCACGGACAAGCGGCCATGATGATGATAGTGGAGGACATAGCGCTATCAGTTTTTGCCTACTCACTTTACAAAAGCAACATGAGTACGATACACAACAAGCTCCTTACGCTTGCCTTCTTCCTCATAAACTTGCCCATGATTGTAACGTTTGTAGGCGGACCAACTACAGGCTGGTACATGTATCCTCCCCTATCTCTACAGCTCGGAAGCTGGATATACTTTGGATCTTTTCCAGCTAGTCTAGCTACAAAATTGGTGGGACTTGCGTACTTTATGATGTTCCTAAACGCGTTGGGAGCCATCGTTGCGTCCGTGACCATGTTCGCTGACGGTTACAGGACTAGACCCAGGGAGGGGAAGATACCCATCTTCGCGGCATACGGAATGGCGTTCGGTGGAGCTCTCATATTCATCACTGAGTTCGCCCTAGCAGCTGCGGAGTTTTGGTACGTGCTTTACTTTTGGGCCTCCGTCCCAGTGAATCCGTTGACTTGGGTGGTTCTTTTCTGGTTCTGGGGACATCCCGTGGTGTATTTTGCTCCCTTTACCATATTTGGAGGGCTATACTACTTCATACCCAAATTCGCAGGGAGGTCTCTATATAGTGAAAAATGGGCAAGGTACAACATCATCCTCCTGTTTACCTTCAGCATGTTAGCGTGGGTCCATCACTTGCAAACCTGGCCTCTGCCTACAGTACTGAGGGCATTCATAACTCCCACAACCCTTGTCCTTGCAGCTGGTTCTGGGCTAACTGTCCTGAACCTTGGATTGACCATTGCGACCGGGAGGGGATATGAATGGAAAAACCCCATAGGTCTATCTGCTCTCGTTGCCTTGATAGGGTTCATATTGGCCGGTCTCCAGGCGTTGATCCTTCCTCTTAACCCCCTCAATGTCCTGGTTCACAATACGTATTACGTAGTGGGACACTTCCACCTGATGATATGGACGATTATTGTAGTAGGTTACATTGCAGTGCTCTTGGATATGCTCTCGTCCAAGATGAACGGAGCCTCCCTGTCTAGTTTAGGATCTGGAATGGTTAGTGGGGGAGTCATAATGTGGACTATTGGAGCTCTTCTCCTCGGATATACAATGAGCTACGCAGGGTATGAAGGTTTAATAAGGAGGTGGGTAGCCTACCCTGTTAGGTTCTTAAATTACATGGACTGGATGACAATATTCGCGGTAATCATGGGAGCGAGTTTCTTCATGTATGGGTTGCCCGTCCTACTGACTTTACTGGGCATAAAGACCTCAGCTTTCTGGGAGACCTCTGGAATGACTGGGATATCTTCGTCTCCCCCCTCAGTCCCGGGGATAATGGCGCAAGGTAAGGAAGACAAACCTAGCAAGAAACTCCAGTGAACAAAGGAATAAGGAAAAACTTTTTATTATATTTTAAAGTTTTTTTAGTCATGATATCTTATGTAGGAGAAGTTAAGAAGAGTCCGACTAACCTCGTTGTGTCCCTTCTCTTGATAGCCCTATTCGTTAATCCATTGGTGGAGAGCCTACAGTCCGTAAACCCCATTGTCTTCATGTTGGATCATTACGCTATGTTCCTCTCAGGTTCCCTCTTAGGTTACAGATACTTCAAGGGGTCTGTCCTAACGTTCTCGCTGGGTTCATTCCTAGCCGTTTTTTGGCACGTCCCGCTCTTCTTCGACCTAGCTGGATCTTACATCTCGTATAGATTAATTTGCGAGGCCACCCTAGTCCTGGGCGGAGTCTTAGCTGGCTCATATATCCCTAGAATGAACTTAACTACCAAAGTAACTTCTCTGGCGCTCTACATGCTTGGAGACTCCTTGTTGAGCATCTTCTTCATCCTGGGATACCCACAGTATTCAAGCCAAGACTTCCCCCTCCTCTCATGGGGTCCCTCCCAACTTCCAGCAGTGGGCATTACCATGTTCGTGGTAATGAACTTGGTCTTGATTTACGCCATCTTTAAGCTGATGAAGAACATATCTCTCATTTGATTAAACAGGAAAAAATTCTTTTATCTTTTTTAGAACAAACTTTAAAAACTTGTGATTCTGCTTAAGAAAACATATATATTAATCTTTTTAAATGTCAAGGTTCTCTTTAACATGGTTGAATATGTCCAGTAGTAGTCAGACTACTCCAAGTCCGGTTCCAAATAAGAAGATACCTCTACCACCTCCAGACGCTGAGATCTATCACGCCACGTGCAGGTTCTGTAACGTAGGTTGCGGATACGACATTTTCGTTTTCCCAGTGTATAAGGAGGGTAACCCACAAAAGGGACAGAACGCTATTGTCTATAACTTGAACGACAAAGTCTTTAACAGGAACCTAGTGAACTTCCAGGCAGACTACACTTCCCCTGTAATTCCTCTGGGGGCTAATTACGGTACTCCCTGGATAGGAGAGGGGATGGTAACAAAGACGGTCAAGTACAACACTCAGACTGGTGCCTGGGAACCCGTGTACATACTAGAGGTCCCAAGCTCAGAGTGCCCTGTTAATGAGGGGACTTACTCAACTAGAGGGGGTAGGAACGCGCAGAGAAACTGGAGCCCCTTCTCTGACGTCGCTTCAGGGTTCGCGATATATAATTCGAGGATCCAGACTCCAATGCTGAGGTGGAACAACAGCTTCCAACCTATATCCTGGAGTTACGCAATTCAGGTTGCTGCAACTATTTCAAAGTACTACCTAGACAACGAAAACTTCAACTACCCCGATCCCGTAGGTCCAGCAGCAATCCAGGTAATGGCCATAAGGTCAGACCACGGAGGAGGGCAGGGTGGCGGAGTCTTCAGCAACATGGCCCCAGGCCTGTTCTTACATATGGGTTTAGCAACTCCGTTCGTCAGGTTCCATTACCAGGTAGCGTTCTCCTTGACTGAGGATGCATTACTGGAAGCGACGAACGGGAATGGGACGGACACAGCGAGCATGTTGGACATAAGCATAGCTGACACCCTAGTCCTTTGGGGGATCAATGAGTACTCCACATCCACTGTGAACTTCATCCAGCACATGTTCGATAACATCTCTGGTGCCACGGCCAGCAGAAAGGCCCAATGGTTCGATCAGGGCGAGCCAACCCCTCCAGGAAACATCATTGTGGTTGAAGCTAGACCGAACGAGACCGTCAGAGCAGCTGCAGCAAAGTTGGGAATTACCGTAGAGCAAGCGATGTCAGGGATAACCAGCCAGACCGGAAACAACGGAGGCGGTTACATGCTCTACGTCCAGGTGAACCCAGGGACAGACGCTGAGCTAATCAATGCCGTTGCCGCCTACATTTACTACACTTACCCTGACGTGGTCAACCACTTCGTCAGTTTATATCAATCCGCAAGCAGCAACGGATTTTCCTTCAATTCACAGAACTATCAGTATTACATTGATTACTTGTCCTCCAAGCCCCTGAGTGAGTGGCTATCTGAGGCAGAGCAGATAACAGGAGTGCCCCAGAACATCATCATGCAAATGGGAGACCTCATAGCTAAGCCCAAAACCGCCAACGGGAACACTTACTACAAGAGGACCCTCATAGAGTTCGAGAAGGGTATAATTTGGTCTGGTAACTACACCCCCATATATTCGCTAGCAAACCTCGCCATTATAACCGGTGCCCTATCTGGAAGGCCAGGGTGCGGGACCTCCACAGGGTTCGGACACCAAAGAGGGGCAGCTTTCCCTCTACCTCCACCACCTCCTTGGTCTTCCAACTTGAGCCAGGGGAGGCAGCTATGGATACAGATGAGCTCGTACGTTCCTTCCCAGCTCAAAGCCCAGGGGATGGATGTTAACGCTACTAACATTGTCAACTTCGTCAAGAACTTCTACAGCCAATACACCAGTAGCCTAGTCCCTCAAATCTACCAGTATAACCCAGTGGTAGACTACTTGATATATAGCGGATACGGAAAAGTCCTCTGGATATTTACGGCAGTCCCCTATAAGCAGACCATGAGTGGGGCTAAGTTGGGAGCGACCATAGACAACAGGGCAAGGTTGCTCCAGGAGTGCGTTGAAAACACGGCATCTGCCGGAGTACCCTCATCGAGTATGACAACTCCCACGTCCTCGTTCAACGTTGGTGCGGTAAGCTCAAGCGTCCCGTCGGTTCCCACCCCACAGGACTACGCAAACGCCGTCATCAGCTGCTTAGGGAGTACAAATGGGGCTCTGTTCGTTCTAGGCCACGACATAATCCTCAATCAGAACAGGGCCTTCGAGAACGCAGCCCACCTCCTGTTACCAGCTACCTCAAACCACGGTGAGACTTATGAGATAAGGTGGAACGGTCACGATAGGAGGCTCAGGCTCGACGATGTGTATCACTCTCCTCTGGGAGCGTCGATGCCCGACATATGGACTTATTCCATGATAGCCTACGTAATATACCAGATGTACCAAGCTGAGGGGCAGGGAAGCTCTCCTCAGGCTATGAGATTGTATAATGCGTTCAACTATCTCTGGACTACCCTGTCCAAGTACATGATGCAGAACTCTAAACCTCTGTCGATCGCACCATCCTACTCTGAGGATTACTACGACTACGACTGGTTCAGCATATACAACGACTTGTGGACCTACTACGTCGCCAACGGACCAGTCAACTTCTCAAGCTGGCCTTACGGGTACTTCGTACCACACGCCTTCCCACCAGGGTGGTCGCAAATCACACTGAACGACCTTAAGATGGCCAGGAGCGTAGGCGTCCAACTGCCCATACTGGGTAAGACAACCAACCCCGACGGAAGCTTTACTCTATGGGGGCTAGTGAACTACGCCGAACCGGCGATCCACGGAACCTTTAGGGTAGAGGCAGTGACCGTGAACCCCAATCAAGCTGTAACAGTTGGGAACACCAGCATACCGCTCATAACCAGGGAGGTCAAGTACATTAGCATAAATGACCTACAGTCCATGTTTGGCTATACATGGCAGGACCTGCTTCCACACGTGATCAACGGGTTCAACCCATTCCCAATGCCGTACGTAGGACTCTTCGGCTACGCACCGCAGCAGCAGAGCAAGTACAAGTATTGGGCTAACAACGGAAGGTGGAACATTATATTCCAGTCAGGCTGGACAGATTACCAAGTTCCTGAGATAGTGCAGAGGGTGCCCATGCCCATCATAGAGATAAGCGCCCAGGACGCTGCCAACGAGGGAATAAATAACGGGGACATTATCCAGGTATACAACGACTTCGGTTCCTTAGACGGGATAGCCTGGATCTCCAACACGGTCACGCCAGGTCAGCTTTTCATAGCCATGGCGTTTGAAGTGAAACCAGGAGCTAACCAGGTGACAACTCCTACTATTGACCCCGTGACGGACAATCAGATGGTCAAGTGGAGCTGGGTCAACATAAAGAAGATAGGCACTTTACCTCAAGAGATGTTGGAGCAAATAACTCTGGCCCCCGTAGAGTTCAACGTAAATTCCGGGACGTCCTAAATACTAGACCTTTATAAGATATTTTTATTAATGTTTTTTAAATTATTTTATTCATGGTAAGTTCTCTTTGCGAAAGGCTCAAAAAAGCTGTAATTTTGGGAAAGGTTGAAGTTCTGAAGGCTCAGGACAAGGAAAACCTGATAAGGTGCGAAGCCATGGAAAACCTCTTGAGCTTAGCGTGCTTCGTTGGGGAAAAAGAGATAGTTTCTTACCTTTTGGATGTGGGTGTGGACCCAAACAGACCGGACGCAACTGGGTATTACCCTATTCATAGGTCGTTCTGCGCTGATCGCTTTGAGATTCTGAAGCTCCTTGTAGAAAGGGGTGCAAACCCAAACGTAAAGGATCCGCAAGGCTTCACAGTCCTCCATTTGGCTAGCTATAGAGGGTTGACGGAAATTGTGGATTTCCTGATCTCTATGGGGGCCGTTGAATTGAAAGACTCTTTCGGTCTCCGTCCCTCTGATTACATTAAGAGAGGGAGGGGAGGAGGTAAATGTGATAGGTAAATGGGATACTGTTATGTTAAAAAGTTGATAGTCTAGATGGGAAGTTAAATATATATTATTGAATGAAAAAACTATGATACTGTTACGGAGCAAAGAATATTTTAAATATCACCGTAGTTGGATAGAAAGTATCTTGCAAGTATCATCTTAGTCGAATCACTTTACGTATTTACAAAACAACGAAAGTCTAACCATTAAGCAGGGTTGGAAATCATTTAGACGCCTTATCTCTTTATCTATTTATGGGCAGGGGGACTTAAAAAGGGTGGGAACGTCAGAGATACAGTTAGCGGAGATTTCCCCCACAGTCCCTGAACTCAGCATGACTGAATGGTATGAGAAGAGTCTACGTTTTGTCCTCTCTTGGTTGAGAGATAGTAGAACAAAAAAGTTGTTGAAGGAAAATGGTAATGAAACTTACGAGACATTGAGACAGTCTAACTTATCCTCCAAGTTAGCTCAAGACTGCTATAGGGTCTCTTTAACTAAATATAAGGATTAGTTGAAGGATCCTAAGCGTGGTAGGTACCACACGATCTATAAGGTCTCAGTATGGCTTACCCCAAAAATCTCGTATAAATAGACCTTAACAGGACAGTCGTTTGGATTAGGGATGTCGGTGAACCGTCAATAGTAGGCTATCCAAGGAATCTGTCTCTATACAAGGACTGAGAAATGGGGATAGGCTGCCTAGGGGCGGTACTGCGTACCTGAGGGTGTCCCTGTACAAGGACTGGGAAGAGTTAGAACCTAAAGAAGGAGTAGCTGCCGACGTTAGCACGGCCGACATCGTTGTTGGAAATGACAAACAACACGTTAGGATACCAACCCGTTTAGCGAACCATTACCTCAAAATCGTTAGCTGAAGGTTTACAGAAAAATACTAGAAGAGATAAAGGACAAGAGAACCCTGAAAATAGAGTAAACGACTTTCACAGAAGGACAAGATTTTAGAGGACTTCGCTAGAAAAGTTGGCAAATGGATATCTGAATCAGCTATTTCATTTAACGTCTCATCAATCTTTTTAGAAGATTTAAAAATATGATTAATAATGTAAAAAAGTTGTCAAAAGAGTTTAGGGAAAGACTGTATCTCATCCGGTACCGTCGTTTACAGAACTGGATGGAGGAAAAAAGACTAAGAGTGTCCGTAGACCCTCACTACCCCTCTACTACACGTCTTAAGCGCTGTAAAGAAATGAAAGAGATAGCTCGTAGATACTTCCGATCTATGCGGTTATGAGAACGACCGTGACCTCATTGAAATCATGAACCTCCGTGAAGGCTCTCCCTCTTTATCCCCCACACGAGAGATGTAGACCCGAATCGATAAGGGGAACCCTCGCATTGTGGGGATGAAGTCAGCCAAATCCCAGTCGAAATTCGAGCTAAGAGATATCCTAGTACTGACTAACTCGGCTTAAACCCTCCTCTCTATCCTCATTAGTCTTACGTTCTCCTCAAAGTCCTCGACAAACCTATCGAACCAGTTCGATAAAATCCTCTTTGCCAAGAACCCATCACAACCCTCGTACTCAAAGTCCAGCTCAATCTTCCTATCGGAACACTCTAGTTCTATCTTCCCCACGCTGTCCCCAGTCTTCAACATATAGGTGACTGCATTACTTGAAACTAGTACGACACCTTCCGCGGTCATACTCAAGTGCATGTAACTTCCCTCGGCCTTGAACTTGTTTCCCCTCTTTTCTATGGAGCTGACCGGGGGAAAAAGCTTCCTCAGTAAAAAGTTTGGGTCTTTGGATAAGGTTAGCACAGCTTCGCAGTCATGTGAAGTTTGGAAGGATCTGTGAATCTTCATAAATGAGTGTCGGAGAGGTTGAATATTAGATTTCCCCATATATCCTCAGTAACTTATGGAGATCTATATAGTTAGCGAGGAGTAGTCCCCTTTAGAGGGCAGTATACGCTGAATTTTGGGAGAACTAGATAGGACATTAACTGTATAAGTCAGAGGTCCTTCCCCTAACGCTTATGACCTCTCCATGGAAACATACCACTTTAAACGACCCTAGATTCCAGAATTGCGCAAATATTTTTAACTATAACTCGAAATTTGGAGTAATGATGATCAAGATAGGAAAAATATCCAAGGACGAGGAGGAGTACTACTTCGCCTATTCCAAGATATGGAGACAGGTGAAGCTAAAGAGGAAGGTCTGGCATGAGGTCAAGTCCGGGGGGTACTATGAGGGAGAGATTGACGAGGAGGTAGGGACGCTCATTAAGAGGGTCTACAGAAGGAAGGGTAAGACCGTGGACGTATCCTACTACGTGTACAACGGTGATTTCCAAGATCTCACGTGTAAAAGTCTACTTAGGTTTGATGAGGATGAGGTGAGATACTGCACCGTCTCTGGGAAGACCATCTACAGGTTTCAAGGTAAGTACTTTGAGGGGAGGGAAGAGCTTCTGAACTTCATGTTGAACCAGAGGAGATGGGAGTTGGAGAGGGCCCTAGGGGAGAAGGTGATTAGGTTGAGAGCGTTGCAGAGGAGCGAGACCTCCAAGGCTTACCTCATGAAGGTTGGAGACAAGGAGCTCTGGGTACCCAAGAGCATCGTGAGGGACCTTGGTGAGGAGGAGGTGGCGTTACCGTACTGGTACGTAAAGAACAACGGACTAGGTTACTCCAAGGACATTGAGGACGAGATAAGGGAGGAACTGGTCAAGCTTGAGGGGAAATTGAGAAAGTTACTGGAGAGCAAGGAGTAATGGGACTCGTGCGCCCTAGTTTTCAGAGTTCAGAGCAAACTAGCTCTCATGCGGACTACTAGCTTATAGAAAGTACTTGAAACTATATATCAATAAATAAGACTATATATCATAAATAGATCTCTTCTTCTCTATAGGTAAGCTATATTATCTAACTAGAGTACGTAAACTAGGTTGAAATGGAACCAGGAAGATCTCCTTTCAAAAATTTAGATGATTTAAAGCTAACCTTTAACCACATAAAGATCTGGTACACGGCGGGGATGGGCTTCTTCACGGACGCCTATGACCTGCTCATAATATCTGCCATACTAGACGTTTTTTCAGCCAACAAGTTGCCCGGGTTTGAGCTTAACGCCTTCACCACTGGGCTCTTGGCGTCTTCAGCCCTGATCACCGCAATCTTGGGCCAGCTTATCTTCGGAGTCCTGGCAGACGTCCTTGGGAGGAAGGCAATCTACGGGGTTGAAGCTACGATCCTGAGCCTTGGTGCCCTACTGTCGGCTTTTTCCCCAAACATCCTGTGGTTAATAGTGTTCAGGTCAATAATGGGGTTAGGAATAGGCGGTGACTACCCCATATCAGCCACGATAATGAGCGAGTACGCCAACGTTAAGGACAGGGGTAAGCTCATAGCCCTAGTGTTCGCAAACCAGGGTATAGGGAGCCTGGCAGCAGTCGCTGTTGGGGCTATATCAGCGTTTACCCTACCACCCGATCTGGCGTGGAGGGTTATGGCTGGGGTAGGTGCAATACCTGCAGCTACCGTGATCTACCTAAGGAGAAAGGTACCTGAGACCCCCAGGCATGCTGCCCTAGTCAAGGGCAATGTAATGGAAGCCAAGAAGGCTGCCTCCTTCATGGGCACAGACCTAGATGTTCAGAAGGTCTCTCCTAGACCCATGTCCTTGGGAGAGTTCTTCTCCAAGTATGGCCTCCTCCTTGTGGGGACAGCAGTTCCATGGTTCATATTGGACATAGCCTTCTATGGTACTGGGGTCTATTCGGGCCCCATAGTGACATCTATCCTCGGTAAGCCATCTTCCGTAGGTTTCGAGATTGTGGAGCAGGGGGTCCCATTCATGGTAGGTTTCTTCGGTTACTTCACCGCAGTGGCGCTCATGGACAGGCTAGGCAGGAAACCCATTCAGGTCCTTGGGTTCCTAATGATGTCCGTAATCTACTTTGTGGTATCCTCGGTTCTAATAGCGACCGGTACTAAGGTATCAGGTTTCCTAATCCCAGCTACAGCAGCTTTCGCCATTTACGCCTTCTCATACTTCTTCATTGACTTTGGTCCAAACACAACGACCTTCGTATTGCCGGCTGAAGTTTACCCCACTAGGTTTAGGACTACGGGTCACGGGATCTCTGCTGCGTCAGGAAAGCTAGGGGCAGCCATAACAACCTACCTCTTCCCTTCACTCCTGGCTAGCATAGGGATAAAGGGGATCTTAGAGATGCTCGCTGCTGTTAGCGTGGTGGGGGCCGTTATAACTCTGCTCACAGTCAAGGAACCAAAGCTAAAGAGCCTTGAGGAGGCGTCAGGAGAGGAAGTGCTGAGCGGTCCCACGACTCGATCATAGAGTAAAATGGGAACTAGTAGGATCAGGTAATGAGGAGAAGTTCAAGGTCTATGTTAATTTTTTAAAGTCATCGAGGCTCCGTCTTGCGTATCCTCAGGCTTAGTATGGAGATGAAGTAGCTAAGCCCCAAAAAACTTTGAACTATTATTTATCACTAGTTTCTGACCCCCCAAAGGGCGAAGGTTCCACTGAGGTTAAGGCGTTATCCCCGCCCCTTTAAGGGGGTTACTACGTTTGAAGTTACGAGGAAAGAGAGAGTTTTTCAGTGTATTAACGATTCTCGTTACCCCCAATTTCATAACATTTAAAGCTCCATTAACATCGCCGTGAAGCTTATGACCTCTCGGACAATTGACGACACCCCCAGGCTTCCTCTCATTGACGACGTTATGAAAAGCACGGAGCTTTGGAGTGTTATACTTAAGAACTAAGGACACCTTAATACCGTATTCATAGAGCTTATACACAATTTACTCAATTACCTTACGATGAGACCATACGTTGGAAGAGAACTTATTACCCTTGTCCTGGGAGATGAATAAGGGTAACCAAGATAGACTGTTGAGACGTCAAACGCCCACACTGACAAGGCAGATCTCCACATTGGTTTACTGCTCTCCTTAACGAGGCAAGAGAGCTTTAGATGTTGTTCTGCCCCGCTATCAGTTCGTCTAACCCTTTTTTCAGCATCTCCCTCACCTTTGCTGGCTCAAGTCTATGCTCAATGCCTTGGATAGCAAGGCTAAGGCCCAATTTCGTTGCCTCCCTCTCCAATCCTGTCCTAGAAATAGTCAATAAAGTTTGTACGAACCTCAAGTACTTGGGCGGGAAGCCCACCAAGTTGGCGGCATAGGGGAAAAGGTAGTGTTCAGCTATTAGGTTAAGCCTGCCTTTCAAAGTGGTAGGCGTGGAAAGGCTGTCTTTCTTCACCCCAAAGTCCATCCTCTCAATCTCCTTATTTAAGCCACCTATAATCTCCGCTGTAAAGTAATCCTTCTTAATCGCGTGTAGTGTTAAGATCTCCTCGTTATGGAACCCCCTTAGGGTATACCCTGGTAACACGAAGCCCTTGTACACCTCTCTCTTAACGCTCATGTTCTCAGCCGCAATTGTGATAGTCTTCATGTAATCGTTGGTGAACTTTGGTCTCCTATCCGTGGGGATACCGTAAATTGTCAAGTAGCCTCCGTACCCGTCGAAAGCTGAGGAATACTGTCTGTAGATTACCTTCTTAGCCAACTCCCTCAAGCTCAGCTTGAATTTTGACGATCCAGTCTTCCAGACAACTTTACCCCTGGCCACTCCAAGGTCCTCATAGCGTTCGTGGAAGTTCTTGTGGTCTAAAACCCAGTTAGAGTCGGGAATGTTATCATCGTCGATAGTTAGCAAGAGGTCAGCGTTGGCGTTTGAGTAGATCAAGTTCATAGCCTCCTCAATGTACCCCTCTTTCTGATAAATTACCTTGATGTCGAGGGACTTCGAGAACCACTCAACTACGTCAAGCGTCCTGTCCCCCTCGCTAGGCTTGTAAACTATCAGTACGTTGAAGTCCTTGTACGTCTGCTTAGTTAGCCCCTCAATGGTAAAGCGGATAGTCCTCCCATCGTTCTTGTGAGTTGGAATCGCCACTTGTACGTCCAGTTCACTCACCCTCAGCAATGCAATACAGGCTCTTCATTCTATTAACTCTAACTTTTCCTTCTAGTGTCGAGTGTTCGGTTCTTGAATTAGGGCTTGAGTTTAACCGACCTAAACCGCCGTCAGCCAAGGCCTGTCCTTCAACTCTTTTAGTACCTCTGTAGGGACACAAAACTCTTGGTATGGTGGGCGTCCTCTAACCTAGTTAACGAAGGTCTCTATAACTCTTGGCGTAGAACGTCTATAAGCCTGAGATAAGCTCTTACAAAGTGAGGAAAGCCTCACCCTTTAGGACCGAGACGCCGGAGGTTTTTAAACTCTTTAGCCTTTTCCTCTAACTTATCCTTTTCCCAGCGAAAGACTATGCTAGACGGATTGTATACTATCTTGAAACTTTTCTTTAGGCTAGAGACCTCATATGCGTGGACGTCACCTCCTCCCGCAAATGTGGGAGAGAGGAAATTGTTGTAAACTATCCCAAATCTCACGAATTAGTTTTGTAACTTAAAATAAATCACTAACTATGACGTTGCATAGAACGATTTATAAACGGAAAAGAAAACCTCGCCGTAGCGGGGTAAGGTTTTTTAAAGCTCTTGTCACACACCATCTTCTGTGACGCTCCCTTCTTGTCAACTTCATAAAGATGAGGAACATGAGCCGATCTTCCCCGAAATACAGAGGCGTCCGTACTCTAACTGTCAGGCTGTTCCCTAGTGGAGCGCAGAAAAGAAGACGTATTTTTAGGAATTATACTATCGGGAATTCTAGTCCTATTTCCCCTAATTCTTCATGTTTTATGAGAATTCAATTAAGATCCTATCACTAATAGCCTCGGGTCAAGACAGTCACCAATTCTTTGGAGACTAAACATGAATATCCCAATACCGATAAGTTACGTCCTTTAGTCTTGAAACCACTCTAGACAAGACCCTGCAAGAGCTTCCCCGTTTCTTCATCTTCTGCAAAGACGTAGACTCCCTTAATACCCCTTGTCAGCATTACGTAATACCTATTCCTTAACAACTGGAGTGCCCTCCCTTTGTCCCTTCTAGCGGTCTTTTCTAACGACTTATTTCCACCGACGTAGTCAGTTATCGGGTCTGGGTTTACAACCCATTGTCCCCCTCTCCACACTAGGTCCCTACCCCAGACTACACCAACGTATTCAGCTTCAAAGCCTTGGACCCCGTACACAGAGGCACACCTATCTATCCCCCCTCCAGTCCTCCAGTAGTGAGGATATTCGGTCTTAGCGTTCATTAACCAGTATATCTTGTCCTTACCAACAACGCTCTTTAGGTCTACACCCTTGTATATGTCGAGGTCTGAGACCTCAACCTTTTTATCACAACTCTTGCAGATGGGATACCCTATCCTTACGTTACAACAGCTCTCCGGGTTCTCCTCATCCCCTGGGGACTCAGTGAACGCGCAGACTAACGCTATCTTAGACCCCTCTTCCTTCCTCATCTTCAGCTCCCGGAGCATTGTGGTTATGTCTTCGACTACCTGAAACTTAACCTTGGTATGGGCAGGGAATCTAACCTGGTTCCCCCCTAGGAGATTCTTAACCCATTCAACATAGCTTTCGTCCTCCCTGAAGACTGAAGTTAACTCTCTCTCCTCCACCCCCTTGCCAACTTTGAGGAAGTTCTCCCTCGTCCCCTCCTCCAAGTTTAGCAACATCTGGTTATCGTCGTAGAAGAACACCCTCACTTTTCCTCTTTGCATCGCTATCCTAATGTTGTCGAGCCTCATCCTCTGTGCCTCATCGAAAATCAGGAAGTCCACGTCCTGGTCGTACTTCTCTTCAGCAACACCTTTTCCGTAGCCCGTAGAGTAGAACTGTATGGCCCCTCCTACTTCATCTAGCGCAATCCTTAGGGTGTTTAACAGCCTGTTGTTCTTGTACCCTAGCACTGTTCTCACCTGCCTCTTTAACCCCTCCATTAGGAGCACTAGGGCCACTAATGTCTTGCCTGAACCGCTGCTCCCCCTGATAAGGTATGTCTTGTCCACATCTTTTCCTCTCTTCAGCTCATCAAGGACCTCCTTGATCTCCCTCACAAGCAGTAATTGGCTCTCTGTGAGACCGAACCCACTGGCTAAGAGTACGTTTGTAGCGTTTTGAATGAGATCCTTCTCTTTCCGCTCTATTAACCTAACGAGCGTCTCGCTCACGTAGAACTTCCCCCTTAATAACTTCTCTAACGAGCTTGGGTTAGAGTCGCCCAAGCCCCTGACTATCTCCCTCAGTTCATCGTGTGATTGGATAACCTTGCACTGGTCGAGCCCTTCAACCTGTTCCTTACCGTTATAGAACATTACGTACCCATCAAACTGCAATCCAGAGGAGTGGAAGTAGTTTAGTTTGTTGACGTAGTTCCTCACTTGGTAGCAGGGGTTGATCCGGAGTTCGTTTCCCACCTGGACAAATAGGTCATCTATAACTTTTAGATCACCTTTCCAGTCCTTGAGCTCTACGACTATTCCTCTGTTGTCGGCAACGAAGATAAGATCCGCCCTGTCCCCTCCAATTAGTGGATACTCCAGTACTGCGGGCATGTCAACGTCAAGCTGTTTTAATAGTTTGAGGGTGTCTCTCCATGTGATCACTAGTTCTGGTTTTGGCTGCTCACTCAAGGTATTGACGTAGCCCTCTTTTAGGTAATTCAAGTGGGTTTGAACATCAATCTCTCGTGGTGTGTTTAAGACCAGCGGCAGTTGAGTAATACTCATAGGTGGTAATACTTCAGAGGATAAATAAGCTTGACAGTTTAACTTTTCACTCTACATCTTCAATCTCGTGTTCAGTTATGTTAGTTTCGCTTAGGAACTCCATGTACAACCCTTCGGACGGGAACACTACTATCACCCCTTTAATTTTCTTGACGATGATGTTAAGTTATAACCTTAAAGTTCGCGGAGGGGACGCCGATCGTAAACTGCTGGGGTCGGGCCTTGTCAAGCCGCTATAGCTAGAGAGAACTTTTTGGTTATATCCAGTTTTAAATGACTATTCCACCTTCACAGACTGAGTTTGGGTTTTCATTCGGTCTCATATAACTTGTAATAGCATCGTATAAGATATTGATATGAAGTTATATAAACTTAACAGTTTCACAGAAATTCTTGTCTCGGCTTCAAGGCCCTACGCTTCCTGGGGGTTACGGTTGGGAGAAACCCCTGAGTGGGCCAATCGTCCACGAGACGACAGGCCCCTCAACGAGGTGAATGGTGCTTTCGACGTACTGAGACTGGGAGTAAAGAAAACTGTCCGCGCCGCGGCGAAACCTCTCTCCTAGTCCCTTCAAAGGGTTACCCACGGGGGTATTGCCCAGGAACTTGATGGAAACCCTAGCACGGTGCAGAGGGGGCCAGATTAAGGCTAACAGGGACTCGGTGAAGACCACAACCTGAAAAGCCTTATTAGTCAGGTTTACCAGAGTAATCCCATGGTAAAGGTCATAAGGGTAGGTAGAAAATACGCTATATACCTGCCCAAAGAGATCGTGGAGGACATGAACATAAAGGAGGGGGATCTACTGATGGTCGTCAAGGAGGGAGACAAGGTCTCACTTATGCCCCTGAGGAGACCCGAAAAGTACTGGACAGAGGTCACCCCAGAAGAGGTAGAAGAGGTTGGAGAGGAGATTACTCGGTCGCTTGGAGTTGATAGTTGACACGTCGTTCTTACTCCCCTTTTTGGGGATAAAGGTAAAGGGAATAGACCAGACGCTTCTGGAAGGGAAGAGGCTATATTACCCCTCCCTTATGACGAGTGAACTAATGGCAGTGGTTATAAAGGAGGCTAGGAAGCTCAAGCTGGAGAAAATACCTGAGGAGGTGGTTGTGGGGTTGTCCTACATAAAGAGCACAGTCAACTTCCTCGAGCTAGATGACCTTAACACGGTATACCAAATCGTGAGGAAAGGGTGGAACGATATATTTGACGCTATCCTGTACTCCTCGCACGTCTTTACGGGGACGCCGTTGATAACGTTGGACAAGGCGTTTTACGACTTCCTTAATAGGGGAGGGTTTGACGTAAGTGGGGTCATCCTCCTCGGGTAACCATGGAAGTGTAAAACTAGCTCAAGGTGCTAGGAGATGGTGCCTATACCCGCTCCTCAACGAGATACCCCACCCCAGGTAGACCTCTACGCCATCGATGTCTATTACTGTACTTGATAAGATGTTCCCTTGAACCCGGATACGTCCCTTAAGTTTCATCGATTCCATCGAGAGGAGGGAATTAGGACTAACGGGAAACTTTATATGAACAATTATTAATTGTTAATTATGGTAAGGACAACTACAGTGTCAATTTCCAACGCTGTAAAACAGATCTTAGAAAGGGAGAAAGGGAATATGAGCTGGGACGAGTTCCTATTGATGCTAGTAAACGAGTACAAGAGGAAGAAAAGGGAAGAGGAGATAAAGGACCTAAGGAAGATCCTAACCGAGGAAGATGTTAGAGAGATAGAGAAGAGCCATAAAGAGGTGCATGAGGAATTTAG
Source organism: Metallosphaera tengchongensis (assembly GCF_013343295.1). Lineage (NCBI taxonomy): Archaea > Thermoproteati > Thermoproteota > Thermoprotei > Sulfolobales > Sulfolobaceae > Metallosphaera > Metallosphaera tengchongensis. The sequence goes on along the minus strand of NZ_CP049074.1, from coordinate 2,158,919 downwards.
ACTACGATACTTATAGACACTTCAGTTATCATTGGGATATTAAGGAATAACCTGGAAATTACAGGTGATTCGCTTTCTGTCATTTCCATGATAGAAATTGGCAGGGCGTTAGATGACGAGAAGAGAATGAAGACCTTCGAGAAGTTGAAGGAAATGTACACAGTATACCCAATTGACGAAAACGTTGCGCTAGAATACTGCTGGCTTTATTATGAGTTAAAGAAGAAGGGTCAGCTGATGTCAGACTTAGACCTAATCATAGCTTCTACCGTTAAGGCTTATGATCAAAAGTTGGTCACGAAAGATAAGGATTTTCTTAAAGTAGGGAGTTACATAGATGTCGAGATCATTTAATAGCAATGAGGGCAAGCTTAAACGAGTTAATACCTTCATGTATATGCATGTATATGTGAGAAAGAGAGGACTAGGTCAATCTCATTACATGGACTGAGCAGGTGTAAAAGAGAAGTGCTGGCTACCTCTCAGTCCTAGAGATACCTTTACGACTTGTCATGAGACCAGAACAGTGTCGACTGTGTAGCTAGGAACGTTCGAGACGGCTATGTACTGACCTTTCAGGGGATGAGGCTAAATGGGCGTAAACCAGAGCCTCCTTTACTAGCTTTTAAACCTTGATCCCCATTATTAACCGCGTAAAGTTAAATTCCCCTAGTCAAAGTCGGAATACTCTTGGAAATGGGGTCGGCGGTGACCTTGATTCAAGGACTGGGTCGCAACCAAACTCCTTCCTCGGGCACATCGTCCAGCACCCTGTCCCTTAGTGTGCCCACTATCATGGGTACCCTACGAACCAGTAGCAAAATGTTAAAGAGGTTTCAGTATAGATGGGCCTTTAGTTATTGTACCGCTATAATTTTTATATATGACGAATCTTATTTATAATAGTAAAATGGTCAATATCAATCAAGATAAAATCCTAGAGATCTTGAGGGAATCAAGTAAGGACGGAGTAACGATTTCTACAATATACGAAAAACTGGGAATTAGACCTAAAGCCCGTCGAGACCAAGAGGAGAGAGAACGAGTACTAAAGGTGCTGGATGACTTGGTCAGGAGTGGAAGAGTGAGGGAAAAAAAGTCTGGAAAAACTAAGCGATATGTTTATCTTGGAGGACCAGCTGAAGGGGATTCACGTGATAAGGTAGTTGAACCGACAAAGGACTTAGAGGACATTGTTAAAAGAGCTGTGCTTGAGGCCCTAGATATTTTCTTTAGTAGAAACAACAAAGACAAAACTGAGAATGACTTCGATAAAATTTACGACGAAGTAAAGGACTCCTTCGGCTTAGCTAGGCTAGACGCTATTAGGAAGCAGTTGGGCATGACTGAGGAACAGTTCTACGGTAGGTTCAGAGAGCACATCCTGAAGGACTACCAGCTGTTAAGCGGGGGTGCGGAAGGACTCATCTTGAGTGGAATACTGTATGGGATAATAAAGAAGAAAAGGTGAAAAGTTGGTCTGTGAGTTTCCAGAATACACTGTAACGCAGTGGAACTCGAAACCTAGGTTAGGTGGTAGGAGATGGAATGAAGGGGTAAGTGAACTAGAGAAACTTGCTAAAAGTGAAGGGTTTGGGGTAGCTGTTGTCCTGGGTAGCCCAGGCATGGGGAAGACAGCGGTATTACTAGCTTTAAAGAATAGGTTAGCCGACAGCAATTTCTTTACAGTGTTCATTGACCTAGCTGGAAAAGAAGACCTGGTCGAGGAGTTCTGGAGGAACCTAGATAAGGAGAAGTTGAAGGCTGAGGCCTACACCTATCTAGCTAAACATAAAAAAGAGATAGGCTATTCGAGGCTTGCTAGGATAGCCAAGGAGTTCCATGCCTGGTTAGACATGGAGTGTAAGAAAGGTAAACACAACCCTCAATACGCCCATCTCTTCAGAGTTTACTGCATTTATTCCTCTTACTCCAATACCATTGATGATATAATAAATTTAATTGATGATGTAAGTAAAATTGGAAAGAGAGTCGTATTGCTCGTCGACGAGACGAGAAATGTGGGAGGGATTATGAACCCTTTGCATAGGCTTCTGAACTCTAACCTGAAATTCAAGCTGGTTTTAACCTTAATACCTGAGGTCCTCTCAACAATAACTGACGGCGCCTTAAAGAGGAGATTGGAAGAGGACGCCCTGAGAGTTGACCTCTCACCGCCACTATCGGAGGAGGAAATAAGGGGGATCATAAGTGCCTATTGTGAAGAGTACGCAGACCCATTGGCCCGGGCTATTAAGGACGTGAAAACTGCAAATGAGGTCTTAATCAAAGCTAGAGAGCTCTACAACGAGGCAGCAAAAGAATGTGTAGGTTCGTCCTCCAAGTGCATAGAGGATCAGTTGAGCTCTAGTTTAGGAATAGACGAACCCATGCAGGCCTCCAAGGAGCTGGAGAAAAGGATTAGGGAGGGGTTAAATCGCTTAATGAACGACTTCGGTATAAAGTACGTTCACGGCAAGGGTAAAAGGATGAGGACACCGGACAACCAGACGGTGATTCCAGACATCTATTTCGTTACTAAGGATAGGGTGTTCATAGGGGACGTAAAGATCACTAACAAGGACAATGTGAATAATATTGAGAACGTTAGGAAGTTCTCGATGATTGAGAGAGACGAGAGTGGTATGGGAGTGGTAAAGTTCATAATTTCTAATGTCGATAACATTAACGTCTCTGGCGTGAAGGTCTTTAAAATAGACAACGAGAAAATGAACAAGATCCTTAAAGGGACTGACAATGAACTACTACTCCAGGAATTGAGGAGGATATTGAAAGAGCTGATGTCTTAAATAGACATTAAGAAGAACCGTGCGATCGGTATTGTTGTAAAAACTGGTATTTTAGCGACTTGAAACAGTGAATGGATCACTCTTCCCTCTCCCAAGACCTCACCCCTGGATCTAGATGAAACGGTCAGATGTGGAGCTTTAGTTAGAAGGGAGGAAGACTGGCTTGTACTTTCGAGACTCGAGACTTCCATCTAGCTGGTTTTGGATCTAGCCTAAGTACCTCTACGTATACTCTTGAAATGCTTGGGCGATCAGAGGACCAGTAGGTAAACATGTAATTGGCTCTCTCGAGGAACGAGACATTCGTCAAGTTCTCTATAATGTTTAAGGCCTTAGTAGAGAGATTAACCTCGCAGTTTGATAAAAGAACGGCAAACCTCGCCTTTCAAGGGGGTAGGTTTTAAACTCTTTTCCCAACCCCTTCCTGTGACGCTCCCTTCTGGTCACCTCAAAGAACATGAGGAGCGGAAGCCGATCTCTCCCGTAATACCGGAGCGTCCGCACAGTCGTCGTAAGACTTTTCTCTAATTGAGCACAACAAAGGAAATAAGGAAGTTAGCAGACGCTTCAGCGAAGCTGTACAACGAGGTAAACTACGAGAGGAGGCAACAGTTCTTCCAACAGAGGAGAGAGGACCTCAAGTGCACTTGGGACAAGTACTGCGAGAAGTACAAGGAGGTACTTGGAGTTAATGCTCAGGCCGTTTTACAGAAGAATAATGAAGCGTGGTCATCCCTTTTCTCGTCTCTGAAGAATAAAGACCGTCTACGGCAATTCGTCAAGCACGTCGCACCACCGGGATATTGGAAAGATAAGAGGGGGAAGAGAAAGTTAATCTCGTAGTTAGACAAGACCGCTACGAAGTTGACGAGGAGAAACGCGTGCTTATCCTCAAGGACTAGAAGATGGAAATATCGTTTGGGGAGAGGCTGAGGTGGTCCAGTACACAAGGTAGGCTAGAGGTACACATAGTTGGTGATAAGTCCTACTCTTACATCCTAGTTGACGTAGGTAGAACTACCGCAAATAAGTCCGGTAACCCATGAAGGACTCCCTTATTGTCCACGGTGGGAGGGATAAAATACAAATAGTCTCGCCTATAGGGGATAATGCAGGGTCTATGGATTTGGGCGTTAACATGTAACAACATTTACCATAGACTTCAGTACCGGATGTTCTACCGTGGTTCTACCATAAAAACGGTCACTTCTATTTTCAGAAGAAGATAGTAGAGCTAGACAGACTAGAGGCTGAAGCGGGAAAAAGTCGAGACTGAAGCTAGGGAGGAAGTGTAAGGCAAATGGAAAGTATTAAGGGAAAAGGTCTTGGGAAAAAGTGTTTGAATACCTTTCCTCCCCCAAAAGGGCGAGGCCCCCCTCAACCTTCTGAACAGTTAAAGAGATTGAGCAGACTGACCACTTTTAAAGAACGAGGAGAGAGGAAAAAAGTAAGTAATGGAAATATGAGGTTGGAAGTTAGTATAAACATGCGTGTACCTATGTTTATTATGGTACCCTTGTCGCTCACCATGCCTACCAGTTACACGTATTTCCTGATCAGGGCCTCAATTGAGTTAGCAACGTTATCCCAAGATGAGTGTACCCTCAAGAACTCCAATAAGCCCTGATCCTCCATGAGCTCCTGGGGGTCCCTTTCTATGAGTCGTGCAGCCTCCTCACCCATAGCTCTGACGTCGAACTCTGGCACTAACTTTACTGCTGATAGGCCGGAGTAAACGCTCCTAATCGTGGGTATGTCATAGGCCACCACAGGAGTCCCTAAGGCTAGGGACTCCAGTACGACAAGGGAAAAGCCGTCGACGTGACTTGGGTAGATGAGGCACTTCGCCCTGCTCACAACTTCGTTTAGCTTTTTCCTCTCCACGAAACCTAGGTACTCTACGTCTAGGCCGTAGGCCCTAACTTTCCTCCAGAACAGCGATTCGTTGTACTTGTCGAAGAACTTCCCCATGAGGACTAGTCTCGTCCTCCTCATGGAATTTATGATCCTCATCACTGCGGGTATCTCCTTGATCCCCTTGTCCTGGTTCAGTCTGCTCCAAAATACAACGTAGTCCTCCTTCCCTTTACCCCTGTAATCGAGGAGGGACGGGTCAAAGGCGTTCCCAGGGTACAGCACTTCTCCCGACAGTCCGCTCCATTCGAGGCTACCCTTGCTCACGGAGGCTATAAACGATGGAGGGAACCTCTTCATGAGCTTCCTGTTTACCCTCTTAGCCACGAGTTCGTTGTAAAGGAAGCGGGTGTGAAAACCCTTCCCTGTCTTAGGGTTTATCCCATAGAACTTGATCAGTCTCTTGAGGTACTGCAAGGAGTCCGCGTAATACATCGGCTCATGGATAGTCATCCCATACTTCCCCCTCTTTCCTCCTATGTAATAGATATCCGTGGAGGTGTGATCGGGCTCATATACGAAGTCCACGCCGTCCACGTCGTAGTGGTTGGCGAGTTCCTCTGGACTAGCCTTCTTTACCTCCTTCTCCTCTATCAGGGAGTAGAAGGCATCGTCCACCCGGATACCCTTTGACTCTATCCACTTGGCCCTCTCCATCAGTTTCTCCTTGTCCCACTTCAGTGAAGGGGACGAAGGGAACAGGACTATCTGGAACCTGTCCTTCAGCCTAGTAAGAACTTCGAGGGTGTGAACGGCCCCTCCACCGCCAAAGGAGGGCGACAGGATGCCGCTGTTGACGACGCCGAGCTTCATAGGGAACCCGAGAGCATTAGTGTATTAAGCTTTTCTGACCTCCTCTCAGTCACGGCGAGGGTTCGACCGAGGTCTAAGGCGTCACTCCACCCTTTCTCCTACTCCTCATCTTCAGTAAGTTCCAGCAAAGCCCGTAGGGGAGGGATATTGCCAACGCTAGCCCAGGGATGAGATTGTAGGCCCACTCCTTCACTCCTCCGTAGTACTTTACCCCATACCCTATAACAGGTATGTAGAGGAGCGAGGCCAGCGGGATGAGAGCTGACAACAGGCCTATTACGTAGTACGACCCGAAGTAACTGTAACCTGTGAGGAAAGTGAAGTCGGCCAATCCGTCGAAGACCATCATCATATCATACTTGCTCCTCCATAGGTTTCTCCTTGCCTCCCTGAGGGAAGATGAGAGGTCCTTCCTTAAATGCGACGTGTTTAGGTGGAGACACCTCTCCTCCACTGGCCCGACCCTCTTCCCGCTGTGTTTGAGCTTAGAGTACAGCCAGATGTCCTCGTCTCTCTCATACTTCTCGTCAAACATACCTATTTCCTTCACATCTTTCAAGTTTATTGCTGCACACCCCAGGTTCGGGTTCTCCTCCCCAGGAGATCTGGGCCTCCCGAGCTCTTCCTCAGTGTAGGCGTAGTGCATCCACGTATATGCGTAGCCTTGCTCTGCTACCCTACTCAAGAGAGACTTGGCTGACTTTATGACTACGTCACTGTCCATCATGATGACCAAATCCTCAGTTGCGAGAGAGAGTAACCTGTTCCTAAGCATAGCCATGTTGACCTTCCTCATGCGTCTGTCAACCACATGCTTCACGTTGAACTTCTCAATTATTCCCCTCAAGTCCTCCCTCTCACTGTTGTCATAGACTGTGACCTTATCAGAGATAGCGACGGCAGAGGTCAAGGTCCTCTCCACCCACTCGGCTCTGTCTCCAGGACCCACTGGAATTAAAACCTCAGGCATCAAGATATTCTCGTGCCTTCAATTAAAAACGTTGATGTAGGGGTCATAGCTCACGGGTTAGGGGTCAAGGAGGTCTCAAGCGGAGAGGGGAAAGTATATCTCACATCCTTCGAGATGTTGAGGGAGAGGGGAGTCTCCTTCACCCCTATATCCTTCGCTAAACCTAAAAGGACTAACGCAGTTTATTTCCTCCCTTTCTCCCTACCTAAACTGGACAAGTACCAGAGGATACTCGTGAAGCTCCCTGCGTCTAGGGTAATACCAAAGGTATTCCTCAACCTCTCTGGAGTCCCCATACCTCTCTCCAAGATAGCTCCGCACGTGGTCTACGCTGGTGCCCCGGCACTATCCTCCCTCCCCTCCAAGTATAAGGGGATATGGAGAGTCTACCTACTCCCCTTCCGTCTATATTTACCTACGCTGAGGAGGGAGGCTAGGCAGTGCATCTTCATAGCTAACTCCCGGCTCTCAGCTAAGGCTATAAGTGAAGTCTATAACGTCAGTGAACCCGACGTGGTATACCCACCAGTGGAGGTGGAGAAGTTCGGCGAGGTGTATAAACACAGGGACAGGGAAGACATGTTCATCTCTATAGGGAGAATAGAGAGGGGTAAGATGTTGGAAAACGCCATCTACCTGTCTGCTATGACGGGGGTAAAGGGCGTGATCATGGGTTCCCTAGTGGAGAGGGATTACCTGGAGAAGCTTAAGAGGATCAGGGACAAACACCATGCAAACGTGGAGATCTACCATGACGTTGACCAGGGGGAGATGATCAAGGTGATGGGTAGGGCAAAGGTCTACTTCCACCCTACGATAGGGGAACACTTTGGGATACCAGTGGTAGAAGCTATGGCGTCTGGGCTCACACCTCTCGTACCAGTCCAGAGCGGAGCGTATGAGGTAGTACCTAAGGAGTTGGGGTATAACACTTTGGAGGAAGCGTCATCGAAACTGAGGGATCTGTTAAGGGAGGATATGAGGGAAAGGGTGCACGAGATAGCGATGGGGTTCTCAGCCTCGTCTTTCAAGAGGAGGTTATGGGATTACTTGTCTAGATTCCTTGACAACTGACCTCCTCCCAGTCACGGCGAGAGTTTGCTGTTCTTTTTATCAGTTACTGATATGGCTGTATAGTTTGTTTAAGGATATTCGTTATAAGTCCAGGAAGGTCCACATATTCATAAAATCTGTTACCCAGAGATTAGAGGTCAAGTGACCTATAACTACGTGAATAAATACCGTCCTTAACCCTACCAAGGATTACGGTGAAAACTTATTGAAGCTCGTCAAATGGATCCCTCGATGACTAGGTATGTACATTATTAAACCATGACGAGTGCGCTGAGAAGGAGCTTTAAAGCTTAACAACAATGTTCTAACTAGGTGTTATTTTGGCTCTCATCAGCAGTTTCAGCCAGACTGTTAAGTTATATCGTGTCATATAGCTCAGTTAGGTCAGAAGGGGTAAGGTAACGCCAGTCGTGAGGTAGGGTGACGAGTGGCAGTCCAGAGAAAGACGTCCAGAAGTTATGGGTATTGTTAACGAGAGAATAGCGCTATAAGCTAAGGTGTCTGATATAGAGGAGGGTTGTCCCCACAATCTATAAAGAGATCGGTCATAAGGAGACTTTATAGTAGATGTAGGAGCATATACGTCTGAGCTCTTGCCTACCCTGATCCCACTTGGGTCTTGGGCATCACTCCCCATCACGGGGTTACTCCCTCTGAGAAGACTAGTCGCCTCCCGTGGGCCTCAGGTTTGAGAATTCATTTCAAGTGTTATGAATACCCTGGAAACCAGACCGCTTCCCTACTACAACCGACTTTAGACCCTGAGGTAAGCTTTTATATCGGAAAACCGATATCTAAATTTAGATATGGTGAGATGTGGTATGAACTGGGTTCACGGACACCACGGGTTCCGCTCAAGGCATAGGAGGGGGCTGAGGTTCCTCATACTGACGTCACTGAGGGAGGGACCAAAGAACGGTGTTGAGATAATGAGGAGCATAGAGAAGGGGATGGGCTGGGTCCCCTCCCCTGGATCCCTATACCCGATGCTGGCGAGGATGACGGAGGAGGGCCTGATAAGGAACAGGGGCGACGGAAAGTACGAGCTGACCGACGAAGGGAAGGAGTGGATAGACTCGGTAATAGGGAGGCTAAACTGGGTACCTGCTGGAGGAGAAGACGTCGGGGAGCAGATTGAGTTCCTAGTGGAATACCTGGAGGACCTGAAGAAGAGCGAACCGGAGGGGTTTGAGAAAATGAGGGGGAAGCTAAAGGAGGTAGCCAAAAGACTGGACGAGCTGGTGTCAAAATGAAGGTAGCAGTACCTGTGACTAACGGCCTCGTCGATGGGCCGGGAGAAGGAGAGAAGGTCAGGATATACGAGGTAGAGGGTATGGAGGCTAAGTTGGTGGAGGAGTACGATAACCCAGCGTTGACAGCTAACTACGCTAGAGGGGTGCACATGCTAAAGTCAGCCCTGGAGAGGGGGGCTAAGACCTTCATCTTGGTGGAGATAGGCCCACCGGGGATAAGGTTCCTTCAAGGGAAGGCTAAGGTGTTCTTAGCGGAGCCTAACACCAGTGCGGAAGAAGCGGTAAGGATGCTGGTGGAAGGGAAGCTGAAGGAGACAGACAAGCCCACACACGGAGAACATCACCACCATTGAACTTTTTTAGGAGCGTGAGGTGCTTGCCCCTTACTACTCGTCTTTTTAGGTAGAGAGGAACGTCGTCTAGGGTTCGGACGATAACAGTGTTAACTACTTCTCGTAGTGACTGACCCCCTCCCCGCCCTAAAGGGTTCCGCTAAGTCTAAGGTGTTACTCCCCTTCGCCGGAGTTACTCCGTTAGTCGTTACGAGGAAGAGAGCTTCTTTAATAGGGTTACAGTCCTCTTTATCCCTAATTTCTTTACGTTTAAATCTCCATTAACGTCACTGTGGAGGCTTTGACCTAGAGGGCAGTTAGCAACTCCCTAGGCTCCCTTTCAACGGGAACGTCATGGAAAGCTCAGAGACTAGAGGTGCAGAACTCGCAAATAGGAACCTCCCTCTTCTTCACCACGCCCACTAACCTCTCCACGTCCTCCTCCCTAAACCTCATTTACCTCTCTCCAGGACGACAGGCTTAACCTTACCCTGTTTGACGTAAGTCCAAGAGTAGTGTAGGACATTCCTAGTCCCTCGCACACTCCCTTTACTCTCAGCACTGTGTAAGATATTGATATGGAATTATATAATTTTACAAGTTAACGGAAACTGCTGACAACGGCATAACTAACATAGCCATATATCCAACCTATAGGGACGTTTTCGGTGCTCCTTGTGTGAGCGTAAGCACGGTGACTCTCTATTAACTATTGCACTTTCACACGTCACGCTAATGAGAGGCTTAGGGAAAGGGAGGAAGTCTAGAAGATTTGGGATAGAAATTATATCTCATATAAGAAGAATACTAGATAACTTTTGCAATTCACCTCAAATTGTATACACTAAGGAGCTTAGAGTGGAGAATAACGATGTACAACACTCTTATTGTGAAAGAATAATTGAAGGGTTGTATATGGTTATTGTCTTTAAAGTAGAAGGAAACTCTAAGAAGGTGATTACGATGTTCCCTACGTCGAAGGAGGCTACATTGATAGATTATTGTGATGGAAGCAACGCAGACTTTTAAGGCTAGGAGAACTGACCTCCTCCCCAACCTAGAGGGCGAGGATTTCATCACTTTGTAGGTAACAGAAGAAACGGAAACCTTCCTTTTTTTGGTAGAGGTCAGTTTCATACTTAACTTAATCTTTTGCTTGCCTCACCGTATATTGGGTCTAAGAATTCGTAGTCCTTTATTATACTACTCTTCTCTAGGTTAGTTATTATGTTTTCCAGAACGCTACTGGACATAGTGCTTCCTTCAGCTCTCTGCAAACAGTTGGACAGTTTGCTCCAACTGTTCTCCCCTAACGCCAAGCACTTCAACGCGTTTTTATATCTTCTACCTACTATCTCTGACACCCTTCTCTTAGTCTCTATTAAGTTCTCTATCTCGTTTAACGCTACATCTATTGCAATCTCCCTCACTTCTTCAATCTTTCTCCCCTCTAAAAACCTGTTAGCCCCAAACGTGAGCCAACCTGGTATTCCGTCAAAGAACTCCACCAGTTTCTCTGTTTCCTCGTCGCTGACTTTCGCAGATATTTCGTCGAAACCTTTCCTTAAGAACTCAGTTGCTCTCTCCTTCTCAAACCTGTCAAGAGTTATCTGATAGTAGTACCTTCCGTAAAGTGGAGACTCTCTATCTTCTACGCCCAGAAAATCGTAGAGTAATCCAACTTCTGAACCTGTCAAAATAAAGGTCAAGTTTCTGTCATAATCATATGCGTGGGCTATTGCCTCCCTCACCTCCTTCGATAATGGCCCCCTCAGCTTTTGCGTCTCATCCATCGCTATAATTAGTCTTTTCCCGTTTAAATGGTCAAACAGGTCAGCGAGGGAGACTGAGTCCCTACCTTTCCACTTAAATTCGATTGAGTTTCCTAATATGCTCACTCCTCTAACCCCTGAGAGTACGCCCTTTACCTTATCCACAACTGTGGAAAAGCTACTTGAGAAGAGATTATACAGGTCCTGTCTGCCGTAATTCTCCTTTAGCTTTCTGCAGTCAATTAATACGTAATCTCTCCCTAGCTCGTTTAACGCCACTAAAAGTGTAGACGTCTTACCTATTCTCCTGATTCCAGATATTACTAGGAGAGGCCTATCTACGTTACTCTTTATCCCCTCTATTTCTATATCCCTATCGAACAGCTCCTGTCTCCTCGTTTTAGGTCTTTCATCAAATAACAACTTCTCCCCCAGAATATATGTTCTCCCCCAGAAGTTATAAACTATTACGTAGCGATTATTCCAAACGTTTTCAGCTATTTAAGAGGATACGTTAGTGATTGACTTCCTCCATGCCATGGCGGTCCACCTCATCGGTCCGGGGATACACCCCTCATGTGAGAGCAGTCGAGAGGCTCAGAGCACCCCTCGCGTAATAGTCCACGATTGCGGTGACGTCACGGTCATCCTCATAACTGCATGGACGGCGGAAGTACCTATGGGAAACCTCTTCTCTTTCCCACACTTAGGACATGAAGTAGAGTAGTGAGGGTCTACGTTGACCGCCTTGAGCCCGTGCTTCTTTGCCCGACATTCAATCCTACTGCAGTCTATAGTTCTGCATGAGATAAAGCTCGTCCCTGGACTCAGAGGGAATCTTCTTCACATTTTTGATGAGGTTGTCGAGGTATTCAAGGAGGACGGCAGGAACGTCGAATGGGTTAGCTGTGTTAACACCCAATTTCGCACCGTCTTGCGGAGTCCTCTGAGACTTCCCTAGCCTTCCTGTTGAGTGGTTCTATCCTGAAAAGGACACTCTTGTCCTCCTTCCACCTCTTTTCGTACCTCTGTAGTGATTCAGCCAGTGACTTGTAGTGGTGGGCGTCTTCAGGCCTTGTGAGTACCCTGAAGTACTTTTCGTCTTCTTTATTAACAACGAGTTAAGCCATGTCTATGTCTACAGGTACGCCGTCCTTAGCTTCCAGTCCTCTCCAGACCTTCAGGAGGGAGACCTTCAGGTACACCTTCCTGCCCTTCGTTACTAGCCTAGCCGTAGTAAGCAGTTTCATCGAGAGTGTTAAGACTATATAACTCCATACTGACATTTTTGTAAAATGCCGGATGTGGGTATGTATCCCGAAAGGCTTGCATATGGAGCTCAAGATGTGCGGGTTCCCCCACTTAGACGGCATCCCATCTAAGTGGGTCGGGGTTACCCCTTGGGGCGGAGGAGGATGAAGGAAAACCCGCTCGACTCCCGTGACAAGGGTTGAGGGTTTATATCAAGTTATATGAGACCCGATGAAACCCAAACCCCTCTCTCACTTCACAGTCCTTGTAGAAACACTGATTCCTTGGTCAACTACCATGGTAGTTGACTAACCCCTTTTCTTATTTTCACTGTTTTGCCTCACTATGGCACAATCTAACAGTGACAATACCGACACCCTTTTGGTATTGCGGCAGATCTCCGTCCCTCATAGAGAAGTTGACCAGAAGGGAGTTCCATGAAGAGGCGAGCGCACCAAATGTTAAAAGCGTTACCCTGCAGGGCAAGGTCTTCTTTTTACGTCTAACTTTTCTTCGCACCCTTAGCGGTCAATAATCCCTCATGGCGACCTTTTCTTCTTATAAGCTAAGTTTATTTTCTACGGTACCGATACCCCTACGGTATCGTATGGTTAAGTTTATCTTTGGTAGGGAATTAACAGAGGAAGAAGAGTTTTTTGATAGAGATAAGGAGGTTAGCTCACTAATAAACTATATAGAGAATAGACAGCCAGTAGCAATCCTCCCCCAGAAGGACTGGTAAATCTTCTTTGTTAAATTTTGTAAAATTAAAAGTTAGTAATAAATATATAGTAGCCAAGCTTAGTATAGAAGGGATTAGTAGTATTGAGGAGTTTGAAGATGAATTAAACAGAAAACTACTCCTAGATTCCCTAGCGAAGTCCTTAAAGTTGAGGATTAAGTTTAACTTCACAAACGTTTTATCGTCGTTAAACCAATTCCTCGGGTCTATAAAGAGTATAGGGGTTAAGTCGAATAACCTAGAAATCTACATAGAGAGATATTCATTATTCAAGCAGGACAGACTGAAGCCAAATGAAGTACTGGACGATATATTGCTTTTACCTCAAAGAATCGCTGAGGATTTGGACAAGGGGGTTTGGGTTTCATTGGAACTCATATAACTTGATATGAACCCTCAACCCTTGGGCTTCACGGGAGTCGAGCGGGTTTCCAGCCTTCATCCTCCTCCGCCCCATTAGCGGGGTAACCCCGACCCACTTAGACGGAATACCGTCTAGATGGGATAACCCGCACATTCTCAGGTAGATATTCAAGGATGCATTCAACTGTCTGTCCAGTGTAAACCCACACCTCTCACAGGTGAAGGTCTTGCCGACCTTTCGGGATACATGCCCACATCTGGGGCAAGACCTCGAGGTGAGGTATGGGTTGACCTCAACCACGCGTGACCCGTGGAGTGGAGCCTTATACTTTAACACGTTGTGTATAGTCCTCCACACAGTCCTCGAGACCTTCCTAGACAACGCGTTGCTTGCGTCCTTAAACATGTTCTGTTTGTCCAGTCTCTCAACCACGAAGGTGGTAAAGGGGTATAGCTCTAGCAACACGTTTACGAACTTATGCACGTAGTCCATGACCCTATCCCTCTCGCGGTGGGAGTACTTCCTCGAGAGCTCTTTTCCCTTCTTTCCACGCTTTGACGCGAAGGACTGCACCTTACCTCTCTTCTTTGCCATACCGTACTTCAGGGAGTATAGCTGTTTGAGCGAGAAAGTCACGAACTTCTCGCCATCATATGCGTCCAAAGTGAAGAGGTTTGAGTCAATTGCCAAGAAGTTTAAAGGGGTCTGTGGTTGGACTCTATAACGGAAGGGTAGATACACTTTATCATCCTTTATTACTGGCTCGCCTAACTCCAAACCCTTAACCCTGCCCTTGAACCATGTATTCCTCCAAGAAAAGGTCAAGTATTCGTAAGGTTTTACAGTTATCCTAACCTCTTCATTAATAACTTTCCTGAGCGTAGACTTTATCCTAACATAAGGTTTCTTCACCCTAGGCTTTCTTAGGGATGCCCTACCCTTTAACACCCTCTTCCTCCACGACTTCAAGATCGAAAAAGCATCGTTTATAGCCTTGTCAACATAATGAGAAGCTAGTAAGTTCACTTTTTCTAACTGATCCCTAAACTCCTTATATACCTCTTTCTTTTTTGGCAGGGTTACTTTTACCTTTTTGTTATGTCTTCCCCTTTTGTCTGTGGTGCTCTTTACTTCTATCCTTGTCTTATTCCACAAGTAGTCTAATGCCTTGTCTAACAGTTTCTTGTACTCCGTCATCAAGAGGAGTGTCTCTTCCCTCCTCTCGTTCTTTATGGCGTAGGTCAAGTAGATTGACTCCTCTGGTGGCGTGAAGTTGTCAATCCTTAAGCTCTTCAACACACTTCTTCACCTTCTCGTACTTATGGCTCCTCATCCCGTACAGTTTCCCGCTGAAGGACACAAGGACAGTGATTAAGTCCTCAACCAGCTCCTGTTCTGGTGCCTTATCCTCTTCCTCTAGCACCTCTATCTCGCAGTTGTGTGTTCTACACACTTCCTCCAGTATTTCGAAGCCGAACCTCACTAGCCTGTCCTTATACGCAACGACGACTTTAGAGACCTCGTTGTTGAGGATCATCTTCAGTAGTCTTTTGAACCCCTTCCTTTTCATGTTTAACCCTGAACCTATGTCTGTGATCGTAAGGTCGTATTCCTCCACCCTCCCCTGCAGATAAGCTACCTGTTTAGCTAGGTCGTCTTTCTGAGTGTCTGAGGATACTCTAGCGTAAAGGACTACTTTCTTCTTTTTTACTACCCCCATGAGTCTTTCTACGTCTTCTTCTCTGAACCTCCATTTACCGCTCTCTAGAATGATGGGCTTTATCTTACCCTGTTTGACGTAATTCCACAGCGTAGCGTAGGATATTCCCAGTCTTTCGCATACCTCCTTTGGTCTCAGCATTGTATAGTATGTTAGTATTAACTAATATAAATTTTATGAGTTAACGGAAACTGCAGGACAAGGGCGTTGTAATGATTATGGACGAGTTCCAGAAGATAAGGTACCTCAGACAGCCCTTTCCGAGGATCCTAGAGGTCATGAGGAAAAGGTTTCAAGAGAGTGACCTTGTAGAGGTAATAATCTCGGGGTCAGAAGTTAGTTCAATAGCGGAGATTGAACTTAGTACAAATGGTTCCTTAATGTTCACGAACTGTTTAGATACCAAAATATCTGTGTGTAAGAAGTACTATTCCTCCATTTAATTCAGCCTAGGCTTTTCATTAACCTCCTAGACAGCTCCTCCTCCGCTTTTTCATGAATATTACCGAGGTCCAGCTCAGTAACTAACCTTAAGAACTCCTCATTGAAGAAGCTTGATGCTCTTTCGCTCACAGCCTCTGCTAACTCCTCATTATCCGTTATAAAATATCCATTGCCTAAGTTAACTAAGTACACTCTTTTTGACCTATACTCAGGGGTGTAAACTCTTCCCTTCTCATCTACCTTTCTCTGGACTATTTCCCCTATCATATTCCCATTTAAAAATTTCCTTATATAAGCCTATGAGCAGGGCTTGAAAGCTAAACGTGAAAAATTTGTCACTATATGAGAAGGGAAGTAACCCACGACGATAGAGCAAAACAAAGTTATCAAGGGATAAGTCGACCAAAGGATGCAAACTTTGTCGAGTACACTCATGGGAGCCATATCTTTGCAATATATGAAAATTATTTAACATGATATAAAATTATTTTATATTAATTGTTCTTTTTATATAAAAATATGGTCTATGAGAGACCAGTTTTAACGTTAAACTGGTCAGAAACAGACTTATTAATACAAACTTCCTACTGTATTGTTGTGGAAGAAAGGTTAAGGAGCTATATCGCGGAATGGCTCACCTCACCTCTCCCAAACGTCATAAGGAGAGACGTTTCACTCCCTTTAGATAAAGACTACATAATAACCGTGACTGGCGGTAGAAGAAGCGGTAAAACATTCACTTTATATCAGACAATTCAAGATATAATGAAGAGGGGTCTAGCATCTCATGACGAGATACTTTACGTTGATTTTGAAGACTATAGATTAAAGGGCTCTAAGGTAGAGGACTTAGATAAGATTTTGACTGTTTTTGTGGAACTGACCGGAAAACAGCCCAGATATATTTTTCTAGATGAAGTCCAAAAACTTGAAAACTATGGAAGTTGGTTTAGGAAAAGGACTAGTTCCACAGTCTTCCTCTCTGGTTCTTCATCGCTACTAACTCCCTTAAGGATCGCCGAAGAGTTGAGGGGGAGGAGCGTAAACTATGAAGTTTTTCCGCTCTCCTTCAAGGAATTTTTAAGATTTAAGAGTTTCGAGTATAATAGGCTAATTGAATATACCTTTGAAAGAGGCAAAATATTGTCGTTTCTAAGGGAGTACCTGTATTACGGCTCCTATCCAGCTGTAGTTCTTGAGAATGAGAATAACGAGAAGATAAGGCTGTTGAAATCCTATTTTGATTCAATTATAGTAAGGGACTTCTCTACAGTTAAAGCTGATATTGCTTCACTTTTTGCTAGCTATTTAATATCAAATTACGCTAGACCGACGACCATCAATAAGGTCTATGAGTACATGAGAAGCTTAGGGATTAAGATAGGGAAGGAGACAGTCATCGAGCTCTTCAATAGGGCTAAAGAGACTTACTTTTCCTTCTTTGTAGAAGAGTTTGAGAAAAGCGAGAGGAAGAGGAAAGCCAATCCGAAAAAATTATACATAATTGACACCGGTTATCCGACGGCTTTAGGCTACGAATTTTCAATATCCAACGCAATGGAGAATTTAGTATACATAGAGCTTCTGAGGAGAGGGTATAGAGAAGTGTTTTACTGGAAGGGAAAGAGAGAGGTGGATTTTGTAGTAGCTAAGAACTTCAGTCCCATAGCTCTAATTCAAGTGACGTATGCTACAGATAAGGTGGAGGATAGGGAAGTCAAGGCAATCATTGAGGCTAAGTCTGAGCTCAAGGTTGACAACGCTACAATAATAACATGGGACTATGAGGATGAGATAGAAGGGATTAAGGCTATACCAATGTGGAAGTGGTTGCTGGGCGAAGACAAGTTAGTGTAAATTTCTTACTGGTTTGTCAGTCCTAAAGGACGAGAATCCCCTTCTGCGGGTCGTTAGTTCCACCAATTCGGAACTTTCTTAGAAGCAGTGGAGAGGTGTAGAGCCTCATCTGCAGGGAGCGTTTTAAACTTAAAATACTTTTTCCACCCCCTAAAGGGAAGGTTTGTCCTCCTCTTGTCAAACTCATGTACTTCGAAAGCTCTAAGCTCCTGGGGTTTAGGTCTCATCGGATCTCATATAATTTGATATCAACCCTCAACCCTTGTCACGGGGGTCGAGCGGGTTCTCCTTCCTCCTCCGCCCCATTAAGATAACCCCGACCCTCCTAGACGGTATACCACCTAAGTGGGGGAACCCGCACATCTCAAGTTATCTTACTCCCTTTCGGGATACATACCCACATCTGGGGTAAGACCTCTTCTGTCGTGTAAGGTATCAATATGGAGTTATGTAAACTTAATTCTCTCACTGAAACTGCTTATCACGGCGTAAACGCTCTTTTTCTGCCCTCTACAGAGCTTATCATATTTTATACATAAGACTCCATCCCCAATACTCATAAATTCATTTAATTTCACTGAGCTTGCCCTCCTCCTGTAGCAACTCCTCCATTCCTTTATTTGCCTTTGGAAAGATCGTCTTGAAGGTCTCCACAAAACCTTCCTCATCTACCTTTCTCTCTTCAAGCACACCGTCGACGACCTCGTAGATCCTTAAACCTCCAGTTCTGCCGACCATTTTCTTAGCTACGAACATTGGTATCCACTCGCTATGGGTAGTTATAACCAGCCTCTTAGTGCTCTCTGTAGCTAACCTTTTTGCCACTTCAATTTGTGCGTCGACATGTAAGTTTATTTCAGGTTCCTCTATTATGACACTCTTAAGTATAGGGTTTCTCAGAGCTAACTCGACTGGTGTGAATTGGTATATTCCAGTAGACACTAAAGAAGGGTTAACCTCTCCCCTCCTTAGACACCCTAATTAAGGAGTCCTTGTTTACCTCCACTTCATGACCGAATAGCTCAAACTTGACGCCAGGAGTTATATATTTTAAGAAATCAGCGATTAAGGGTTTACTTAAGCTTGCGGAAACTGGGGGCAAAATTAGCTTATTCAGGTTAGGTAAATAAAACGCTGAGGCTATCCTTTCGGTGCTTAAATATGCCACAGGGTAATAAGAGGGATCCATAAGGAACTTCACTAAGAAATGGTACGCTAATGTGTTTTCAAGGCACTCCTTTACTTTTTCCCCAGTGATGACCACTATTTTACCCTCTGGACTGCTTGTGCTGCTATAGGGCTGAAGGCCAGTAGAGATCTTCACTACTGCGACGTCAAAGTTCTCTGTCTCATCTATTTTAGTTTCAACATCAACGTCGTCCCCGGCCAAGACAATCTTGATCTTATCGTTCTCTACGACGCCTTCATTATCTTGAAACCTTATTAAATCTTTAATGTTTACACCAAATACAGACTTTAACCCTTCCTTGGTTATTTTAGATATTATATCTTTGTTCTCTTCAATTAACTCCTTTAAACTCACTGGAACTTCTAGGGAGACCTCCTTGTTTCCCTCAATGGCCGGGGGTTCTAACTTGTACTTTAGCGGTCCAACTAACATAGTTGGCAGAGTTACGAGAAAGTACACTAAGGTTGAGATAAAAGTCTTACCAGTTGAGTTCCCACCAACTATTACAACTTTATCATGAAAGTCGATATTTGCCTCTCTAATGGGGCCGATGCTCTTGATCCCTATCTTCATAGAATATTTTAAGATTTAGAGATAAAAAGTTTGTTGTCTGTCAGCTGAAAGCCGTCAGTGACTTCCTTCTTATGGAAGTTCCCTTCATCTGTTAGTACATACATCTGAGGGGGAGTTGAAAGGGTCGAGACCATAAATGTTCATGATTGGAATAACATCATGGTCGTTTTCATAACTGCAATTAGCACAATGAAAATATCTATGTCTTACTCCCTCCATCTCACTACCGCAATTAGGACAATAAGTAGAGGAGTACGGGTGACATACACCTTTAGCCCCTGTTTTTAAGCTTACCATTCAATCCAGTACTGTATTAGATAGAGTTTATCAATCTCGGTTGGTAGCTTCTTAACTATCTTGGTAAGGTCCTCTATGAACGCATACGAGACGTTAAACGACTCAGCCATCTCTGCAATCCACTTACCTACCCCCAGCATGTTTTTAGCCCTCTCGTGAAAGTGTTTAGCCCAAGACCTGTCGTTCCCTTTCCACTCTTCTCATACCTCTGTAAGCCCTCAGCTAAGCTCTTGTAGTGATGAGCATCCTCTAAACGAGTTATCCTAACATACTGTTTATCGTCTTTACCTATGACTACATCAGCCACGTTAATATCAACTGCAGTCATTACAAAATTTCTTCCTCTTTCCTCCACTCCCCTATCTAGGCAGACATAGTTTACGGGGATCCTAAGTTCTTTTTGTACATTTAGCAATATCTCATCCTCTTCGGCGCTCCTCATTTTACTGCAGTCCTCAAACACGATATAGGCAGCTTCAACCTTTATCTCAATCCTCTGCTTAGACTCACGTATCTGGTCTAAAGCATGTATTAGTTTGCTCTCGTCTAACTTCTCCTTAATTCGCCTAGTACTTCGTCGTCTGTTGCTCAGTTGTCCTCTATTTTAAAACAATATATATCCTTGCCTTCTCATCATATCCCCTATTTCTCCATCTTCAGATATCTTTTTAGCCCTCTTTAAAATCTCGGTATCAATTCACAACGTTACCTTAGCCTCAATATACGTATAAAAATAGTCCTACCCATCTAACAACAGGAGGACTCGCGATTTAGGGCCGGGTAGAAGCTTTTTATAATGGAGAGAGATCCCTAGGCCTCTCTACTGCCCCCCATAGATGTAACTACGGACCGATGAAGGGAACCCCTAAGGGGAGGAAGTCAGCTTGTGTGTGCGAGAGTGTTTATAATGTGTGTACTATAGGTATACATATGACATTTGGGGAAGACTTCGGGAAGTTCCTCACGAAAGTTGACTGCGTGAGGATAGTGGACATTCTCCTTAACGAGAACAACGTGCAACTTTCAGAAATAGCGAAGATAATAGGGATAAGTAGGGGGGCAATATACCACTGGATATGGGAGATGGTGAAGGACATAGACGACGAAAATAAGGTCAAGTTATTGGACCTATTTTATGAAAAAGACAAGGTAAGGGCAATCTCATTTATCGAGGACTTGTTATACGAGTATATGGAGTTCCTTAATAAGGAGAAAAGAAGGGTTACAGGGTACTAGGGGACACCTGAACTAAAGGTAGAGGAAGTCTAGACGGGGAACAATGTGACGACTGTACAAGTAGGTGTACGGGGCTATGCAGTTAAGGTCTATTAATAGGTTGACCGTAAGGTTCTCTTACCCTTACATACTGGACTTGAGAGATATCATTGGTACGGTACAGAGCAAGGGCTATAGACTTTCACTCCAAAACTTACCCACCCCTGGCCCAGGGTCTGTCCTGATAGGCAATTTCACGGGGGTCAAGGACAATGTAGTCCTAGAGTTTAACAACAGTTCAGGAGTCATGAGCTTCTCAGCCCCTTCTCTGGACCACGTCGTTAAAGCAGTCGACGACTTCAAGGAGATAACTAAAGAGTTTAGACTAGGGGAAATCGACTTCGTCGAGCATAGTTCAGAGACCTTGTTGAGGGGCAGACTGAAGCTGGACTGTAAGGTACTCGGTAAGGAGTTAAGCGGTTTTGATGTGACCGACGAGAACTCGTCGATAAGGGTGCTCCCGTACCCCGCGTTAAAGGACGCTTACGTCTTGATCGTCACGTACAAATATAGGAGGATTGAGGAGACGGGGAGGTTTTTGGGAGAGGTCAAGGGAGTGATAGGGTCACTCAAAAGTCTCATGGCCCAAAACGTCTGACGGGGCTGACGGTAAATGAGACCGTCGTCCTAGTTCTCTGGCCTGCTCCACGCTCTATGGGGCAGGTCCTCCTTACAAAGTAGGGGAAGCCTCGCGTGGAGTGGAGGAAGTCAGAGGTCTTCTTGACCCTCTTAAGGACTAACGAACCTAACGTCGAGGGGTTCTTGATAAAACTCAGCTGAAAACGGGCGCATGGCTAAATAAACCAATGGATTGTCTTTTAGTCTTCTCCACACGATATGAGCCTTGAGAAGTTGTTCAAAAGGTTAAGATCCAACTGAAGCTCCCAAGGGAGTTATTTGTCGCAATGTCATTCTCAATACCCTAAGTTTCATCAACAATAGATGTACTACTGGATAAAGTGGAGAAGGCTAACCATGACTGAACGAGAGAAAGCTCATATTATTTAGGTTCAAAAACATGAAATTAGAGCAGCTCTCTATATTTTTACATTCCTGTTTTAACTCTTCTCTGTGAAAAATATCGCATGGGTCTCCTACCCTACCGTTTTTCTTAATATTTTCTAGTAATTGTTGTACTTCTAATCTCGTACTTTTAAAGTAAATAAGTATATTAAATTAATCATCTAAAGTTAAATTATAGTCCTTATAAATTGTAGCCCATAGAGAATAGCCCTTAGAATATCCTATTCTTTCTCTTATCGAACACGGTGTAAAACGTCTATTAACAGTGCACCGGAAACACTCGAAAAGTTTAATGTTAATTCCTTATCTTAAACAAGATAGTCCTATTTTTATATAACAAGTAAGTTGATGTAAATTCAATTAGACCTTCTTTTATGAGGTCATCTACTAAGCTCCATTGTGGATGTTGTAAAGAATGGATGAGTTCATGGAGTAAATTCTGGACGCATACCATCCTCTCTTTAATTACGTAGATTTTATTGTCCTTATATACCGCCTTAGTGGAGTCTACCTCGGTGCAATCTAGTATCTTACTGGATCATGCGTCTTTTGCTCTTATTAATTCAACCTGTACCTTTATGTCACTGGTACTAACCCCTAGGATGGATATAAACTGCCTCACTGTTTCGTTGTATATGTTTTTTCTTATTCTATCTGATAAGCTATCACTGTTCAATTCCTCAGCTATTTTGCAGTTCGTCAAATATTTTCACCAGTCTATCAATCATTCCCTTGCCTTAGTTCCTTATAATTTTCCATAGTTTTTCTTTGCGTAGTCTGTCCAGGTGGAATGAATTGGACATATACAAAGTAATAGCGGGAAGGGAAGTCAAAGGAACTGTCTATTCGTCTGCACTTTTAACGTCCTTAGTACTCAGTTGGCGTACTGTGTAGACCTTGTGTTTTATACCACTTTCATCGCGTACTAAAATTCTAATGTTATCAGCCTCATTTAGCACAGTATTTCGCAGGCCCTCAACGTTCTCTGTCCCTAAAGCGTTTAAGGCTTGTAGAACGTCGTTTACAAACCCCTCGTAGATGAACTTTATATCGAAAAACATTTCAGAGATAACATATTCTGGTCCTAAAATCTTAACGGCTTCCCTTAGAATTTTCTCTCTCGCTTCTCTACCAAGGCTCTTATAGGGCGTTCCAGTACTCATCCCCATCTCTCGCAATAGTTTAACTTTTGAAAGTTCTCTCCTTTCGGCCATCTCGTCTATAAGAGATTCAAATAACCCTGGCGATAAGTAAATAGCGTAATAGTATAAAGTATCAAGTTCATCTTTTACTCCCAGGTTGGGCAAACTTGGGCCAGACATCGTTTTCCACGTGTTGTATCTTCCAAAAAGGAAGATAAAAACTTTCTCCATGACTTTAAATAGTTTATAAAAATTCAGTAATTACTATCTGATAAAAGAACGACAGACCTCAAGATTTCAATTTTAAAGAAATTGTAGAACGGTCCTTTAGGGTTTTCGCGTGTGGACAACAATTTCATCCACCCCCAATTTTATTCCAACTTATGCTTAGATAGAGTAAATTATATTGAAGAATAGTTTTAGCTACCTCGTTATTGTGCTCCTCGTTGAGTTCAATGTGAAGTCCGTGCTTGCTAGTCTTCGACCCTGAATATTTGCTAAGCTCCTCCTGCCAAAGATTCAACCCCGTGTTTAGACCAAGAGAATTCCTTGTAGCCTTATCGTGTAACCTTATCCCTCCAATTCTCGAGCTTAATTTTACATCACATAGATGTGAAATCTACTCTTAAGGCGTAAAGAATACAACTAGCCTATATATAAGTAGTAATCACCATTAACCCTCATCAACGAGCAAATAATCACCATGCTTAACATCAAGCTCATAATTAACATTAGCCAACTTGTGAAAAGCAAGGTAGTGTGAGGTAATAAAGTCCTTTAGAGTAGCAAGTAAGACGTCAAGGCTAATCTCGTCCAAGGAATGAAACCTAGGCTTAAAAGGGTAGAGATAATTTGGGAAATCAAACCTATTCTAGGCCTCACTCTAAAAATGCTTTTCCACAACAAAGAAAATTCAATTTATATCAACCAAATTGTTATCCACACACGAAAAAGGGCTACAAGGGTTGGGATCGGAATCTAAGGTACCTTCAGATTCCCGTTTGTCCTTCCTTTATCAATTGAAATTCAAGGTCAAATCTGACTTCCTCCCCTTAGGGGGTTCCCCCTCATCGATTCGGAGCTACATCTCTCATGTGGGGGCAGTCGAGAGGCTAAGAGAACCATGAATGTTCATGACAAAGGAGGACAAGTCTCGCCCTTTAGGACTAGAAGGAGGTCAGATCCCCCTCCTGTAATGATCAGCTGAAGCTCCTCGTTGTCTTTAAGTCGAAAGAGGGGAGTCTCATGAGAAGAAGGTTTTAAAGCTCAAACTCTAGAAAAGTTAATAGACTTTATGGGTGAGACTTTATGGGTAAGATGGTGATCACGCAGGATCTTCCGGTCGAGGTGACCTTCAACAGTTCTAACTCCAATACTACTTTTACCTCTGACAACGCGGTTGAGGTTCCGTCTATTTCATATTCCCAATATAGGTATGCGAAAGTAGAGGAGTACGGTAAGGCGGGCTTGGCTGTAGAGTTCAGTGGTGAGTATTACACTGTGGAGTCCCACGATGCTCTAGTGTTAATCTATAGAGATAGGCAAGGGAAAATTTGTACTATCGATATAGAATTTGAGGACGACTCAGATGAGCCGAAACCTTAAGCCCTCTTATGAAGTTAGGGTGATAAAACCTTTAGTAGCGCGAATAAGTGTTAATGACGAAATAGTTTTCATCAGGCTCTTTCTCATCCCTACATACGTGAAAATCCAAGAGGATGGCTATAACGTTAGCGTAATGGGCGTGTTAGCTGTAGAGTCGGATAAGTCCAAGATGGGGCCTCAGTGTAACATGATGGGGTCTTCAAATCCTGTAGTACCGAGTGACATAGAGGTCCTTGACGAGGGTGTAGTGATAATACAGGCTGATAACAAGGAGGTAACAGTTAAACCAAAGATAACTAGCGTGTTGGTATACCCAGAGCTCAGAGACAATCTGGGATATCCCTGTGTGAGAGTCTCATGGATTCACTTGACGAATGTGAAATAATTTGTAAATTTGTTAGTTCTTCGGATAAAAGAGATCATCTAGAGGGCAGAAGGTTAGTGGATTTAAGACGATTGTTAAAAAAATATGGACAGAGCATAGAACCTGTCTGCTCATTACTCAACAGGGTCTGTCAGAGGCCTGAAGAGTTCTCTTGCTTTCAATGCCAAACTGGAGATCATTGGGAGTGTATAGAGGGGTGTACATATAGTATTAGGAGGACCTACTGTTTTCAATTAATCGACGACCACGTCCTCGTCATTGTAGCTGAAGTTAAGGGGGCAGACGTTACTATAATAACCTTTTTTCCTATTCGCGACGAAAGAGATAAGGAAAAGAAGTGTATGGGGCAGACCCTCAGCAAAAACTTGGAGTAAAGACAGGAGTGACCCCAAGACGCTCCGGTATTGATTAGACATGGGAACGGTAAGTCTGTCCAAGGGGGTTCGACTTACTCCAACAAAAGAGCCGTGGTGAGCAGTTTCAGTAAGGGAATTAAGTTTGTATAACTCCACACTAATATTTTTACATAATGCCGTATGTGGGCATGTATCCCGAAAGGCTTGCATAGCCCGAGATGTGCGGGTTTCCCCACTTAGGTGGTATTCCATCTAGGTGGGTAGGGGTTACCCCTTGGGGCGGAGGATGAAGGAAGACCCGCTCGACCCCCGTGACAAGGGTTGAGGATTGAGATCGAGTATGAGATCCTATGAAACCCAAACCCCATAAGTACTCACCACTAACCCTCAGAACCTTAGTCCCGTCAACGGGCGAATAGTCCCGTCCTTAACACCGGTCTTGACCCGTTAACATTAGCGAACACGATAACACTAGGGGAAGGTTGTGTGGGGGAACGAGTCCTCAAACTTGACAAGTAAGACGTCATGGTAATACAACCACGTCCATGGATGAGACCTATGCTTAAAAGGGTGAGATAGTCTGGGTGAGGGAAATCAGACCCGTTCACCTTCTCGCCCAGTAAATAGCCCTAAAAATACTTTTCCAGATTAAGAAAATTCAATCTATATCAAAACAACTAAACCCTCATCTCGTCTGCCAGAGTAGATCACATTCTCTTCATCAGACCACTGAAAATAGAGAGGAGTTGTGTCATATAACGTTGTACACCTAAGTTAGCGCAGAAAGGAGCTGACTTGTAGATATGCTAGTAATACTTTGGGACTTCACTCTTAGCGTATCGTCTGTTACTAATACAAGATCTTGCGCATAGCGATTAATAAATAAGACGCGTCATAGACCGTTAAACCCTCCTTTGTGGGTAGGTCAAACGCCTCTTCCTCTAGGCCCTTCATTGTTCAGAGGTATTACCTCCATCACCTTTCTTTACTCTAATATACTTTGACAAATCCTTACTGATTACCTTTAGCTCTGAGTATTCCTTCGGTGTAGCACTAATAGCCTTAGGGCTAGGTCCAACGTCCCTCCATCAGCTAAGAGTGTAACAGAACCCCTTTTCATCAGGTTCATGATGGGACTTGCGTCAAATAGGTACTTACTCGCGGGTAATCCCTACCTTCACGTATTAATCTAGAGGTCCCCCCGTCAGATATTTCCACTGTGCCTAACTCTTCGAGTCCCCCCTAACTCCTCTACCCTCTTACTCACCTCCCCAGGGCTTCACTGGTCATTGGACCGGGGTTTATGCCACTTATCCATTGTCTTTCAACTCACGTGGTTTTTGCAGACACTGTTACATATTTTTTATTTTCACTAGTTTGTTACTTAAAGTAGACATAAGGTTTACCCACGGTCTTATGCCCTGAGTCCTTACCATTAATCTTTACAACTGGCTGAGTATTTCTGTCATGAAAGTATAAATTGTGGTTGTAGTCCCATTTCAAAAATGCGTACTTGAGCGTTAAGCTTACTACCTCTGTTACTCTCATGACTAGCCTCGTTGACGAGTTCATGACCTCGTTTACTGGGTGGTACGGTCCCTTGATGTGACGTTATAACCATCGCTGATCATGAGGGGCATTGTATTTTTATAGCTCTTTTGATATTTTTACGTATCTACTGTAAACTCCCTTGTGTTCATGAAAGAAAACCTCACCTTTCAAGGCGGGGTAAGACTTTAAACTCTTTTTCCCTGCGTTCTCACGTGGCACTCCTTCTGGTCAACTCCTCGATGAGGAGCCGATCTTTCCCAATGCCAGAGCGTCCGTACCGTAGGCGTTGGAATTTTCCCTAGGGGGCACAACAGAGGAAATTGAGGTAGCTGATGCCTCCGCAAGCCTTACAATGAGGTCAACTACGAGAGGAGACAGTCCTTCCAACGAAAGGAAGTGGACTTCGTAGGTACTTGGGACAGATTCTACCAGAAGTACAAGGAGGTCCTAGGCTCAGCTAACGCACAGGCAGTCACAGGAGGACAACGAGGCTTGTTCTCTTTCTTCTCCTGGAGGATAAGGACAGTCTACCGCAATTCGTCATGTCTCACCACCGGGGTATTGAAAAGAAGGGAAGAGGAAGTTAACCCTAGTAGCTGGCAAGACCCTTATGGTTGACGAGGAAAGGCACGTCCTCGATGGGCTGGGAGATGTAAATATCATTTGCAGGGAGGCTGAGGCGGTCTGCACAAGGTAGGCTAGAGGAACACATTGACAAGTCCTACGCTTACCACGTGGACGTAGGTAGGGTCACGGTAAAGAAGTCCGGTAAGCCCATGAAGCTCATCATCCACGGTGAGATGGATAAGATTCAAGTAGCTTTACCGAAAGGGAATAAGGTAGGGTTTACTGACTTGGTATAAACATGTTAGCAACTGTTGCCGTAGACGAGAGTACCGTGCCGTTCTACCGTGGTTCAACAGTCAAGAGCGACTTCTATTTCCAAAAGAAGGTCGCAGAGTTAGACAGGTTAAAGGTGGAGGCAGAGGAAGTCGAGACTGAAGCTAGGGAGGAAGTGTTAAAGGAAAGGGAGGGACTACTTGAGAGACTATACCGTAGGCTCCTTCACTACTAAGGGACTCCACCTATCTAAGTCGTTGTAGGGTTAGGAGTCTCAACTGTTTCCTTGGTTACCTTTACTTCATCTCTCAGGGCAAGGGTGACAAGTTTACTGTGAATATGTGGTCTTACCGTAAGTTGATTGAGGTGATCATGTGTAAGCTCTACGAGTATGGTATAGTGTTCCTAGTTGTCAGTATAATACTTCAAGGATCTGTTCTTTCCACGACGTCGTTGAGAGGAAGCCTATGGGAGTTGTTAACTGCCCTTTACGCCATAAGCTCCAAAGCGACGTTAACGGTGCTTTAAACATAACGAATTGGGAATAAAGAAAATTATAAGTGTGTTAAGGAAGCCCCTCTCCTTCCGTCTCTTCAAACGGAGTAACTCCCACAAAGGGGAGTAACGCCTTAGACCTCGGTCGAACCCTTTAGGGCGGGGGTCAGTTAATTAAAGCCTTCATGGACTTGGGGGCTGGTTGAACACCTCTTTCAACTTAGCTGGTGAACCGCTGATTGAGACCCCTCAAGATGCGGTTACGAGTTTTGCATTAGGAGGTTTCTCTGCTACCCCTTTGTTGACGTCTATCACGTTATTAATGCGGTTTATCCTCAAGTTCTCTCTTATCAGCTCCACCCGCTTCTTGTCAACCTCTACAGCAACTATCTCCTTTGCCCCAGCCAATGAAATGGGAGAGTCATCTATTGATCCCCTAACGTCTAAGACCCATTCTTACGTAATCACTAAATGATTCCCCACGGTAGCCATATTTCCACTCTTTTAACTCTCCTACCTCTGTAGTTAAAGACAAGAATATCCGCATTTAAGTGTATTACCTAAAGCCCTGTAAAAAGTACTAACTCTTTAGGATCTAACGTTATGCGTTGTCCATTATTTAAAAGGCAATTAATTTTCGTTCTCTCCACAAATATTGAGAACATTACATCATACCAGTTTTTATAGGTCATTCTATACTGCTTGGTTAGCTCTAGAAATCTTTTGGACGGTGGTATATTCATCCTCACAGTATAAAACGTATATTTGGACTTAAAAACGCTGATAAGATGGTCTAAAAAGAGCTTTTAAGTAACAAAGTAAGGGGCTTGAACCTTGGTTATTAATATTCTTAACATTTTTGGTGGCTTTAGCAATTTAAGGGGATGAGTATCGTGAGCAAGAAGGTTTCCCTTAGAGAATGACTCCTCACCATCTCCATGAAAATATTAGACTATCTAGAGAAAGACAGAAATATTTATTATTGCATTGTCTTTAATAAAGCGACTATGATCGTCATTGGTTTTAATTGGCCTATAGAACATGACAATGCTGTTGCAATCATTGAGGACGGCAGGTTAACATTTGTATCGGAGGAGGAGAGGTGGACAAGACACAAACACTCAATACTTGAACCTCCACTAAACGCATTAAAACAGGCATTTCTCTTTCTCAAAAAGAAAGGGGTAAAACCCAAAGATGTAGATGCCTATGCGGTAAATTATGACCCTTCAATATTTTATTATATAGATAGGTTATGGAGTTATTTGTCTGCATTAAAAAAGATTCCTGACATTGATCACACCTTTACCCGCAGAGACTATCCGAAATCTTTACTATATGCTATAATTAAAAGAGGAAACCATTTATCCTTCGCTGAAAGGTTAATTAGGACAGCAATAAGAGAGATAGGAGAGGAAGTCCCGTTCAACATTAAGATCTATCCAGTTAGACACCATTTAACTCACGCTGCCTCAGCGTACTATTTCTCAGGTTACGATTCATCGGTTGTATTAACAATAGATGGTTCAGGGGAATACGAGTCCACAGTTGTTTGGAGAGTTAAAAATGGGGAATTCGAACCCGTCTTATCTCTTTATACATCTTTTGGTTCATTAGGGATGCTGTATGAGTTTATTTCATCAAGGCTAAACTTCGGTTGGCTAGAAGGTCCCGGTAAAGTGATGGGCCTCGCGCCTTACGGCAAACTGAGTGAGTATTACGATAAGTTAAGGAAATACGTAAAGTTATATGACTCTGAGGTTAAAGACTATCCTTACTTGATCACCATAGACAATAAAATAATAAAAACCAAAAAAGGGAGTATATTCGATAGGATTTATCATGGTATAGCTCAAGAAGTAGTAGGTGATAAGATAAACTGGAACCCCAAGGGTGAGCTAGACGAGAGGGCTGTAAACATAGCTTGGGCTGTACAGAAGGTCACAGAGGAGGCTGTACTGGCTACAGGAAAATGGATAAAGGACCACGTAAGCGGAGATAAGATAGTCTTGGCTGGGGGAGTTGCACTAAACGCTAAGTCAAACATGGAGCTACATTACAGCCATCTATTCAACGATATGTTCATCTTCCCTGCGGCAAACGACGCAGGAGGACCACTTGGTGCTGCAGCCTACGTTTACGAACACGTACTTGGAGGGAAGATGAAGAGGGAGAGGCTAAGGCACGTGTACTTTGGCCCAGAATACGACGATGAGGTCATCAAGAAAGTCGTGCAGAACAGCAAGTTCAAGGCTGAGTACGTTGGGGAAGACGTTAATGTATTAGCTGAAATGGTAGCTAAAGGCCAAATAGTTACCTGGTACCAGGGGAGGGCAGAGCTCGGTCCTAGGGCTTTGGGAAACAGGTCGATCATAGCTGACCCCACCAGAAAAGAATACTGGCGTCTAGTAAACGACATAAAGGGTAGGGAGTGGTGGAGGCCTCTAGCACCCTCTTTGCTAGATGAAGAGAAGGGGAACTACTTCTATGACCCCACGTCCCACGAGTTTATGATCTTGATGCATAGGTATAAGGACGAGGAGACGTGCAAGAGGGTCCCAGTGACTTGCCACGTCGACATGACAGCTAGGCCCCAGACTGTAACTAGGGATGCGAACAAGACCTGGTATGATTTAATTAAAGCCTTCATGGACTTGAAGGGTGAGGGGGTGGTCATGAACACCTCTTTCAACTTAGCTGGTGAACCACTAGTTGAGACCCCTCAAGATGCGATTAGGAGTTTTGCATTAGGAGGTTTTGATGCAATGTACATGCAGGGCTGGGTGATATATAAGAGGTAACAGGAGAAAAGAGTTTTAATTAATTATCAATCCTATCTCACCTTAAATGCGTAAATCAGTTTATACTCCTCGTGAGATACTGAAGGGATAGATGCTCTTCTCCCTTTTAAGAAAACTCTAGTAGCATGAAAGTTAGTTTTTATCTCCGCGTCAAGAAGGCTGGGGAGGTGGAGTATGGAGTTCTTTACCGCGTTCTTCAGAAGGTCTCTGTAAGTTATCTCCCTCACTTCAAAGCCTATCTCCCTTAAGTAACGTGGAATGAACTCAACGTTCTCCATTCCGTGGAGCTCCATAACTATCTCCCTGGCGTTTTTAACAACGTCGCTCTTTATAGCATATTTTTCAGCTCCCTCTATATCCATCTTTATTACGTCAGCGTGAGAGGCTAGAGAGTCTAAAGGTTTAACCTCGACTTCTATGCCTTCTCCAGATAAAGACGATGCGACACCGTTTAACCTAAATTTCATCCTTCCTTCAATGTCGCCAACTGCAAAGGGCAATACTTCAATGTTA
This sequence comes from Metallosphaera tengchongensis, assembly GCF_013343295.1. NCBI lineage: Archaea > Thermoproteati > Thermoproteota > Thermoprotei > Sulfolobales > Sulfolobaceae > Metallosphaera > Metallosphaera tengchongensis. The sequence goes on along the minus strand of NZ_CP049074.1, from coordinate 2,127,558 downwards.
CTTACGTTGTTCAGTTCTAAGTTCCTCTTCAGGAATTCTAAGTAGCTAGGGTTTGGCTCTATCGCTATAACCCTTTTAGCCTTTCTTGAAGCTAGAATTGTGAAGTCCCCTATTGAGGCACCAATGTCTAAAACTACATCATCCCTTCTTATCTTTAAAAATGAGTACTCTCCCACAATAAATGTCGCATAATAAATAAACGCTTCCTCTCTGTGGACAAGTAACTTTAAGTCGCCATACTTGAGTAAGATTTCCATATGTGAATCATACATTTAAGATCTTTAATTTTATGATCCGTATCACTCATCATAACATTCCAACGTTCTCCAGCTCCTCCCTTATCTTCCTAGCGTGGTTATCCCATGAGAGCTCGTGTGCTAAGGTCTTCAGCTCCTCCCTCATCCCGTCCAGCGTGTCTGGGCTCTTAAACAGATAGTTTATCTTTTCCGCTGCCTCCTCGTAGCCTTTTACGTTAACGTGGATTGAAATGAGCTCTACTTGTGACATAAGTTACCTCACGCTCAATACAGCGACACCAAAAAAGTCCCCACCAGTATGGGCTCTTGGCTTGTTTCCGATATAAATGAAGTAATGTCAGACGGGAAGAAATGGTCTACTTTGACGCTACTGGAGGGTCGACAAAAGTACCCCACTGTGAATATCCAGCTTGGGCGAAGACACTAGATAAGGTGAAAGAGCTCATTTAGCTAAACTGGCCTGCGTCACTCTCTCCACGCGTGTAAAAACCCCAGTGTATTGTAGAGGGCGTATTCGTTCATGACTTTATACCCATTTCTCCTCAGTTGGTAGACTAAGTCATTGTATGTGTAATCCCACTCTATTAGTAGTTCCGGTATTTCCTTGACGTACTTGATTAACGCCCTCTCGCACCCGTCACAATCAATTTTAGCGACATCAAATGGCCCGTAATCCTTAACTAGCGTGAAATAACTTACCTGGTTTTCGGTGTCCGACGTCCCTACTCCTTTATCGATGACCATTACGTTGTTTATGCCGTTTATCCTCAAGTTCTCTCTCATCAGCTCCACCCGCTTCTTGTCAACCTCTACAGCAACTATCTCCTTTGCCCCAGCCAATGAAAAATAAATGGGAGAGTCACCTATTGATGCTCCAACGTCTAAGACCCTCTTATCGTTAACGTTCAGTCTTACGTAATCACTAAATGAGTCCCCAGGGTAGCCATATTTCCACCCTTTTATAATCATTCTCCTACCCTTATAGTTAAAGATGAGAGTATCGATGTCTAGGCTTATTACGTTAAGTCCTGCCAGAAGCACCGCCTCTTTAGGATCTAATGTTATACGTTGTCCATTGTTTAAAACACAACTGATTTGTGCTCTATTAATAAAGATTGAGAACATTACATCATACCAGTTTCTATAGGTTATTCTATACTGCCTAATTAGCTCTAGAAATCTTTTGGGCGGTGGTATATTCATTCTCACAGTATAAAACGTGTATTAAGACTTAAAAATCCTAGGGGTATAGCGGATTTTAAGACCTCTTAACCATGATACTATGGGAAAAATTAAGCGATCCGTGGAATTTGATAGAATTCTTAGATTTTATTTGTTAAATCCAAAACAAGATATTATAAACACCCTCTATAGGGTTCAGTCTCTGCTCTAAAAGGCTTATATTAATTATAGTTTCTCGTTACTTCTAATCTCCTCATAAGCAGTCCAAGATTAAGTCAAGATTGACGTTATAAATTACTTACTTTATACTACTCCTAAGTCTACGTATAGAAGGATTCAAGAGATATGCATATACATCAGACGTATTTATATAATCCTTATGAAGTATAATAAGATTAAGGATCCAATAGAGGAATTTTACGCTAGCCAGAACGCTAAGCTCTCAGAACTCACTGAGCACTATAAGAGAAGATTAGACTTAACATATTAGACCTTAAGGAGATACGTATCGGAACCGGTTTCAGTGTTAGAAATAGACTGTAGTACTGGGAAAAATTTACTTTTTATTAAGGAGAACTTTAAGCTATCTGAGTTAATATCTACAGAAATTTCTGAAGAAACCATTCGGAAAGCAAACTCAAGTGGGATAAGAGGAATTAAAGCAGACGTTAACAAGGATAAAATTCCAATATAATCTGATAGCGCCGACATAGTTATCATGGAAGAGGTAATAGAGCACCTTTATGACTTTGACTCCGTTTTAAGCGAGATATGTAGGGTTCTGAAAAGGGACAGGGTGCTGATCCTTAGTACGCAAATTTAGCGTCATTGGGTAAACAGATTAGTGTTGCTTTTAGGTTATCAGCCGTTTTCCCACGATTTGTCTTTCACAAGAGGTTTCGGGAGGTTTAAGTTTCAGGACCAGACAAACGGACACATTAAGTCGTTCACTCTTAAGGCAATGTTAGAATACCTTGATTACTTCGGGTTTAGGATCATCGAAGTTAAAGGGATTGAAGGTGATGGTACTGTAGGTGCCATCAAAAGGATAGATAGACTAATTTCTAATGTTTTCCCTAGCCTTGCTTCTCATATGTTCATTATTGCTAGAAAAGCTCTTCACTGACTCTTTATAATAAACCAGCCCTCTCCAACTCTTGCTTTATTTTCTTGGCATGGTTGTCCCAAGACAGCTCCCTCGATAAGCTGGCTAACTCATCTCTCATTCTGATTAGCTTATCTGGGCTCTCAAATAAGTAGTTTATCTTCTCTGCAGCCTCCTCATAGTCCTTAACTACGTAACCGTTGACGTCGTTCACGATAAGCTCTTTAGAGCCTAAGCCCTCATTTACGATAGGGATCAAACCATTACATATCCCCTCTATGATCCCCATTCCTTGACCTAACTCGTCGAAGCCGAAACGTAAGACAATAGAGGCCATGTCGTAAAGTTCCTGGAGCTTTTCCTCGCTTAACCTCCATGTCACTACCACCTCAGGGTACTCCTTTTTGAACTTCTCCATCTCCTCCTTTACAGCCCAAGAGCCTGTCATGACGACTTCCCACTCTTCAACCTTTTGTCTATCTCGTCGTACCACTCTGGAAACCTTCCCTTATCTCACATTGACACTGTTCAGCCAACACCAGCGTCTGTCAAGGTTACCTTGTCTTCCATGCCGGCTAGCTTAACATTCTGCAATGAGACGTTATACAAAGGGGGCAAGGGCTCAGATCCTACAACTTTCTTCGCTCGTTTCACTGCAAAGTACATTGTGAATCTTCTATGTTACTACTTACATTTATAATTTCCCTACCCATAACACCTGCTTTGTACTACTGTATGACCGTTTCAAATAAAGGTAACTCGTCTGTTTTCAAGAACTTTATGTTGAACTTTGGATAAATATCAATAGTCGTCTTTCCTAATCTACCCACCAACGGTGAGTATCATATATTCGTATAAGTTTATGTCTATTTTGTAAAATATCTATTTTATCAGATTAATAATAAACTTAGCTATTTTGAATGTGAAATTTATGTGAAATAAAACGATCTGGATCTAACCACACTAAATTGACCAATGACATGATGCAATCGATGCTACAAATCCCAGAGCTACTGATCCTAAGTTTGACATGAATTTCCTGCTAACTTTTCTCACTCGCCGAATCATGCCAAACTAGTTTTTGTATACTCCCTGATAAACGCGAACTCTGGTAAGAGTGAGCATTGCTTGATGAAATAATCCCAATAATAATTAACTCATGTGCTCAGCTAAAACTTTCATCAAATACTTTAGTTAAGACTTCGAAGTTTATGCGACATAGGCATGAAATTTTAGGGAAGAGAACGCTTAAAGTTCTAACTGAATTTAGTATAAGCTATGCCTTGCCGACTTGCGCTAAACTTACGCTGGACGATACTTTTTCTCAACTAATAGTTTACGCGATTAAATAGTAAATCTAGTGCTTAGAATTAGCTTGTACTAACCCATATCGTATCTGTAAAATCATTAATCTAATACATTACAAAAATTTTAAGACATTTTAAAGATGAATTGATGAATATATTTATCTTACGAATTTTCTACTAAAACTCATTATAACAAATAATTAAAATTAAATGTAGATAAAGTCGTTTCAAATAAGCTTATATTAGATAGAGACTTAAATTTGATTCGATGAAAATACTGATATTACTGAGGATCCTTTGGACAGCCGGTGCTCAGCGTATAGCCATTAACGAATATAAAACGCTTAAGGAGTTGGGTCATGAAGTTAAAATCGTATTTCTAAGAAACTCTAAGACGAAAGGTTATGAAGAGCTCTTAAAGGGTGTTGATTATACTGTTATTCGCAACGGTTCTGGTTTACTGACACCTTTCTTTTTCCTTGCTACGAAGTTATTTGCTCCTGATAGAGGTTCAGAGAGTGTAGTAGACTTAGATCTTATTAGAATGGTTCCAAAGATTGTAAAAAAGGAAGGAGCAGACTATCTTATATGTCATGATCAATGGGCTGGTCTCGGTTGTTACTACGCGAAACGGGAATTAGGGATCCCATACTCTGTTTTCATTCACGAAAAGCTTTCTAATTATAATATACCGATCCTAGGAAAATTAGCAAATAATTTAGAAAAAGACGCCTTGTACAATGCTGATAAAGTTCTAGCTGTAACAGAGAAAGTCGCTAATTCAGTTAAAGAAAAATATAGTTTAAATGTGGAAGTGAATTATCCAGGTATGGAACTCCTAGATTGTGAGCCTCTTTCGAGAAGGGAGAATATAATTTTGTCCGTGAGCTTTTGGGATAGTGGAAGGAAGCCTGAACTTTACCTGAATATTGCAGAGAGATTTGAGAAATACAAGTTAGTATTAGCGGGTAATTGGAGGATTTCAAGTTTAAAGCAGGATATTATTAACGAAATAAAACGGCGTGGCCTCACAGATAGAGTATTCTTGAGAGATAATTTAAAAGAAAGTGAACTCGCCGAGCTTTATCGTAAGAGTAAGTTTTTCTTAAGATTTGGATTCGGAGAATATGGTCTTGCAACGGGCGTAATTGAGGCATTAGGGCACTGCTTACCTGTGATAATTAATGACCAACTAGGCACCGCTTATATGGTTAGGGAGAATAATATTGGTAAAGTATTATCTAATATTGATGCAGATGAGATCAAGGCTTTTGTGGAAAATATGAAAGAGAATGAATACACCGAACTTCAGAGCAACATTAGAGAAGTAATTCTTAAATATAGCTGGGAGTCCCATGTTAAGAAACTTCTTCCCTAAATATGGACTATACGAAAACTCTTGTACTTCTTGTATGCAAGGAAGACCTAGCCACTTATTTAATACCTAGTTTCATGAACCACGTGCAAAAATAGTTTACCATTCTATTTAGTCACCATTAACCAGCTAGTAAAATGATTTGCCTTAGTGTTGGTAATTATAGCATTTTTCTTCTTTAATGAACGGGAGGAAGTTAAAAATAGATCTTTCAAGAGTTTTAGATGAGAGACATCAAGTACCTTAAATCAGTTTCTCTCAGTTTTCATCTCAACAGTTAACTCTAAGGTTAAGATATTGGTCATCTAAAAAATTCAAATCAAAATAATATATATTACTCTTGGGTAAAATGACAAGTAGTCTCAATAATGTATTCCATAGAGATTCCGGTAATTCACGGTAAGTATTTAAGGGAGGTCTTTGAGAGCTTAAGACAGCAGACGTTTCAAGACTATGAAGTTATAGTAGTGAACTCCGGAAGCGACGAAATTTCCGACGTTATTAAGGAGTACGGGTTTAAGGAAATCAAGGAGAGGGTAAAGCTCTTAAAGGCTAGGCACTTGGCTCACGTAAATTCAAGGGGCGATAGAGCTCTTCTGTTAGACGAGACTAGAGTTTTGAGGAGAGACGCCCTAGAGATGACAGATAAGGATAGAAGCGATATGATAATAGTTGGAGAAAGGGAAGTTGGCGACTCCTTCTGGATAAAATTGGCTCAGCTAGACAAGGACAACATAATGTATTGTAACGAACCTAACTCTATAAAGGGATTCGCTCTGCCTAGATTAATTTCTTCACCCCTTCTCTCAAAGACCTTTGAAATCCTAAGGAGAGATCTAGGGGAGAAGTTCGACCAATTGATTTTTCCTGACCACGAACTGATATACTATGTGGCATCTTCACTGTCAAATAGCGTAAACGTAATTAGGGAAGAGTTGATCTATCATTATGGTGATAGGACGCTTTTAGAGATAGTTAAAAAGTACTACAGATACGGGAAGAGCACCAAAGTATTAAAGAGTACCAAGTACGAGTATTTTCTGAACATCTCAAGAAAAAAGAGAAAGATATGCAAGGAAAGTAAGCTATTGATTTATTTACTTTATATAGTAAGGGGGAGCTCATTCTTAATAGGAAGAATGTTATGGGATTTGAGTATATTCACTGACTGATACAATAAATTTTATATAGTCATTATTAAATGAGAATTTTTTAATTTCCTAATTATTATCTGGATTTTTGCATAAGCTTTATGTTAACACTAGAGAATAACTTACGCGATAGTGCTTAAATATCCCGATAATTGTTAATAACGTAATGATTAGGAGTCTGCAGGAGAGATCAATGCTTTTAACCAGAAAAAGCATTCCCTATGAATATTTTGTCCTACTAGGGTATATCATTCTTCAGACCGTTATTTGGTTAAAATTAAATGCATGGTACTGGGGGGATCAAAACTTCGCTCTGGCTCCAGATTTCTCGACGACAATATACCGCAACTACATTTTTTATGGTCTTGATAATTATCCTTTTCTTGCAGGGCCCACACTAGCTATACCGCAACTATGGTATTATGGCCTTATATTGCTAACTTATCAACTACCCTTTCCCTTTTCTCAATACGTACTAGTAATTTTTATCTTCTACATAGGGGCATCATATATTTTAAAAATAATAAAAAATATTATAGTAGGATCTAGCAATTTTGAAGAGAATGCATTCCGTAGAGTAATATTTACTCTCGTGATTGGAGTAGCCTATATGACTAACTGGGACGTGTATTACAGTAATGGACCTGGATTGTATGAGCAATTATTCGTATACTGCTTAATGCCTCCACTTATGTATTATATTATAAAACTACTAAAGAACGAGGAAGTCTTAAGGAAATTATCATATCTCGGAGTTATAATTTTATTATCCAGTGTAATTGGAGGAATCGCGACCACTTATTTAATAGGTGAGACATTTGGTCTTATAATTCTGTTAACCATAGGCTACTATTTTTTGTATAGAAATAAAATTAATATAATATTTACAGTAGCCGTACCTATCCTCTTTTTACTTAGCAACGTGTATTGGATCAACATATCCTTACCTGTCATAATCTCTACGGTTAATCAACAATCTTTTTTAAAGGTATCTTATCAATTTTTCGTAGGGAATGCTAGACCTTGGGTTTACGTATTTTTAGGACTTTATAGCTATTCTAGTAAATATATCATAAATATGATTATCCTCGTTATCTTGATCTCGATACCTTTTCTCCTAATGAATATTAAAGGCCAAGATGGAAAAAGACACTTAATCCCATGGGCTATCCTATATTTTATAGTTTCTACATTTTACGCAGGCATTGATTCACCATTTGGCAGTGTTTACAATTATCTTTTCTTAAATGTTCCTTATTTTGTAGAATTTAGAACATTGACTGTGGCCTTTGGTTGGATTCAAGGGTTAATATTCTCAGTATTGATACCAGTTAGTATAATAACTCTGTCAAGTTATATAAAAAGAGCTCATCTCAAAGAAGTATTACTACTCGTATTTTTGTCATTGATATTATTATCGAGCTATCAAATTGTGGAGGGAACCGTATGGTCTACGATAACTGTTCCTCATTATTTTACGAAGACTATTACTTATCTCAATTCTATAGAAGGAAACTTTAACGTTTTAGCAATTCCTGAGACTCACTTATGGATGTATACTAAATGGTATACTGGTGTAAATCTCTTGGTCTGGGGCTCAAATAAGCCAGTCTTTGAAGGAGGCGGATATGATTATGCAAATCCTGAACTTAATGAAATATACCATGAATTGTCTAACTATCTTTATAGTTATAATAGATCAGCTGAACTACCCTTATACAACCTTCTATACTTGACCAATATAAGATATATTGTTTTGCAGGGAGATGCACTAAATTATAATATAACAAACTATATTCACACTCTTCAGCAGTATCAAAAAGATGGTCTTTTAAGACTAGTTGCAAATTTCTCTCCATATTACATATATGAAGTGAACAATATGAATTCCTCGCTATTTCTAGGGACTAACTATAACCTTTCTAACCTAAATGTATATACACAAAACGTATCTGAACTCCTTAAACCTATCTCCTACAAGGAAATAAATCCTTCGATTTATGAGTTAGCTAACGTAAAATATAGATATATAGTTCTCACTTACGCATATAACCCTAGTTGGATAGCGGATAATATGACGTCTCACCTCCAATTTCTCTATGCTAACGCTTTTGAAACAAAATCTAATTACATTAAAATCACTAACTCAGCCTACTACTACCAGCTTGAGGGGTATGTGTTATTGGCAACAACATTGCTTATAGCCGTGATCATGATACTAATCCCAATACTTGCAAGAGCAATAAAAAGACTCCTCACCATATAAATATTTGAAGCCTAGGTCAGAGAAGGATATCTCTCCATATATTTATCATATATACTTTAGCTCATTACCGTCTAAAATTCCATCAATATAACCTTGAAGAACTGCTTTTATACACTTCTCACACTTAAGTTTTGTAGCAATGTAGAGATAATAACCAAGATACGCTGACGTGGATAAGTAAAAGGTTAACTTTTGTAAGTCCTCATCTAGATCTTTGTGAAAAACTATCTTAGACCTTATCGCATAGTAGAGTCTCATTCTATTATATCTCTTAATACCTTCTGATATCGGAACGTCATGATATACTCTCGCAGATCCTAGTGTTACATTTCTATAACCTAGCTTCTTGATTTTGTAGTGTAGATATCCGTCCTCACCGTTCCAGGGGATTCTTTTCCAGGGGATCAGACCAGCTTTGTTTATCGCTTCTCTCCTTATAGCATAACTGTTAGCGAAAATATCTGCCTCTATGACTTTTACCTCAAGTTCTTTACAAGGTCTCCCCGAAAACAGTGGTATTGTTCTCCTTGTAAACTTAGATAGTATGGCACCTGCATACATAATTTTGTCAGGGTAGGTGTACCAACATGTAACTGGCGCCACAACACCTACATCTTCGTGGTTATCTAAGAATTCAACTAGCTTTTCAATTGTTGTCCCTTCAACAACGTTATCATCATCAATGAAGAAGATATATTCTCCTTTACTAGCTTCTATTGCGTCATTTCTAGATTTAGCAACTAAAGTAGGCTTTTCATGCCTAATGTACCTTACATCGGGGAATTCCTCTCTTATCATCTTATCAGTTCCATCGCTTGACGCATCATCTACAATTATAACCTCAAAATCCCTAAAATTAGATTCTTCCAGAGAGAGAAGTAGCTTTTTCAACTTTTCTTTTCTATTATATGTCGGTATTGCAACTGTAACTTTCATCTCAATCCTAACCCTGATTACGTTGCAAGTGATAATAAAGGTTTAATATTTCCTTTTCTTAGTAACGGTAAAGAATACGAAGGACAGATTGACTATTATAATAACTGCCCATCAAAGAAAAAAGTTCATCTTAGACGCTATAGATTCACTTCTAAGATCCTCGGAGCCACCGGACGAGATAACAGTGGTTAAGGATTATTAAGATGATCGAATAGATAAGAAGATTAAAGAAATTGGAGGTACTGGAATAGTAGAATCCTCTCCCTCCTTAGGTTTTAAGCACCTCAAGGGAATTATACATGCAAACGATGATGTAATTTCCTTTCTAGAAGATGACGATCTATTTCTACGAGAGAAGCCGGAAATCCCTAGAGAAGTTTTTTCTAGGAACGACATGGATTTCTTCCATAACGGATTTTCACTTATAGACGAAGAAGGAAGAGATATAACGCCGAGGAAGAGAGTAACCCGTAGTATAAACTATTTCAGTAGAGATAAATATTTAAAATACAAATATTTAAAATACATTTTAAAAAATTTCCACCCTGACATGTATAATAGCTGTACAGCAATATCTAAGAGACTAGCCCTTGATTGTATCAGCGTTTTGGAGTGCGCGGGCATCAACGTAGAAATATATTGGTTTCCCTGCGCCTTGGAGAAGGCTAGAGTTATAACCGTGACTAACGATTTACTAGTGCTTTATAGAATCCATAACGATTCTGCTTTAAAAACCATGATTACTCACAGTGATAAGGGTACTGAATTAATGTTAGCGTATATAAATTCGTATAGGGAGCTGATGACGTATTTTACAAAAACAAGTTTTAAATTTGCTTAAGTAATATAAATCGCTTCATGTTGCTTACCTCAATCTTTTCCATAGATATAGAGGTGAAAAGTGGTGGCGAACACTAGTAGATCTTCTCATTAACACGTTTAAGCCATACAGTACGCATAGGAGATACTTGTTACTTCTTTTCCTCTCTATAATGACTGATTATCTTAGAGAAGGATATGGTAGAGATCTATACCATAACCTAATGAAAACACCCATATTTTAATCCACTAATTATAACCATAAACAATTTGAGTATACTAATGAATCTATAGCCCTAACCTTAACTTCAAAATTAGTAAAGTGTTATAAATCGATATATAATTCCATCCAAAAGGACAACTCGGCTTTCAATGTCTTGTTCCATAGAGTTAGACATTTTATTCATTATACTTCACTGTTTATATGACTTTAACATTATTCAGACGGAAATTCATCTTATATTGGCTGGATAGACTACTAAACGTGCACTTAAAGAAGGATTTGAAATTATAATTCATTTAGCAGAGCTAAAAATTTTACAGAGATGGATGAGATTGTTGTTCACACATGTTACAGCTATACTGACTATAAGTGAGATCAGAATAGACACAAGTAAACTTTTTATACATAACTATTTTTGATCTCAAACTCTGACCATAACATATTATTTCCTTCATCCAGTTCACCACTTAATCCATACTTAAAAGATCTCATAACCAAAATTAGATTCTTCCTAAAACGTAATACTTCACAAAGCAAAAGTATATTCCCTATGACTATTCTAGGATTTGATAACAAAAAGCGAAATTTATATTCCATATAAAATAAATATCGTTTCTAAGCACAAGGGAATAACGTAGAAAATTTGAGTAATATAGATAATATTAGTATTTTTCTTTATCTGGTTCAGAACGGTGTAGTAAGCGCAAGGCTAAGTATAATGTTTTACCACATTTCGAAGAGAGCTCTTTTCTCCTTTCTCCCGGAGAATGATCTATATTTCCATCTTTATACACTAAGATCTTATGCCCTAAAATAGAAGCCCTATGACAAAACTCAGTGTCGAACCAATCTAAAAATAGAGGCTCAAGGAAGGGCCGAGATAGCCCATGGCTTGTCTCTACGATCATTCCGCCGTTAACTACAGCCTTAGTTATGAAAAAAATTGGTGGAGTCTAGTTTACCTTTAATTGAAGTGTTAGACAAATTGACGCTTAGAATTGGTGCCCTAATTCCTAGGATTTTTTCCGGCCTCTTTATATTCCTTGATCACCTTAGATGGCCTAAAGTTGTCTAAGATCTTACTATTTTAATCTAGGAGCATGACGTACTCAATCCCCATCTCTTTAGCCATCTTTACGGCGTAATTATACGCTCCACCTAGTGCGTAGTTCTTATCGAACTGTGTAAAATAATCAGCTAGCTTACGTAATAGGGTTAGTTGTATCTTTAAAAGCTTTGATGGTATTTACAATATCTTGAGTGTCCTATGAGGCTTGAGTAATCTAATAGTCTGAAGAAAGCGTTGCCAGTAGATAAAGCAATGAGTCTAACATAGATGAGAGAGTTTCTGATTCGCTCCATTAACTCGTCTTGCATAGATAGGGATTAGCTTAGCTCCAGTTCCATGATTAAAGAGAGAAAGTGAAGAAGAAATCCACTTAGCTAAAATTTCATTTTGCCAAGAAAGATGAAACGTTTTAGATGAAGCATTAGGGACTACCTCTCTCCCTAACATCTACAACCCATTTTGGTATTTTCCATTGTATTCTGATCTTAGGTTAATTAAGTAATTCTTCACGAAGTCATGAAGGAATAAATTCAAGAGAGATGCAGATACATATTTGTTTGACTTACTAGGCAAGACAGGGTTTCTCAGCATCCTCAAACCTTCCGCTAAAACCTCAAACCTTTTATCCCGACAAAGAATATCGTAATTCCATTTGTGTCAATAAAATAAAGGTAATAAAACGCGTAAGGGAATTCCTTATTGTCCTTGCTCCGCTCATAAATTTTAGACAAATTATCTACTTCTCTCTTTCTATATTTACATTCTGTGGATAAGTCCTTAAAACCAAAGGAAGCGTTACTACCGTGTACTCTTTAGTAAGTGAGTGGAGTGTGGTCTGAAAGGATAAGTTTACGGTTAATCATACGCTAGAGAGTAGATAAAGGTCAACCAATAGGTTCATTTGCCCTAATTGACTTAATACAATGTCGTCCTTTCTGACACAAATGAAGCCATTGTTAGACCAAGTAATTCTCTTTATCAAGCTAGCATAGGCTTTCTCGTTATAGCTAGAGGTGTACTCTTCCTCTCAAACCTCTGGAGTGAGCAAGACCTTTCCCTCATCATATATCACAACCCTGTTGTTGTGGTAGAAAGTTAAGTCCTTATACCTAGTGAAGGAGTGGCACACATTCCTTAACTTCTCCTCGTGGAACTTATCGTCGTCATCAAGGAGGCAGACTATGCTTCCTTTTGATTCCTCAGCTCCTACCTTTTGCACGCCTCCTGACTTTTCCTCCTCAGTATATAAGGACTTGACGTTTTTCTCCTCTATGAAACTGTCTATTTCTTGGTCCTCAAAGTTCTTCACCACGATTACCTCGTGCTTACTCCTGTCAAATTCCTGATTTAGTGCAGAAGTTATTGCTTCCTTCAAGAATTTCCTCCTGTTATGAGCAGTGATTATAACTGAAATTACAACATCATCTTTTTTTATTTCCACATTAAAAGTAGAAGATATAAGTTTTTAAGTTTTCTAGTAAACTTTATTAGACTCAAGTCCGTCTAATTATGGATAGTTTTTTAACTTACAAATGTAAACTTTGAATTGGCAAGAACTTTAAGCTTTCTCTCGTTTAAGATTTTATACTGATGTCATATGAATTTTAAACTTCGTATTAAAGTATTTGAGGAAACATTTTAACTAGTTACATCAGTTAATAGCAATGGGGCAATTTCAGCAAGCACTAGGTCTTCTCAACCGCGTTAGAACCTATCAAATGGTATGTAAAAACTGGCTCAGCGTGCTTCAGCAAGTGAGAAAAGGTAGTAAGCAAATTTACGTAGAGCTTAAGGACGGTAGCTCAGGAATTTGTAGTTTAGAGTACGTCAAAAGATTAGTTAATTTAGTGCAGGTCGATCCAGTTCGTTTTAATTCATACATGTTTTACATTCAAGGTGATGAAGTATATTACGGATCTGATAATATAGATACTAGCTCAATCGGTAATACACTACTCATCACTAGTGGTTAGATTGAGAAGAACAACTGTTGGTACTACCCAAAATACGACGTAAAGTTCCTGAAAGGACATGAAGTTGCTTTATTTGCGATATTAGTACAAGAACAATCCAACGTGGACGTTAAAGGCATGGAAGTAGTGGACGTAGGTGCTTACATAGGTGATACAGCTGTATTTTTTGCGGTGAAGGATGCAAAGAGGGTTATAGGGTTTGAGCTTCTCCCCTCTGTGTATAAGGTAGCACTAGAGAACGTTGAGCTGAACGGGCTAGAGGACAGGGTCGCACTAATTAATGCAGACGTAGGGTCAAAAGACGGTACAATAAAAGTACCTTCAGTCATTGATTTAGACAAAAGCGGAGTTTTTCATGTTACTGATGAGGGTGACATAGAGGAACCATTATACCCCCTAAAGAGGGTGAGGGAGCTTGTTAAAGACCCCTATTTGCTGAAGATGGACTGCGAGGGGTGGAGGTTGACGTCATAATGAACAGCGATGAAATAGGGTTTGAGAAAATAATCTTTGAACACCACGCCTTCATGACGGGAGTTTCGTACAAGAAGTTGATTAAAAGGCTAAGGGAGGAAGGTTATAAGTGTACGGTTAGGGAGACTGAAAGAACGGCTGGCGTAAGTTATTTAGGAATTTTTACACATAAGAAAAGCAATAGCCTCATCGTTTTATCTCTCATTCTATCTCTTTAAGCATTTCCACCCAGTTATCAACTATTATCTCCTAGTCGTGCATTTTAGCGGTCTCAAAGCCGTTCCTTACAAGTCCTTCTCTTAGATTCTCGTTCTTTATTACCTTCTGTATCAGTTCTGCCAGCCTCCAGGAGACTGTGTATCATCTATTAAAGCATTGTATCCATTGACTGCGTAAGCCCTGCTGCCCGCGTTATCTGTTATCGCTACTGGAGTTCCACAAGCCATAGCTTCAAGTGGAGTTAGAGTATAGTCCTCTAACTTAGAGGTGAACAGAAATACTGAGGCACTATTGTATAGTTAGACCAATTTCTCCTGGCTTACAAGTTTATACGCTTCGTACTTAAAGCGGATCACGCTTCTGAACTTCTCTAACGCTTCGTAATCTATTAAGATCGGAGTAAAATCTAGATACTTAGACAAAAGGTTTAGTGTGCTTATTGCCACTTCAGCTCTTTAGTGGGATCTAGTCTCAGGATTGCCATGACCTTCACGTCGTCATTATCCCTTCTTCTTGGTTTGAAAAGCTGAGTATCTATACCTGCCCTGACTATGAATAACTTCATTTTCCTTTTTACGGTCTACTTAACTAGGTTTGCCTCTATTTCCGATAGCGCAATGTAGTAATCATAAGGCGTAAAAAAGATAAAGATACCACCTTATGTTTTTACTATACAAGTAAGTGTACTCTGGCCAGTATGAGGATGGCATACTTCTTGTACTTCTTTGACGTAAAACTCCAGATGTAAGCCTTGGGAGTACCAGTTATTGTTAAATCTGACTCCGGGATTATCTTGCTCATGTCTTCGTCTGCGTTAATTTCTACTCTTTTGCCAACTACTTTACTAAAAAATGTCGAAGGTATAAGATAGTAGTCAAACCCTTTATCATGTTTTATTTGCTTATATTTTAACTGCAGAAACTTTGAAACAATCTTAAGGAATTTAGGTTCACTAGACTATAATATCTCTACTTTTTTTGGATAGAACCAGACTTCTTGACCTGACGTTACAATCTTTACGTTATATCCTTTTCTTGCTAACTTATTTGAGATCTCTAGAATGCAATAGTTCCCACCCGTAAGAGGAATACCGCCCATCCAAACGTTATTTCCATCTTCAAGTAAAGACGAAAATTTAGTATTTATGTCTTCCTTCTTATTATCAATGACACAACAGTTAACACTACGGATGAGAGCAACAACGTCATGGGCAAAATAGGATAGCTTACTTTAACGTTTCCTTGACTAGAGCTAATCGTAATAATCTTATACTCATGAGCCATAGGAAATGTTATGTTGATAACTTCATGAAGTGAGGAGACCTTCAATGATATACTGCCTTGACTTAAATTATTTGTATAGCCTGAATTGTATTCTTTACCGTTAACGTAAACTACGTAGGGCTGATGTGACAAGGGAGAAGATAGAGTAAATCCTAAAGGCATTATCAAGGTGTTAGGCGTGTCCGTCCTTATTCCTACATAAGAGAAGCTCCAAGGTACAGTGGTCAAGTAGTTTATTACAAATTCCTTACCATTTATAAACATATCTTTTACAAATGTGTAGCCATTATGTTCCTCAGAAATTACTGTATAGTTTACTAGGGTACTAACGTTAAGCCAATTGTCTATAAGTGTACCGTAATAAGGCAAAGAAGATAAAGGGTAATACCAGCTCCCATTAATATGATAAGATAACTTCCCAGCAAAGGTAATAAGTACTGAACTAAAGTTACTTTGATCTCCATCAGGTAAGGGTGGTTTAAAATTACCTCCATAAAGTACAATCCCTGGATCATTCCCATAGTTAGTATGGTACTCACCAACAAACGTTACGATTAGTTCTGTTGTATTCCTAGATATGTTAGCTGGAAACAACAAATAGCCACCATAGGGAGAAGCCCCAGTGTAAGCATCTTCACTACCGTTGTGAATGACCTCTACGCCAGAGGAAATTATTGGAAAGTCCGTGGAGTTGATGCGATTGTTCAAGAGCTGGAAGTGTATGGTGATCTCTTGCCCTAAATATGCGCTACTGGGGTAATTAACTACTACAGTAGAGGACAGCGTAGTTATACTGCCAACAACAAGCAGTAAGAGGAGAAAGGGTAAGATAAGCCTCATTTTAGATAAACTGACTAATGAGATTATTAAAGTTTTACTATAAAAAGGACAACAAATTT
Source organism: Metallosphaera tengchongensis (assembly GCF_013343295.1). Lineage (NCBI taxonomy): Archaea > Thermoproteati > Thermoproteota > Thermoprotei > Sulfolobales > Sulfolobaceae > Metallosphaera > Metallosphaera tengchongensis. Next base: position 2,111,020 of record NZ_CP049074.1, on the reverse strand, counting down.
AACGAGAAGATAGCTTTAGTCAAAATCCCCGTTTTGCGTAAGCTAAAACAAATGACAAAGGAAGGACAAACCTCGCAGGACTGGGAGGAGGTCAGATAGCACTTTAGAGGGTGAGGAATAGCTATGTGTGAAACACAGCTTTAGTAATGGAAAGCCTTAAAATCACTGAAATAGAATACGGCGAGCGAATGAACCCGGTAAAGAACTGGCTTAAGTCCTTGAGCGTGACCACGGTCAACGTGATAGTGGCACTGGTCTTCTTCGTCATTACAGCCAGGATTACTAACCCACAGTTCTTTGGTAAAGTGGCAATCATACAGCTACTGGAGGTCATCGTCTTCACGGTCTTCTTCTTCATCCCTAATGCCATGGTCACTAGGGAAGTGGCGTACGCTTACGCTAAAAATGAACATAAGGCCTACGTTGCGAAGTTCCTAGCTATACCCTTCCTAGCTATACCCTTCCTCCTCGTCTTACTCCTGTTCCCGACTTACGTGGGGTTGGCCATCCCTTACCTTTTCCTTTACTTGTTTGGAGCTGTCCAGTCATCAATAATGCTGGGTATGGACATGTTCACTGAGAACGCCATAACGGGAATCACATTCCTCATCATTAGGTGGGGAGTAGCAATAATAGCAGTACTACTACACGATATCTACATGTTTATAGGTATATGGACTGTAGGCGGAGTGGTCTCAGTCTCCCTCAACTACATCTTCTTGACGAGGAGGTTAGGGGGGCCTATCGCCCCTCACTTCGACTTCTACTTCTTGGGGAGAGCGTTTAGGGGGGGGCTACCCTTGTTCCTCTCCAGTTCCGCTTCATTCTTGTCCTCACAGGGGGACAGGGTTACTACTGCTTACCTCTTGGGCTCTTATTACTTAGGGGTCTATCAGTTCTCTGCTTTGGTCGCCTCAGTGCCCTTAACGTTCTTAAGCTCCCTGTCTAACGTCATTTTGCCCGCTGCGTCCTTCTACAAGGCCCTAGGTAAGGACGAGAGGAGGATGAGCTCTATATCATTTAGGGTTATATCTTTCCTTACTTTGCTTGTAATTGTGTTGTCTGTACCTTTAGGTGAGATAATGATTTCACATCTCTTTCCGGAATACGCTCCTGGTATCCCAGCCTTCGTCCTATTGTTCGTAGCCTCTGTTTTGGCTTTCCCAATTGGCTCTTTAACTAACTTCATTATAGCCTTCAAGAGGGACTTACGACCGTTCCTCGTCCTCATCCTTTTAAATGCCTCAACGGTCTTGTTCACTTCATTTTTGCTCATTCCTAGGATTGGGATAATTGGTGGGGCTATCTCTCAAGTTATTGTGGCGATAGTGAGCTCTCTCTTTACTATTTTTTACGCTTTAAGGACTAAGGTCTTCTTTCCGACTCTCAAGGACTACGTGGTCCTATCTCTCTTACCTTTAGTCGGGGTTTACGAGGTCTTTATAGACCCTAAGTGGTTAGATGTAGTGCTCTTCTTGGCCTTGCCTGTCATTTTCAAGTTTTTGGGAATAATCGAGAGGAGCGACGTAGAGTTAATAAGGGGTTTCCTACCTAGAAGGTTAATGTTTATATATCAAGTTTTGAGAATTTTGAGCTAGAGTAGGACTAGGTGGTCTCGTCCGGGACGTCCGTGGTTCCACCCTGCTAACTGTGGCACTACAGTACGGAGCTTAAATTGTTAAAGATTTTATCTAAAGATGAAAATAATAGTCCTTTGTTTTTTCTTTTCCCTTTTCATCTTTATTTTCTTATTTAATTCAAAGTTCTCTTCATGACGGCTCTGGTATTGAGCAGTTCCATTGGCATCTAGGTCCAGTGTTATGTTTAAAGTTACAAAGTAGGGAAAGCCTCACAGGGCGGGGATGAGAAAGGGTATAAATCTTTTTATACTCTATTTATTGAAGAAGGGCTAAAAAGAGTGGGAACGCCAGAGCTACAGTCAATGAGATCTAACACCGCCCCTTTGCTCAGCATAATTGAAAGGAATGAAAAACGCTTACGTTTCGTTCTCTCTTGGTTGAGAGATACGCGAAAGATGTTCTTGAAAGACACACAAAGGTACTTACGAAACACCAAGGTGGTCTGGTCTACCGTCTAAAGTCGCTCAAGACTGCTATAGGGATGCGATCGCAAAGTATAAGTCCTGGTTAAACAGCCCATGTGGTAGGTACTCGAGTGACGCAACGTCTCTGTTTCGTTGACCCCAACCCTATCGTTTTCAAATGAATTCGACAAGATGAGCGTAAGGGTAGCAGGAGTTGGCGAACTGTCAATAGAAGGCTACCCGAGAAACCTGTCAGGATACAATGACTGGGAAGTGAGGGAGGCTAGGTTGTCGCTGAGGGATGGAAAATGGTACTTGAAGGTCCCCTTCCTCAAGGACTGGAAAGGACCAGGAGTTAAGGACGGCGTCGTAGACAACATCATAGCTGAACTCGTACTAGATAAAGGGGGCGAAAAGTACGTCAGGGTACCGACCAGACTAGAGGACGCCCACTACTATAAATGATTAGTTGAGTCGCTACAGAAGTACGAGAAGAGGTGGAAAGAGGACAGAATCCTTAACAAGATAAGGTAGTGCCACAGGAAGGTTAGGGACACCTTAGAGGATCCCTTAAGAAAAGTTGGGGAGCGGTCGAAGTTCCTAACTCATAGGACGTCTCGTATCTTCCTTGAGACCTCAACGACCTCATCAGAAATGTGAAAGATACACCCTGGGTCCAGGGACAAGCTTTACCCTATGCAGTACCGTAGACTGTAGTAGGATTGAACGGTAGTTTAAAGACACGGGTTCAAGGTAGTCTACGTTGACCCCAGCTACCCCTTACATCTTGTCCTAAGTGCGGTCACAAAATGGAAGAAGCCTCCTTCATGGCGGGGAGGAAGTCAGGAAATAAAAAAAGAAGGATATAGGTACTTCCGCTGTCCATGTGGTTATGAGGACCATGACGTCATCCCAATAGTGAGCTTTGGGTTCCCTTCCCTCATCACGCCCCACACAAGAGATGTATACCCTAACTGATGGGGGATCACGTATAGTAGGGAGCTAGAAAAAGAATGACAAGTCTAGTTCTCTTTATAAAGGAGAGCAGTCGTTACTGTCCATGGTTTTCGCCTTTCTTATTATCGCTCTGCTGTAAGCTAAAATTTTATTAGTTAAACTGTTAGCATGATGCCGTGAGAGAAAAACATGGTCTGATAGAGCTTTTGGCTGTTTCGTTGTTCGGTATCTCCTTACTGCACTTTGAATATTTTCTCCCTCTCTCTTTAATACTTGGGGGCTTCCTCGTACTAAAGAAAGAATGGAAGGTTCTTCCTGTCGTGTCGGGATTAGCTTTTCTCGTCTCTTTCCTGTTCCCCTTCGTAAGGGAAAACGCTGTGTTTTTAACTTTTCTCTTCCCTTTGACGCTTTTGTCAAAATATGACAAGGCTATAGCTTCGGCCCTGTTTTCTCTGAGCGTGGCCTTCCTCCCTTTTGGACAGTTTGATTACTATGTCCTTTCCTTGGTCTCAATACTCCTCATAGGGTTGGACTATAGGGGGACCATAGTCTCTGGGGTCTTGCTTCTCCTCATCTCAGCCCTTGGGGTGGACTACGGGGACCTTGCGTATTTCTACTTGTTGTTTGGTGTAGTCAGTGCCCTCCTTGAGCCCAGGGTTAAGATAAGGAGGGAGCACTACCTCTCCTTGGGCTCCGTAGTTTTCCCCTTGGTACACTTAACCCTACCTTCAGTCTTGCTCTCTATAGGTCTCGGTATGTTCTTCCCGTTCTCAATAGTGGTCTCAGGGTTGATGTTCTACACTGAGGGGGTAAAGTACGGCCTGTACTTAATCCCAGTGGCCGTTGTCCCGTACCTGTTGAGGAGGAAGGGGGTCCTGTCATCCACGAGGGTTCTGACATCTTCTTTGTTAGCTATGGGGGTAAGTTCGTTCTCTTACTTTTTCCCTCCGGCCTTTGTATTCCTCTTCCCCCTCTACAAGGTGGAGAAGAGGGCGCTTTTAGTCTCTTCAGTGACCTTTCTGTTCCTATCAATTTACTTGTTCGTGAACGGTATTTATGATGTTTTATTTGTTTCAGTAATATCTTCAATAGTGTCTTCAATAGTTTTTCTTTCCTCTAGGTACGTCTTCAGAGTTATCCCGTTCATTACGAGGGACTATATGCGGTTAGCGACCTACGCCGTAGTGGGGGTCACTGTAGTGTCTACAGTGTTGGTACTGTTTTATTATTACTACACCTTAGCCTACATAGCCTTTGCGCTGTCCTTGGCCCTGTTCACCCTCTTGAACTACAGGGAGGATTACCTCCGTTTCCTTTTCCTTGTCCTGCTCTCCCTCCTCCTGAGGTACCCCTACATACCCATCAGTGGGTACAAGTTAGTCAGTAGGCTAAACATCCTGGTCGTCTTAGTACCTATTCTGGTCGCCGCACTCCACCCGACCCTAGAGCTTTCCGTGACCTCCCTCTCCTCTGCAATAGCCTACTTTCTCCAGAGGTTCAAGGTACCGACCATATTCTCCTACGTGCCCCCAGCGACTGTCCTGTACCCTTACGCCCTTCTAGGTGTGGAGGTATACGGTGTCCACGTCCCCTTAGGGGTGCTCTTGCCGATATCCGTCTTTGTTGTCGGGTACCTGCTGGGGAGGAGGCAAGAGTTCCTGGGACTGATGTATGAAATTAGTCTAGCCCTGTCCATAGCCTTCGTCCTAGGTTTAGCAAAAACTTGATAAAAGACAAGGAAAACCCCGCATGGTGGGGAGGCCAGTCATGGTCTTAAGGTCCTTGACCTGATGGCAAAGCGACGGGGAACGCGACGGGAAACCGAAAAGCATTTTTATTTTCTACAGATATCAAACGACATGAAGACCCTGATACTGGGCGCCTCTGGGCAGCTGGGCATCGAGCTCTCCAGCCTCTTCCCAGAAGCCATAAGGACTTACTCTTCCTCCGAAGTCCCAGGCGGGGTCAAACTAGACGTCACTGACTTCCAGGTACTTGAGGACTTTATACTCAAGGTGAGGCCGGACGTAGTGGTGAACGCCACAGCCTACACGGACGTGGACGGCTGCGAGAGGGACAGGGAGAGGGCTATGAAGGTCAACTCTGAGGCGGTGAGGCACGTGGTCAGGGCCTCCAGGGTCGTGGAGGCTTACCTCCTTCACGTGAGTACGGACTACGTCTTTGACGGTGGGAAGGGGATGTATGCCGAGACCGACCTCCCCGACCCGGTGAACTACTACGGCCTCTCCAAACTGGTGGGGGAGGCCTACGCCCTCTCCTACGACGACTCGCTCGTCGTGAGGACCTCTGGGGTGTTCAGGCACAAGGGCTTCCCCGTGTACGCCTACAACACACTTAGGAAAGGTGGCGAAGTCCTGGCCTTCAAGGGGTACTACTCCCCAATCTCAGGCAAGTTGCTGGCTGAGGCCATAAAGGAACTGGTGGAGACCAGGAGGACGGGCGTCATACACGTCGCTGGAGAGAGGGTCTCGCGTTACGAGCTCGCCCTAAGGGTAGCTGAGGCTTACGACCTGCCTAAGAACGTGAAGGAGGTGGACGAGGTGAGGGGTTGGGTGGCGAAGAGGCCCTTCGACTCCTCCCTGGACGTGAGTAGGGCGAGGAAGTTGGTATCAGTGGACTTCTACTCCCTAGAGGAGAACCTGAAGCACATGGTGGTAGCATGAAGGCTGTTATCCTACACGGGGGGCAGGGTACTAGGCTCAGGCCCTTGACCCACACGGGCCCTAAGCAGTTGATAAAGGTAGCTGGGAAGCCTATCTCCCAGTGGGCCCTGGAGCAGGTAAGGGACGCTGGGGTAAAGGACGTCATCCTCATCCTGGGCGACAACGTGCCCAACAAGGTCGTGGAGTACTACGGCGACGGTAGCCGCTTCGGGGTCAGGATAACCTACGTCTACCAAGGGAAGGCCAGGGGGCTAGCCGACGCGGTCTACAGGGTCAGGGGACTGGTGAAGGGGGAGAGGTTCCTGGTCTACCTAGGGGACAACGTGGTGAACTACGACTTGGGGAAGTTCGCCTCCTCCGGGTCTAACGCGTCCATCCTCTTGGCGAAGGTCCAGGACCCCTCCCGCTTTGGGGTCGCTGTGATAAGGGAGGGTAAGCTCGTCAAGTTGGTGGAGAAGCCAAAGGAGAGGATATCCGACCTAGCCCTAGTGGGGGTCTACAGCTTCGATGACAACGTGTTCGACGTGATAGAGGGGCTGAGGCCGAGCTGGAGGGGGGAACTGGAGATAACCGACGCGATCCAGGGCCTGGTCGACAGGGGGCTCGAGGTGAGCTACGACGTAGCCGACGGGTGGTGGAAAGACACGGGGACGCCCAAGGACATACTGGAGGCCAACGCGTTCCTGCTCGACGCCAAGGTCTCGAGGAGGGTGGAGGAAAACGTGAGACTAGTCAACTCCAGCGTGGAGGGGAGGGTCTACCTAGGTAGGAACGCCCTCGTCCAGAACTCGGTGGTCAGGGGACCAGCGTACGTGGGCGAGAACACCGTGGTCAAGGACTCATATGTGGGGCCCTACACCTCAATAGGGGACAACTGCGTGGTGGAGGGGAGCGAAGTGGAGCACAGCGTGATCCTAGACAACGTGAAGGTGGAAGGAGGGGTCTTCTTGATGGACTCGCTGATCGGTAACAACGCGGTGATAAGGAAGGGGAACAGGTGGCACAAGCTGGTCGTAGGTGAGAACTCATGGATAACCTTGTAGTCCTTGGAGGGGCTGGCTTCATAGGCTCAGCCTTCGTGAGGGAGGTGAACAGGAGGGGGGTCACCCCGACAGTGTTTGACGCGTTGACCTATGCGGGTAGGACGGAGAACTTGGTGGGGACTGGACACGCGTTAGTGAGGGGGGACGTGAGGGACCCCCAGGCGCTGGACAAGGTGCTCTCCGGGAACGTGGACGTGGTGGTGAACTTCGCCGCTGAGACGCACGTGGACAGGTCGATCTACTCCCCCAGGGGGTTCGTGGAGACCAACGTCTTAGGCGTGTTGAACGTGCTGGAGGCCTCAAGGAAGTACGACTTCAAGTACGTCCACGTGTCCACGGACGAGGTCTACGGGGATGGAAGGTGCGCAGACGAGGACGCGGCACTGAACCCCTCCTCGCCCTACAGCGCCTCAAAGGCGTCAGCGGACCTCTTTGTCAAGGCCTACGTAAGGACTTACGGGGTGAAGGCGATTGTGGTGAGGCCCTCCAACAACTACGGCCCCAGGCAGTACCCTGAGAAGATGATTCCGAAGGTGATAATCAGGACGCTTTCGGGGCTCCCGGTCCCAATTTACGGCGACGGGAGGCAGGAGAGGGACTGGATCTACGTCGAGGACACGGTCAGGACCATGGCTGACGTGATGGAGGGGTCAGCCAGATGGGGAGGTGAGGTGTACAACTTACCCGGGGGACAGCCCGTCACGAACCTGGAGCTGGTGAGGACCATAGGGGAGGTGATGGGTAGAGAGGTGAAGGTGAAGTTCGTGGAGGACAGGCCCGGCCACGACAGGAGGTACTGCATGGAGCCTTCCTTGGAGTACAAGGTCATGCCCTTGAGGGAGGGGCTCTCAAGGACTGTGGAGTGGTACCTACAGAACAGGTGGTGGTGGGAGCCACTGCTGGACGACAAGTTCTTCAGGGATGAGGCACCCTGGAGATGAGGGAGGGGTGAGGTCATGCCGTTCACGTTCAAGCGCTTGGAGGTCCCGGAGGTCGTCCTGGTAGAGGCGAGGCAGTTTTCGGATGAGAGGGGGCACTTCGAGGAGCTCTACAAGAGGAGCGACTTCAGGGGGTACGTCCCCTGCGACTTCGTCCAGGTGAACCACTCCTTCTCTAGGAGAGGGGTACTGAGGGGGCTCCACTTCCAGCTGAAACCAGTACCACAGGGGAAGCTGGTCTCTGTAGTCTCTGGGAGGATATATGACGTGGCTGTTGACCTTAGGAGGGGGTCGCCTAGTTACAAGAGGTGGGTCTCCGCTGAGCTGACCCCTGGAAAGCTCTTGTGGGTACCCGCTGGTTTCGCCCACGGCTTCCTGGCCTTGGAGGACTCGCACGTGGTCTACTTCGTCACAAGGGAGTTCTCCAAGGAGCACGACTCGGGCATACGCTACGACGACCCAGAAGTAGGGGTGGAGTGGCCTAGGGTCGAGGGGCTGGTCCTCTCGGAGAAGGACAGGGGACTGCCACTCTTGAGGGACTCCAAGGCGAACTTCGAGTACGGAGACGGGCTCTGTTGAGGGATCACGTCCTTCCCGAAATGTGACCCTTTCCCCATAGCTGAGTGCATGTGATTTCCTAGTCCGCGCACGAAGGTGAAAGATATACGATATTGGGATCTGGGCATCCTTGACCGGTAGATACCCTGCCCCTCTCGACCTCAGACTTCTGTATGGTAAAGGGACGGCAAACCTTGCAGGAAGGGGAGGAGGCCAGATTCATGCATTGGAAGTTGGTTGTAGAACGACTACTTTGACCAAAAGAAGTTCCTTATACCTAGGAAAGACTATAGGGCTCTGCTGGGGCTGATTTGGGGTGAGGTAAGGGTAGTCAAGACTTAGGACGGTGCCCACATGACACCCTACACGAGGTAGGAACGGTCGTGAAAGTAGGGAAACTGACGAAGTTAGGGCAGCAGCTTACCTTCGGTCTACGTCATCATAACAATTGAGAGACAGAACCAGGCCCGGTACTTAGCAACCTGCCTAGCCAAGAGTATACGGCTGAGCTAAGAGACGTGTCGAGCGGTCTAGATTGATGAAGGGGTTAGTCTACTTTCGGTAAAGTCTCTGTATAGTGTAATACGAAATTAAGCGCATAAAAGCATTCTGTGCCCAATATTTATTTCATGATAACGTTCGAGAGGTTTAGGATCACGAGCCTGATAAATTGTTTAAAAAAGGAGTATCCTGAAGAGGTGGCCCACGCTTTAGCTTTTATAATTACGGCACAGAGAGGAGAAGACATAAGTGGTTTTGAGCCGACTAATGACGGTGTACACTACGTGGACTACATAAGAAATTTTGACCATTCCAGTCGAGATCAATGTGTTAACGTTAATGCGGATCCAACATTTATCGAGAATACAGCTAGGAGTACAGCTAGGAAACTTTGGTATAAATTAGCAGGTGATAAAGTTGATTTTAATCGTGATGAGGAAGATCTTATAAAGATCTTAGAAAAATATAAGTGAAAAATGATGAGTATTATAGTATGTCAGTAGGCAAGCACATAAGAGACCCCATTTATGGGTATGTAAAAGTCGAAGCCAGCGATTTAAACTTAGTAGATAGTCCCCTTTTTCAGAGGCTGAGATACATTAGACAAAACGGTCTTGCATATTTAGTCTTCCCATCAGCGACTCACTCAAGATTTGAGCATAGTTTAGGTGCACATCACGTTGCTAAACTCATGTTGGAGAAATTGAGAAAGAACGGTTTCGTAAACGATGATCAACTGAATGAAATTAGCAGGTTAGCTTTAGTTCACGATATAGGTCATTTGCCCTTCTCTCATACCTTTGAGCACTCTCTAAAATTCCTTCAATATATTGATGAAAGAATGTATAGAGACTTTATTGGAAATCAAGTTAATGCTAAATTTCACGAATTAATAGGAGTTAATGTCCTTAGAAATTGCGTTGGGGAGGAAGGACTGGCTAAGCTAATGGAGGAGATTTACGTTAAAAAAGAAGCATCTAAACAGTTGGTAAAGGCTGTAATCAGCTCTACCTTGGACGCGGACAGGCTGGATTATTTGCAAAGGGACTCTTATTATTTTGGCGTCAAATACGGAGAGATCTCTCTAGATAGAATTATTGAAGTTATGGAAATCGATAGAAATGGGAATTACGTGTTCCGGACAAAGGGGAGAGACGACCTGGAGCACCTCTTAATGGCGAGGTATCACATGTACAGCGCTGTATATAACCATCCGGTCAAGGGCATTTTTGACACAGCTCTTGCCTATACTTTAGCGAATATGATTGAAGATCAGACAATACCTGTTGAAGGCGTGAAGGACTGTGAAAAATTTTTTAATTTAACTGACGATTACGTCCTAAGTAAGCTGAGAGAGAAAAAAGACCAAGATGGAATTTATAAGAATTTTTATGATATATTACTGAAGAGGAAAAAATATAAGAAATTCATCCTTGAAGACACCCATGCCGATACATTTGCTAGTACTATGGAGAATAAAGAGGAGGAAGAGAAGTTGTACAATTTTATAATCACTTTAAAAGGCAACTTATTGGTCTACATAGCGGACGTTGATATGCCCATAGATAAAGTTAAACTTTCGATCGGTAACGGAGAGATCAATTTAAGTAATACCAATGCCAGTAAATACGTTAACGTGCCATCACTGAGACGTAGGATAATTATCGGTTATACAAAGGATGACTATTTCAATGATTTTGAAAAAAAGTTTTTGAAAAAATAAAGTGTTACTCAGATAAACGGGCTCTATATTTCAAAATCTCTACTCCATATATGAAATATCTTTATTAACTCTAACCAGTCCTATAGGTCTGGGGTATCGGTCGAGGACTTATCAGACGAGATAACTAAAATAACTCCGAAGATGGTATGTTAAAAACCACTCCTACGATCAATACTTTTCCACTTGAGCAAAAGCGGTCCACACTAACGCCCTCCCATACCCGTTATAGCCTCGACATCATCAGGGTGATTGTACGACAGTACCTTCTCCTTTTTTCGTGATGATTATAAATGGAAAAGGAAAAACCCGCGTTTTAAGGCTTGGTAAGGTTTTTAACTCCTTTTTCCGTGGCACTGACTTATGGTCAACCCCAAGAATATGAGGAGCTGGAGCCGATCTCTTCCGCGATACTTGAAGGGAGTCTCCACGCTGTAACTGTCTGGTCTTCCCCTAGATGGGCACAGCTGAGGAAACTGAGGAATTTAGGAGACGCCTCATCTAGACTATACAACGGGGTAAACTACGAGAGGGGACAACAGTCCTTCCAACAGATGGGAGTAGAATTGAAGGGTACATGGGAGAAATACACGGGGATACAATAGTGTCTCGGGCTCTGCCAACACACAAGCCGTACTGCAGGAGTACAATGAGGCTCGGTCTTCCCTCCTCTTGTCGTCGAAGAATAAAGACAGTCTACTGCCCTTCATCGATCACGTATCGCTACCGGGTCACTGGGAAGACAGGGGAAGAGGAAGTTAATCTCGTAGCTAGCCAGGACCGCCACGGAGTAGACTAGGAAAGACACTTGCCCGTTCTGAAGGACTGGAAGATGGAGACGCCTTTTACAGGGAGGTTAAGGTCTGCCACTCAAGGTAGGCTAGAGGTACACATGGACCACAAGCCCTACTCACATATACCAGTCGACCTAGGGTCAAAACAAAGAAGTCTGGTAAGCCCACGACGGAGTCCCTCATAGTCCACGGTGAGAGGGACGGATAAAATAGCCTCGCCTAAAGGTAACAACGTAGCCTCAATTGAGCTAGGTGTAAACATGTTGGGTACAGTTACCTTGAATGACGGTACCGTGGTGCCCTACCTGGCTCTACCGTAAAGGCGGACTTCTACTTCCAAAAGGAGGTTGCTGAGTTAGATTGGTTAAGGGCTGAAGCAGAGAAAGTCAAGAAACGGAGCTAGGGAAGTGCCAGGAAGAAGGGAAAGAGGCTATAAGGGACTAAAGGCCCCTTCACTACTACAGGACTTTGGCCTCAGCTCGCTAAATCGTTATCCCGCACAGGACTTAGTCATGAAGGAGGAAACTGACTCAACTTCACTCGTCCAGGGTCTGACGGAAGGTGTTCCGATGAGGCGAGAATAAGTAGGATATAGGACTTTAGAGGTCTAAGGTAGCCTACACTGACTCCACCACGTCACCATCATGGGCAGGGAAAAAGTCCTCCGCGGACACTGTTAGTGAAGTACGGAACTCCAGAGTGAAGGGCGTTACTCTTCTTTTGTGAATGTTCAACCCATCTCTAAACATTTGACGTGACTTCTCCAGACCGCATACCCTCGGCCTGTGCTGCGCGAGTAGAGTATGACCACCCAGTCCACATGACAAGGGGAGGCATGCCCTACCTTCCCCCGCTTTCTACACCCTACGGTTGCGCTTTACTCCTTTTACGTCCACGTTAACATGACGTCCCCAGCCCGTAGTCAACTCTCGTTTTGCAGCTCTATTGTCCAACTGTGGAGGACGTACCCTAAGCTCACATCACCGTCGACGTCATTGAACTCCATACCGACCTGGACCGCGTCCAAGTAGTAGTCGCTAGCGTTGACCTTCTGGAAGACCTTATGGATGAAGGGGAAGGACCCCACTATCATGGAGGACAGGGGTACCGTGACGTTACCCTCCAACTGGTCCTGGCTCAGGAAGTATACCCCTATCCATCCGTTTGCAGAACCTGTGTGGGGGAGGACGTACACTGAGAAGTTTTCCTCTAAGACCGTGTCGTTCACCACTAGCCTCTCCGTCACGTTTCCGACGTAGAGGAAGTATTTGGACGGAGTCTCGTTATGGTAGAGCCAGACCATGACCTCCACGTCAGGGTACTGCAAGTAGGTCGCGTTGGGGTCAGTCGTTAACCACACGTCATACGAGAAGTCGTCCACCACTCCCCAACGGTCTAGGACGGAGTAGGAGAGGGTCGAGGAAAAGTTTGGCAGTTCACCCAAGGCCATGGGCAGGGGGAGTGAGCTGGAGGTCAAGGACTTTCCAGCGAAGGGGAACCAGAGCTCCTGACCGTACATGACGCCAGGGTATCCGTCCACTGGTATCGAGGGAGACACCTTTTTGAAATCAGTGAAGTTTACCCAGACCTCGAGGGAGCTCCCCACGTAGGTCAGGTTAGCGTCACCCTTTGCTACCTTGAGGTTCCATAGGAAAGGAGAGAGGAAGAGGGACCCATTCGGAGTGTAGACCTCGGCCAAGGCGTACTTGCTGTCGCTTTGGTACCTCCCAATGACGGTGAACGTGCCCCCTAGGTTAGAGAGGTTCAACACGTCCTTGCTCCCAGTACCTGAAGTCGTCCCAGTACCCTGGGAGGTCACTTGGGGGTACCTGTCCGTCACATTACTGCTCCTAGGGTTAGTCAGGTGGACTAGGTAACTGTGGAGGAAAAGCACTCCCAGGAGAAAGGCCACTGCGAAGCCAAGTCCCAGAGACTTCTTGAGGTCCACGATATACTGTTACCCCCAGGTGTAATAAGTCTGACCTCCTTCCCACCCTAAGGGGCGAGGGTTCCACCGAGGTCTAAGGTGTTACTCCCCTTTATGGCAATTACTCCGTTCGGCGTTACAAGAAAAGAGAGAGATTTTTTCAGTATGTTAATGACTTTCTTTATCCCCAGTTTCATCATGTTTAAAGCTCCGTTAACGTCACTGTGGAGCTTGTGACCTAAAGGACAATTAACTGCTCCCCTAAGGCTTCCTCTCAACGACAACGTTATAAAAGGCATAGACCCTTGAAGTATTATACCCAATGTTTGAAGTGAGCTAGTTTCTTAAATAGTCCTTCCCTTTCTCTCAACACTTCCTCCCTAGCTTCAGTCTGGACTTTCTCTGCCTCAGCCTCTAGTCTGTCTAGCCCTGCAACCTCCTTTTGGAAGTAGAAATAGTCCGCCTTTACGGTAGGACCACGGTAAAACAGAACAACACCCTCGTCTACGGTAACAGTTGCTAACATGTTTATACCTAAGTCAATTGAAGCTACTCTGTTATCTTTAGGTGTCTCTATCTGTATCTTATCCCTCTCACCGTGGAATATGAGGGACTCCGTCGTGGGCTTACCAGACTTCTTTGTAGTAACCCTACCTACGTCGACCGGTATATGTGCGTAGGACTTGTCGTCTATGTGTACCCTCTAGCCTACCTTGTACAGACCACCTTAACCTCCCCGCAAACGGTATCTCCATCTTCCAGTCCTTAAGGACGAGCACACGTTTCTCTTCGTCAATTTCATAGCGGTCTTGCCTAACTTACCGGTAAAAGCACTTCCTTTAGTCACAGAGACGGTGAGATTTTAGAGAGCTTGATGAAGGAGGCTGAAGAAAAGAACTTTCAAATATTAGTAAATGAAAAAAGTTGCTAGAAATCAAGCGAAAGGCATATCTTACATCGATTTAGTATGTTATCAATATAGTACGGGCCTGAGTTCAAGTAACTTGATATATTGACATTGGTTTTAATGTCTCTTCGCTACAAGCCTCGACAATGCTATTATCTTTAAACCTTTCTAGGATATCCCTTACACTATCAACTCTCTCACATTTAACTTTCACAATTGAGCCATCAACTCGGACGTAGAGATTAACGATCATGTATTCTATAGGACAAAAGTTAAGGAGCCAGTTAAACGAATCTATTTTTCCCCACTTATTAGATTAATGAGAAAATTATCATAGAATTCCTACGACAATAAATTATCTAAAATATGATTTAGAGATTGGCGGACTGACCTCCATTCAGCCTTGAAAGGTTAGGCTTTCCTCACTCTGTTTTTTATGATAATGCACTCGTTACAAAACTCTAGACAATGATTACTTGTAGCCTCTTACAAGTGAGAAAACTCTAAAATTCAGAGGGATTGATCTCTCCTCTACACTCGAGTGATCTGAACCGACTTATTATTACGATATAAACAAAGTAATTGTATATTTAAAACATTTTTAAAAACTGTTATCTAGTAATTCGCACCAAGTTGATCGAAAGATTTTTATATTCTAAACAAAATATTGTAAATATGTGTGCTGACCTAGTTGACATAGACTATGCCTCGCCCGAAACTTGGGATCGATATATAAGAGAGGACATAATGAGGGTTTATAACGTCACGTCAAAGGTCCTCAACTTATTTCAGCAGGCTGAGAGGTATGCTAACTCAACTTATGATAAGCTAGACGGTAATCTGAAGAGGATACTTCTAGGGGGAGTTATAAGAGAAGAAGATGGGTCCTTTGCCTACACAAGAAACAGTAGTGCAGAGTTTTATGCTGATATTTTTGGCTTAAGAATGGATTATAATGCTTATCTACAATCCCTTCAGCTAAATACTCCAATTTCCATTAGGCTAATGGTAACGGAACCAATTAAGGTGGGATCTTCTCATAAATCAATAAGAGATTACGTTAAAGATATGAACGATTTGGCTAGGAGAACCATAATCTCTAGTGGCTTCACTCCATCTAGGGAAGTAGAAAACGTTTCCCTAGGTGATTTAGATAGAGTTTTAAATACATTTAAAGAGCTATTTGAGTCTTTGGTTAACTTTTCGTCGGTCTATAATCCAAGGACATTCTTTATAACTTCCCTAACTGGCGACACGTTTAAGGCGTTTTTAGAGGCTTACGGTAAGCTTAATAACGAGAACGTCAGGGATAGGGTTTTCAGGAGGTTCGGGGTAGTTCGTCTAGCGGACTTCTTAAGAGATGAAAAATATGCAATTTTTGGGTACGCAAATAACTCTTTAGGTCGCTACATTACTGAGCTTGAAAAAATGGTGTACGACTTTTTACACAAATTTAAACCAGAATTTATAAGGATGGATCGAGATATAGCGAGCGACTACAAGTCTTTACTCAGTAGCTACCTTACGTCAACGACTTTGGGCGAAGTACTAGATTTCTCTTGGTGGGGCTCAATTAAATGTGTAATACCAATATCAAATCTCCCATCAACAGTAACGTGTGATAACACCTATAGCCCTGGCTATTATAAATATAGAAGTAGGGAATACGCCCTTATAGAAATGTTTGAAGAGTTTTCAATCCCCCTCTTACTCTATTATGATCTAGAAATCGAAAAATACAGTGACTATGTAGTATGGTTAAGGCCAAAACGTGAAGTCAATACGTAAGGTGATGATATAGTGGAAAAGAAAGAGGAGAAGAAAAACTTAACCGCTGAGGAAAGTAGAAGCTATTACACTGAGGCTAAGGGGGACGTCGAGGATATAGTGGAGACTCCCCCTCAAATTAAGGTTGAAAACAGAAGCGTTATGTCTCCTCCGCCATCTATAATGAAAGCCCCAGCTAACGTTGAGGAGCCCAAATCCCGGTTGAGGAAGACTGTGATCAAAACCCTGTTGTTCCCTGGCCCTCCAGTAGTAGGCGTCTCAAGCCAACACACTGATAACTACTTGACAGCCTCAGTTACCTCGCAGGGGCATACTACAGCTATAACACCCCTTTACTTCCCCTCTCCACTCTCTGTAACAGTCTTACAGCTTGACTTAAAAGACTACTTAACAGCTAAAGTTAGCAAGAACGTAGAAATGATACAGCCTTTACAGTTCCCAACAACGTCACAAGTTATACTCAACCCCCTCGATGCTGAGGTCTACCTCGAAGTTAGGGAAAAGTACACTTTGGAGTTTACGCCCTCGGAAGAAATTGCTACTCAATCCAACCTTCAAGTAAGTGTTTCCTCTCCCCAGCCAAAGACGAACATTTACATCAAGAGCTCTGTCTACGATGACTTCCTTAGTCAGTTCTCAAGCCTGTTAAAAGCCTCTGGAGTGAACATTGTTGTGTATGACGAAATGAAGCCTAAAATAGAGGACTCCCTGGTAAGTTTAGGAACGGAAATAGCACTCATCAACGGATTTAAGGTAGAACCGCAAGAGATATCTACGAAAAACCCGAGTAGCATACCGTTATTGGGGAGTGCAGGAGTGTTCAAAGTAGACAAGTCTCTCTGCGATGTAAAGGACCGTAAAGAACTGATTAATCAGATTGAGAACTTACTCACGAAGATTATGGGTTATCAATTCTCAATACAAATAGTTCCATCTTGTTTCTACAGTCAGTATCTAATAAACATAGGTGGAAAACCAAACAGAATATTTGTTGACGAGGACGTACTGAAGCACCTTTCAAACATGATCAGACATAAGTTAGTTTCCACTTATAAGGTTAACAAAGACGTGATACAGAAGCTAGCTTTTGGTGCTTCAGGGTTACAGCTTGACTTCCCGTCATATGATGCTCCAGCAAACTTTAAGAGTCCTTTTACGACAATACTTGACGATGCGCAAAACTGGCTCACATTAAATTACCCTAACTTAGATAAGTCATCACCATCAGGTGGACAGGAGGGCGAGTACCACAGAAAGATGAAGCCAGTGGTGATAAAGCACTTATTAGAAAACCTAAAGATAGACCCTAATTCTATACACATGGAACAAAAGGTCCATGACTGTGGAGTGCCTGATATCTACTTTAACGACAAAAACGGCAAGGTAATTGGAGTAGACGTTAAGGCGAGCATGGGTAAAATGCCTAGAGACGAGATAGATGAGGCATATAATAAGTATGAGCAATGTTCAAATGAGGTGTGGGTAGTCTTAAGACCTTTACCAGCCCTGTTGGATTTGAATGGTATAATAGGGAAGTATAAAATATATAATAAGCTCAGAATATTTATACCTGCAGTGTGTGAAGGCAACAAAATATCATTGCTACCTCTAGAGGAGTTCGTAGACAAGATGGAAAAATTACAGACTTGTTGAAAGAAATACTTTCTGCCTTTTTGCCTTTACAGCAAGAAATTAACACTATATTTTGATTAATATGCATTAATTATCACTATGATTCAATTTTCAACTTGTAGACACTGACTTCCTCCCTGCCATGGCGAGGGTTCCCCTCATCGGCTCGGGGCTATATCTCTCATGTGGGGGCAGTCGAGAGGGAAGAGGACTCCATATAAGTTCATGACTGAGATGACGTCGCAGTCGTCCTCATAACCACACTGACAGCGGAAGTACCTATGTCCTACTTCCTCCATCTCTTTACCGCATTTAGGACATGAAGTAGAGGAGTAGTGGGGGTCTACGTAGACTACCTTTAGTCCGTGTTTTTTTAGCTTGCGACTCAACCCAGTACTGGAGCCTACGGTAATGCATGAGGTAGAGTTTATCCCTGAACTTAGATGGTAGGTCCTTCACCTTGATGAGGTCGTTAAAGTCGTCTAAGAAGATGACAGAAGTGTTAAGCGAGTTGGCGACCTTTACGACCCACTTCCCGACCTTCCTTGCTGAGTCCTCCAAGATTTTCCCAGCCTTTTTATGGTACGACCTTATCCTGCTAAGGATCCTATTCTCCCTCCACCTCCTCTCATACTTCCTCTGTGGTCACTCAACTGGCGACTTGTAGTGATGGGCGTCACCTAAACGGGTCGGGACACCGACGTGCTTATCGTTATCTTTGCTAACAACTACCTCAGCTATGTTTACGTCTACAGCTACTTGATCCTTAGCTCATGGTTCTTTCCACTCGTTAAGAAGGGAGACCTTCAGAAACGCTTTTCCGTCCCTCGGCAACAGCTTAACCTCCCTCACTTTCCAATCCTTGTACCTAGACAGGTCCCTCGGTTAGCCTAGTATTAGTAACTTACCGACTCCTGCTATCCTCGCGACCATCTCGTCGAAGTCAATAGAATATGACCGTACTGGCGTTAACCAGACAGAGGCCTTGCATACACTAGGCCTACCACGTTTAGGGTTCTTCAACCAGACTTGTACTCCGCTATGCCATCTCTAAACCTGTCCATAGTTAACTTGGAGGTAGGTTCAACTCCTCTCTCAGAGTCTCGTAAGCACCTTTGTATGTCTTTTAACAACTTTTTGGCCTGTTCTCCCTTGACCAACCTAAAACGAAACGTAGACCTCTCTCATAGTTTGAGACAAGGGAAAGCAGAGGAGCGGTGGGGGAAATCTTCATAGAGAGGGTGGCTCTGATTTCTTTCCCACTCCTTTTACCCCCTTCTGTTCATAATGAAGAGGGAGAGAAAAGCGGTTTATATACTTTTCACATCACCGCCCTAAAGGGCGAGGCTTTCCCTACTTTTGTATTTACTAGTATTGGTATCGATTTAAAGATAACCTTAGTGTAGATCGGGACCAGCGTTAAAGTCCCAAGCCTTAATAAGTGTAGTATCTTATTGAAGAACTTGTCTAGGACGTCTTTCATTACCTTTTCATCGACTCTCCATGAATTTTTAAGCCTTTCAACTACTCCGACCACTTCTCCTACATTATAAGTAGAGAAGGAGACCTTTATCTTGCCCAGCCACGCCCCCTCAAAAATTTCATTCAATTTATCGCTATTTTCCTCAGCGAAATATCTTTTAATTATTGCACTAGTGTCCAGATAGACGCTCATCTCTCATTTCCCTGACTAGACTATTAGCTTTCAGGTCTAGTTTATTTTTCGAAATTTCCTCAAATGATATTAACCTTGGCGTCAGGCCCAGACCTTTCATCAGTGAATTAATAGCTGATAACGCATCAAGTTCCGATATGGCCTGTTCGAACATGTCGCTTAACGTTGTATTCCTCTCTACAGCTATCTCTTTAGCCCTCTTTAAGATCTCACTGTCTATTGATAACGTTACTTTAACCTTCATATACGTATCTACGTATGTATGTATAAAAATTTTCGATCTAACAGAAGAGGGCCTCGTCTTTTCGGGGGTTTTCTTTTCTGACTTCCTCCCCGCCCTAAAGGACGAGGTTTGCCGTTCTTTTATCACATTCCACTCTAGAGTAGATTTCTCCACCATTGAAAGGACCTCTAAGCCCTCGCGTGTGAAAACGCTGTCCACACCAAGAATCACCGCTTCCTCATCAGGAAGTACACTGCAATAACGGCGGCTACTACTAAAGCCGACCATATCCACACGCTCACGTCAATTGGGGAAGTTGTACCTGAGTGTGGCACCGCGCCCCCAACCCCGCTGTTGGTGGTGTTGCCAACTCCAGTGGAGTTCCCCAGAGCCCTGCTGGAGTTCACGTAGAGCGCGACGCATCTGTCTCCCTCCCTTACGTACACAGTCTCAGGGGAGGGCAAGTAGAACGCGTTACCCTTAACCCCGTCCATTACACAGGAGCACTCCACCTGGTACTTCTTCTCCAAGGTAAAGGAGTAGTTGGTACCCACGGGCCTAAGGACCTCCCCCTCTACGTAGTCCGTTGAGTTGACGAAGTATTTCCCCCCAGCCTCCCACAGGCTATCCTTGGGGAAAGTGTACACCTGGTTACCTACCACCACGACGCTGACGTTGTAGAGCAACTGGGGGGAGGTGGAGTTCCCGAACACTACCCACACCTTACCGTCGTAGTAGTAAGCTGAGCCACCAACGGCCTTTTCACCAGTGTTGACCCAACCGCTCCACGCTATGGGAGGTACGTACCAAGTGCCGTTGAACAGGTAGAAGGACTCCATGGAGACGTTGAAGCCCTCGCCCAAGTAGGCTGTGATGCCGTTACCGAAGCCGCCTACCACTGTGCCCGTGGTGTAACCTGAAAAGACCACGTCTAAGAGCTTACCCGGGAGGAGGTAGGTCCTCTCCCCCTTAAAGGTCCCGTTGGACAGGTAGAACTTGATTACGGTGAAATTGCCCTGTTGGTACCAAGTGGTGGTGAGGTTGAAGACGTGGCCCTGGAGGTTGGAGTTGGTCTCGTTGTATGCCCCGTTGAAGTAAACGCTTGTTTGCCATCCGGACTCGGTCAAGCTCAGTGGCTCGAGTACGTTCTGCACAAACACTTCCTGCCCTCCGACGTTAAGGCAAACGTTCTGCTGGACGGACATGTCCGGGGAACCAAGGGCTAAGGAGATGTTGTAAAGGACCACGACCGTCTGGATGCCCCCCATGGGGACGTAGCCGAACTCGTAGCCGTAGTTTGTGGGCGAAAATGAGGAAGAGGGCAGGGGGAGGAGTAGGAAAAGCAAGAGCAGGGGGAGGAGAGACCTCATAGGGTCTGCTCGGCCCGAGGATTTAAAAACTTTCATTGGGGGAGTCGATGTGTCTGATTGGTTGGTGGTCAGGAAGGAGAGACCTAAAAGGTAAACGTGAGCTACTCAAGGACTTGGTCGTCTTTCAAGGGTTGAAAATAGGAAATTAAAAGTGAGTAAGGGAGGACAAGCCTCGCCATGGCGGGGAAGTCTGACATCAATCTGTGCTGGAATAGCAACGTTTGCGTTAGTGGAGTGGAAGGGTCTCTCCTAAGCCTTCCCAGTACTTAGCCTTGGGATGGATATCCACTAGTCTCGATTTGGTCCACTCGGTCGTGATGCCTTTCCTCCGAAGTTAAAGGCCCTTTAACCACCTGTTATCGCTATGGAGGCCTCAACTAGGTCGGGTCTATCCTCAGTATCATTACGTCGCGCTATAAGGGCTTGGCTAGCATTGGGAACAGTGAAGGAAATCTATGATGCCTCGCGTCAACCTCCAGGAGGCCCAAAACCCCTCCATTGGGGTCTTCACGTCAGTCTGAAACAGACTCGGTATGACAAGGTCGAGCGCTTAAGCTCGTAGGTGTGATATTAAGAGATCCGCGTTAGGACTTCTGGTCCTTTTAGGCATGTAAAGACACTCCCGTCCACCTCTATAAAATTCAATTTTATTCTAAATCGTGCTCACTTCCCCACTCTAGTAGGGCTGTGTGGTCCTAAAGCGTCCCTTTATTTCACTATCCTCTTTCTTTAAAGCGCCTCGCAGCGGGGCAGTCAGTAACAATCGTGACCTCCTCCCCACAATGGAGAGTTCTCCTCATCGATTCGGAGTTAGATCTCCCATATGAAGGCAGTAGAGAGGAAGAGAACCCCTCTGATGTAAATTCATAGTTATTACCGCATTTAGGTCAATGAGTAGAGAAGTAATGAGGGTCAACGTAGACTACCTTGAGTCCGAGGTCCTTTGCTTGCGATTCAATCCAGTACTGCGGTCTACGGTACTGCATGAGGTAAAGTCCATCCTTAAACCCAGAGGGCAACTTCTTCACTCTCTCAATGGGGTTGTTGATGTGGTCAAGGAAGATGGCGGAGACGTTTAATGAGTAAGCTACCTCAACCCACTTACCTACCTTTTTTTGCGGAATCCTCTAGGACGTCCCCAGCTCTCTTGTAGTACGACCTTATCCTGCGTAGTATTCTGTTCTATTTCCATCTCTTCTCATTCTCCTTCTGTAGGGACTCAACTTGTGACCGGTAGTAGTGGGCGTCCTCTAAACGAGTTGATGCTCTAACGTACTTTTCGTCGTCTTTACCGACAACGGGTCCAGCCATGTTGATGGTAGCATCAATACGTTTGCTATTATTACCGTGGAAGACGATACTATTCTCTTTTACCGTGGTCCTACAGTAGAGAGCGACTAACCTCTATTTCCAGAAGACAGCAGAGTTGAATAAGTTGAAGGAGCATTTACTCGTCGACGAGAGTTAATGTTGAGTATTTTTATTCTAGGCATTATGAGTTTAGCATTATTCTTCATGCCTTACGAGCGGTCTTTATGTTTACGTAACATTAAATGGTTGAAAAATTGGAGGGAAAAAGATGTACGATAAGGCATAAGTCTAGGTTGAATTTGAAGGTCTTTGCAAGAGGTTAAGAGTTTAAAACTAGCGAGCATGGAGTTCAAGAAGACGAAAATTTTCTTGCACAATACACTCGAAATCTATAAGTTAAAATGAAATACAGATTTAGTTAAGTACTTGACGAGGGTTGACCCTAAGACGTTCGAGAGATCACAGCAGAAGAGCTATTTATTACCCTTTAGTAATTCGGTGCAGTCCATGAAATAGCCTGCCCTTAAAGGACTTAATTTATCCAATCCCTGAATCAACTTCATACAATATTCTGTTTTTTCCTAACCATTAATTATAATATTTCGTCGTATAATTAAATGTTTCTCTATGCGCTTTAACCGTTTGCCATACAATGTCGTTTTACTGAAATTCAATATCAAGTACTGGGACTTAGGCCTAAAGAACTAGGTTCTCAATGGGACTCCTTGAAGCTTAAAAACAACGGACCTACGTATCCAGTTTAATAGATAAGGACATTACTTTAACCCTTATCACGAACACCCGAGCAGAGATCTCATCAGATAAGCAATCGCCAACATTTTCTACCATTAGAGCAGGTACAAAAAGGCTTATTATATTGTTGGGAGGTACCCCTTTGGACGGGAGGACCTAGAATCCAATATAGACCTATTACAAGTCAGGATAACTGGTCTCAGCAAACTATACCTATCACCAGCTATGAAGGTAGAAGAGTAAGGACAATAAAATTAATGAAATAGTTTCTTAATAGAAATTTAACTATGAAGGCTAGATTTTTTATTATATGAAAGAAGTTGATTCTTCACCTCTTCGTAATGTGAGTTACCTCTCACATAATCAGCCCCAATAGTCCAAAGCTTACCATACCTACTATAATATATTCCAATATTTTCTATATAAGGAAAATCGCTATACCTTGACCTAACCTCGTCAGCTAACATTAAATAACCTACTAGTTGAGACCAGGTGTATTTGTCTAATTCCATTCCCTTAGTTGTCTTTATGTCTATCATTGTATTCCCCATTATTAAGTCCACGTCTGCTCCCCTAACTAGATCAGATACGTCCCTAAAGTGTGGATTTAACAAGTATTTTCCACTAAAGTTCTTTAATTCATCTGGGACTATACTGTACAGATTTATAAGGTCGTCCACATCACCTTCTTCTACTGGCGCATCTACGTCTTCATATATACCTGCCCTATATATTGAGTCAAGTCTAGCGAACTTCATGGTTAGCTCCGCGTACCGCTTAGTTAATTTACCTTGAGCCAAGTATTCCTTTTTTTCCTTAAGATATTCTTTCACTACTCTTTTTATTGATCTCAGATCATCTTTGTCCAGCATTTTATTTTCTAATTTTATTTTTCCAAATTGATCTATTCTGTTTTCTACAAACTTTAGGCTAGTTAATCCTATTATTGAGACCTCCTCAGCGTCAGGGTGAAGATATTTAAGGTAGGACCTTAAGAGGTAATCAAAAGCTGTACCCACTGTAGAGTAATTTTTAGTCTTAGGTTTGGCTATGCAATTCTTAGAGCCTTGAAAGTAGTCTTTCGGGATCGGAATAACTTCAACTATGACATTTGCAAAACCAGCTTTAATGATAGAAGTAAGACTCAAAGTTACCCATTCTGTTATAGGAAAAGTAAAATTTAAGCACAAATGACATAAATGATCTATGGCTATGGATTGATATAGAGAAGTATAGACATAAAAAAGAAGGAAGTTTTGTAAATAAAAAATCGCTGTTTGCGAAGTAAGGAAGGCTTCGCGGTGTGAAAGTCAGATATTAACTTACGTCCTACCCACGTAAAGGGAGAAGCTTATCGTTATCCTATTACAATAGAGATCCAAGCTTATTATACACTTACTCTGTATTTCATGGGACCTCAAGGACGAAAACATGCTCGGTAGTTTACTACATCTCTTACATGTGCTTATAATGACGCCGGATTAGTAGGAAGCTTTGGGCAATCAAGGATCTCCCGTTGCCAACACTTTGAGTAGGAATATAGTTTACATAACTACATATCAATATCTTATACGATGCTGAGACCAAAGGAGGTATCGATAGGCTGGGAATGTCCTACACAACACTATGGACCTTCGTCAAACAGGTAAGGCGAAGCCAGTAGTCCTAGAGAGTTGTAGATCGAGGTCCGAGGAAGAGAACGTTGAGAGGTTAATGGCATAGTAAAAAGGAAGTGATACTCTATGCTAGAGTGACCTTGACTGTAAAAAGCTCCGAGTTTTAAACTATCTTTCTGGAGGACCAGGGGGAAAAAGTCCGTTTAAACGTGCTAAGTCCATAAGGGCAAAAGACCTTTCGTCAGGTGTTGCCTGACTTACCTGGCTTCTTCTTGGTCAAAAGTACCCCTGCTACAGCTACTACTACAACTACAGCACCTACAGAGCCTAAGAACCCGTAGTTGGGGGACTCCACGAGCGTTTCCTCTATTGGTCCGTTCACTACCAGGGTCGATCCTGGGGATACGTTGTCAGTACCCACGAACTTACCCACTTCGTAGATTGGGACAGCAGCGTTTAATGTCACTGTAGAGCCCTGGTCGTACCAGGACGAGATTCCGTTTATAGTCACTAGGTACTGCTTGACTGCTGAGACGCTCACGGAGGATGGAGATCCCACGGTAAAGCTGGTTGGAGATATGGAGGTTGGCAAGTACCTCTCCTGGGAGCTCACGTAGTAGCTCAAGTTCTCCACCTCTATCCTCGTCCCCGAGTTGTACCATCCTGAGGTGAGCGTTACGTTACTACCGTTGACCAGGGCGTACACAGGTATTGACGAGTCCACGGTGAGGAAGTACTGCTTCAGGGTGTTTACAAACACGTTTGAGGGGCCGTTTAGCGTCATTGACTCAGATGGCAACACCGACACCATAACGTACCTAGTATCCGCGGTGGGATAGTAGGTGATGTTCTCCACTTGGATGGAGGTACCCTTGTTGTACCATCCCGGCTTCAGCGTGGTGTTACTGCCGTTTACAAGAGCGTACACTGGGACGTCTGAGGTCAAGTTGACGTAATACTGGGTAATCGCCTTGACTTTCACGACGTCTGGGGAGGTGAGGGTCAGGGAAGATGGGGACAACTGCACTATGACCTCCCTTTCCCCTTGGGAGGGGTAGTAGCTCAAGTTCTCCACCTCTATCCTCGTCCCCGAGTTGTACCATCCTGAGGACAGCGTCACGTTACTACCGTTGACCAGGGCGTACACAGGTATTGACGAGTCCACGGTGAGGAAGTACTGCTTCAAGGTATTCACGGTTAGGGAGAGCGGTGAGTTAACGGTTGTTTCCCCTGAAGGGGACACTGACGCAATGACGTACCTCTCCACGTTGTTAACGTAGTACACCAAGTTCTCCACGTTAATGGAGGTCCCTTCTACGTACCATCCTGAGGACAGCGTCACGTTACTACCGTTGACCAGGGCGTACACAGGTATTGGGGAGATGACGTTAACGTATAACTCGTAGTTGTAGAGCACAGTGACCGGCTTTGGGGAGGAGACTACCCCGCTGTAGTTGTATGATATCCACCTCTCCTGGGAGTTGGAGTTAGGCAAGGTCTGACTGTAAGAGTAGGGAGAGTTATAGTCGACCCACACTGTAGCAGGTGCCGTGACATGGTTCTCCCCACCAAAATAGTTGTAACCAACAGTGGGGTTGCCGTAGCCCTGGCCCCCTTGCACCTCGAAGTTGAACGTCGTCAAGAACTGCTCGTAATACGTCGCTTCAATCGAACTGTCACCGTTTATAGAACCCTGAACCATCGACGGCAGCGCCCACCTAATTCCCTGAGATGTCCCAATTATCTGCTGTATGGAGTAGGTGGTACCTACGGGG
Source organism: Metallosphaera tengchongensis (assembly GCF_013343295.1). Taxonomy (NCBI): domain Archaea; kingdom Thermoproteati; phylum Thermoproteota; class Thermoprotei; order Sulfolobales; family Sulfolobaceae; genus Metallosphaera; species Metallosphaera tengchongensis. The sequence continues at coordinate 2,084,804 of NZ_CP049074.1, read as the reverse complement.
ACAGTAAGTGAAATGGGCATTACAAAATTCATGATAGTCCCGTTGGGGAACTCGAGAGTGACAGTGGGAGAGGTAGGAGGAGACAGGCCCATAACTTGATAAGAGAACTTCACGAGAGCTGTAGGCGGACCAGTCACAACTTCCACGGTCCTCTCGACAGAGAACCCTGGGAAGAGAGAAGCGATTATCGTGAGGTTGTAAGTCCCAGTGCCAGGTACCGTCACATCCAGGTACTCCGTGGACACTCCGTTTATTGATGTCTGGGTAGGGGATGTATAAGAGACCCCAGGGGGTGCTACTACGGACAGGCTTACGCTACCGTAGGCGTATATGGTCAAGGGTATAGAGAAGGAGAAGCTGTTCTCAGTGAGGACCACTGGGGCGCTCAGGGAGAACTGAGTCACTGGGGTTGAGGTTACCTCACCTTGGTAAAGGACATCGTTAGCTTCTCCTATCAGCTGTCCCAGGGAGTTGTAGACTAGGATTGCGTAGTTCGTGGGGAATAGAGTCAAGGTGGCCGAACCGTTGACGAAGGGGATGGCATCGCCCTCGTAACTAGGTGAGTAGGGGTAGGTATCGTTGTACACTAGTACGTAACCGTCCTGGACTCCTGTCGTCACTGTCAACGTCGAGACCGTGTTGGACTCCCACAGGTTACCTAGAGTACCATTCCCTGCAGTGACCCCTGCGAGCAACTCACCTGAGAACAGGTAGTAGTAATTATTGTCGATTACGTGAGATACGGTCTCCGCAGTGTCCGAGCCGAAGTTGTAGGCGTTCGCTACCCCCTGGAAATTGTGTCCGTTCCAGTAGAAGAGGGACAAATACGTGGAGGAGGAGAAGATATAGGCAGAGGAGCCACTCCCTGGGCCGCCCATCACTAGTTCCGCGTCATAATAATGTCCGTCCCCCGTGTACTGGAAACCGTTAACCATGAAGTAGACGTTTGACGCCAAGCGCACGTTTGCAACAGTTACCGCGTCGTACTCCACCCAGTTAAAACCATCGTTGTACCAGAAGTATATGACCGGCTGACCCAAGGAGTTGACGCTAACGTTGACTAGGAGGTAGAAGGTACCAGGTAGAGGTAGTTGGTAATAGCTCCCCGGGAGGTTGTTCGCCCCATAGGCGTAGTAGGTAGAGGAGTTGGAGTTATAGATTCCCCCATTCCCCACGACCCCCGTAACGTTGGCAAGAGGGGCGGTCATGTTCCAGACGTTATCCTCAAAAGTCACGGTGTGATTAAACGTATTATACCAGGCGACGTCTTGTGCCCAAAGCGCGTAGGTGTTTCCGTTATACTGGTAGTTGAGTACTACGTTGAGCTGGAAGGTTACCCATGGCGTGTTGAAGCTGGAAACTGCGGAGAGGTTGTAAATCGTTACCTTTCCCTCGAACTGGGTAGTAGTCCTAATGAAGGGGCCGTTGGGGCCAATACCGTAGTCAGCTATCCCCATTGGGGCAGGCTCACTACTGTAGTAGTTATACACGCTAACTCCTCCAGGGAAGTACTTTCCAGCCAAGGTTGCGTTAGGTCTGGAGGGCGGAAAGAAGTTGTTAAAGCCGTGGACGTTTAAAGGGTGGTGAACGGATCCCGTCGGAATAAAGTTGGTTATTGATAAAAAGGTGAAGAATAGTAGGAGTAAAGTTATAGCATTTCTACTCATGTTAAAGAGAACAGAAGTCCCTCTATATATACTTTCTTCGCAAATTGAGAAAAGCTTCGCCCTTCAAGGCAGGGTCACGTTTTCTAAACACGTCTTTGATATTCATATTGTGAACAGAGGGGTTAAGAACGGTGGCGGGATCGAAATCAGAGAAAAGGTTAATTAAAATCCCACACCGCCCATCTAGTCTCTTGTCTCAAAGTATAAAAAGGGTATACGATATGTCCCCTCACGGTTGAGGGGGAGCATGCCCAAATAACCTGCTGAAGGAGACAAGGGAACTTGTGAGACTCTAGAAAATAGTATGTTTAAGAACGCTAGCGGTAAGCTGTCTAGGAAGATCTCTAGGACCGTGTGGAGGAGTATACACAAGGTACTCAAGTACAAGGCTATTCTACACGGTTCTAGCGTCCTTGAGGTCAACCCACACTTAACCTCAAGGTCTTGCCCCAGAAGTGGGTCCATATCCCGAAAGGTTGGTAAGACCTTCGTCTGTGAGAGGTGTGGTCTCAAGCTAGACAGGCAGTTGAACGCGTCATTGAACATCTACCTGAGAATGTGAGGGTTCCCATTTAGACGGTACCCAATCTAGGTGGGTCGGGGTCACCCCTTGGGGCAGAGGAGGATGAAGGAAGACCCGCTAGACCCTCCTGACAAGAGTTTATTGATATCAAGCTATATGAGACCCGATGAAACCTAAACCTCATTTTCTCGTCAGCAAACACGTACAGACAACTCCCTTCACGCGAACGTCGGTGCGGCGTGGTACGGTACGTTAAACCCTGACCTCACCAGGAGCCTACTGTAGATTATTTTCAGTTTAGTGAAGATAGGACTCACCACGAAGTTCACCCTAGGTCTCTCGTCTACGTCAAACCTAAGCATACCGGCTATCCCCCCTCCGTGAAAAACACATAGGACTCCCTGTCTGTATAGAGGCCTCTGGATTCCCTTCAGTTCCTTCCCCAGCGTGGAAGCTACGTTTTCACCTGCAATCATAGCACCCCTCGCAGTCCTAGCTTGTACCATCCCTTGAGCCAGATCCCCCACCGCGAAGACGTTTTGAAGGCCCTTGACCCTGAACGAAGGTAGTTCCACGTCCACGTATCCGTCCTTGTTAACGGGTAGGGCATCTCTGACTACTTTAGGGGCTGAGAGTTTCGGGAGAATTGACGTTAAGTTGCTCTCCACCTCTCTACCATTCTTTGTGATGACCTTATCTCTTCTAGCCTCCACCAGGGAGTCCCCCATTACGAGGTTTATCCCCTGTTCCATGAAGAGTCTGTTCGCAGCCTCAGAGACTCCTGGTGAAGGTATCATGCCGAAGACCCCCTTTGGACTTTGGGTCACTAACGTGACGCTCCCCTTGATCCCCCTCGACCTTATCTGGTGCATGATAATCAGCGCCAACTGGTACGATGGCCCTTCTATGGGGCTCCCCGTAGAGTTACCGATAACGGCGTTGACCTCGTCCATGGAGAGTAACCTTTCCTTTATCCTCAGGAAATGCGTGAGGGGATGGTGCATGAACGCGTGCTCGCTCCCAGGGATACTAGAGAAGTTCTCCTCGTACGCCCCTCCGAGTGCAACTACCAGATAGTCGTAGTCGAAAGTCCCCTTACTAGTACGGACCTCATTTGACTCAGTTAGGATTTCCTCCACTTCAGCTTCCACGAAGTGGTTACCCCTTCGTCCCATGGTCTCCATTGCGTCAAACCTAGTCTCATCCTCCCTCACGTCGTCAGTGAGGAGTGCTGGGAATATCGTGTTCTCATAGACTGTCCTTTCCCTGGATATTACTGTCACGTCCATCTCCTCAGGTCTGAAGTAGTCCCTCAGCCTGTGGGCTACAGTTAGACCACCGTATCCAGCTCCCAATATAACGACTTTCTTCAAGCAGAGCACCTCCAAGAGTATAGAGCTTGAAACCAGAGAGAGTGAGCGGTTCAGTTATTAAGGTTTTACTCGAGGTCTCACGTCCCCTTACTCCCCTACATTGAGAAAGGTGTTCCCGACCTTCCTGGATCTATACCTTTACAAATCGTCTCCACTTTACCCTGTTTTGGGACGAGGAGGAAAAGGGCACTTAAGGTAACTTTTCAAGAGGGGAGAGGGCCTCAACTTTCCATATGGTGACTGGAGGAACCCTTAGGGGTTAAACGGATCAGCAAGGTAAATGAAAGGACTAACTCGCCCCTTAAGTTAACGGAGAGCAGTTTCTTCTCCTACTCCTCCGAAGTTGGTGTCGTCATGAACTTGGGCGACCAGCCCTTAGGCATCTCGGAGGGGAGTTCCATCCCTCCCCTCTCCTTCAGGGCCTTACCTATCTCCTCATATATGCCGTTCCTCTCCTCTATCGCGTTGTGGACCTTCAATAAGGAGCTCAGGAGGTAGACCGACTTCTTGACTTCTTCTAATTCACCCCTCCTGAATGAGCTCTCAATCTTTTCCACCAAGTTCCATAAAGCGACGTGCTGGTTCATGAGCTCAAAGTTCCACCTAAATATGTACTCTCCCGCAATCATGGGGAAAAGGTACTCCTCCTCGAGGAAGATGTGGTACTTCAAGTTCCTAGAGAACCTGTCCATGAGCTCCATCACCTGTCCATCTCCCCGTCCTTCCTCAACGATGGCCTTGACCTTCTCCAGTAGAACGTCCTCCTCTGCGTGGTCCTGGACCAGCCTGTCAATCAACGACATCTCAGTCACCTACGGAAGCCCATATCCCTTGGGATATTTGGACCCTTCTCTGGGCAGGGGGCTCTTTATCAGTTATGAGTACCCCTCTCCCCTCCCCAGGTTTTCCTCCAAGGAGGTCTGTCACCTCGTATTTCTCAGTAACTTTTCCGTATAACTTCTGGACTAAGCTCACGTACCTCCTATGGACGTCCGTACCTATCTCCTCCTCGACCTCCTCTAGGATCTCGCTGTAGTCCCCGTCCACCTTACTCAGCCACCTCTTCCTCTCCTCCTTCACGTGGAGTAGCATGGCCTCTACTAGGTCCCCCAGGAGTTCCTCCCTCTTGAAAGCGTCCTCAGCCAGTTTGGAGAGGGCGGGGTGTTGGTCAACGACCTCACCGAACTTGGCCTCCTCTGCAATTAGGTCTTCCTTCTTGTGGTGACATCTCACCACGAAGTTCCTATAGAAGTCTACGTAAAAAGGTAAAACCTCTTGAAACAAAGAGGGGTCCCCTAACAACCTCTTTATCGCCATGGAGTACAACAAGGCCTTTGTGGCCTTCTCAATTATCTCATGCTCCTCCTCTATCTCACCTTTCCAACCCATGAGATCACAACATCTAATCGTCCTACATGATAATAATCAATACCCTTACAGTTTAGGGTATTCACGAAGTCCTCAGATCTGTGGGCCAGTTTCCAAGAGGTTGAAGACTCCCAAGGGACTGGGGTAGACGAAGGCGACGTCCTAGTGATCCCTGATAAAAGGACCGGACATCCGAGGGAGGAGGTCGGAGTCTGGTTAAACGGGGTCCTGGTCCGGATCTCGCTCAACAGTTCCCTAAAAATACGTTCCCAAGTAACGAAGAGTTAAGGGTATCACATTATTTCGTGTGCAGGAGACTGAAAGATTGGTGAGAATCTGGGTATAGATCCAAACTATAGGAGTAAACCCGTGATTGGTGACCATTCAGGGCATAAGATATACTCGCCACAGGATCAGCCACCAGTTCCCAAGGAAAAAGCTCTAGGAGTCCACGGCACCATTGTCGGCGTCGACTTCGACGTCTGCATCGCTGACGGGTCTTGCATAACAGCCTGCCCGGTGAACGTGTTCCAGTGGTTCGACACGCCGGGGCATCCAGCCAGCGAGAAGAAGGCAGACCCAATAAACGAGCAGGCCTGCATATTCTGCATGGCTTGCGTAAACGTTTGTCCCGTAGCTGCCATAGACGTAAAACCGCCCTGATGAAAAGAACAGCAAACCTCGCCTTTCAAGGCGGGGTGAAGGTCCTTAAACTCTTTTTCTCACCATTTCTTATGGAACTCCCTTCTGGTCAACTCCTCGATGAGAAGGGAGAACTGACCTATCCCTAATAACTGAGGGGAGCGTACGCACTGTCGCTCTCAGGTAGTTCTTAACGGAGCACAACAGAGGAAAATAAGAAAGCTAGCAGACGCATCAGCGAGGCTATACAACGAGGTAAACTGCGAGAGGAGGCAAAAGTGTCTCTGGCATAAGAGAGTAAACTTCAAGGTACCTGGACAAGTACTATGAGAAGTATAAGGTGAGCTGGGGGTTTGGGTTTCATCGGATCTCATATAACTTGATATCAACCCTCAACCCTTGTCACGGGAGTCAAGCGGATCTTCCTTCACCCTCCTCCGCCCCATTAGCGGGGTAACCCCGACCCACATAGATGGGATACCGTCTAACTGGGGGAACCCGCACATCTTGGGCTATCCATATGCAAGCCTTTCGGGATACATACCCACATCTGGCATTATGTAAAAACATTAGATGGAGTTATATAAACTTAATACTCTCACTGAAACTGCTTACTACGGCTCCACAACAACGTCAACAATGCTCTCAACGTAATGAAGGGAGCAACAAGGAAAACCGTGAGCGCGCCAAAGTAGTTCCCCTTCCTTCTGGTCTCTTCAAGCGGAGCGACTCCTGAAAAGGGGAGTAACACCCATGACCTTGACGGAACCCTTGTCACGGCGGGGAAGAGGTCAGACACGGGATTATTAACCATTGACCGGAACCAAGTCCGCTTCAGGAAACTCTATAAACTTTCTTATGGAATTAAATAAACATGGACTCCACTGAAGATCTGATTAAGGAGCTGGAAAGTAAGGACAGGGAAATTAAGCATGAAGCTTGGTTGAAGGTTGAGAGACTGGTGGAGTCCGGAGACCTGAAGCTGCTTCTTTCCTTACTTTGCTTCAGGGACCACGGGACGAGGTATAGGGCCTGGAACCTACTAGCTAAGTACCTCCATTCCATTTCCAACGACGAACTTAGAGATAAGGTGAACTGTTTATTAGAGATGTTGAAGGACGATGACGTCAACGTCAGGAGACTGGTCTGGTACTCGACTTTACCGCAGCTCCATCACCTATTGGACCCTGCCAAGGTCAGGGAACTGAAGAGGTACTGCTTGGAAGTCATGGAAGGAGACTGGAAGGAACTACTTGAGGAGACGTGTAGGGACGTGTGAATACTCCGTTGGGACGGACGCGATCTTCCCCTTAAAAGACCAGGTTTGCCGTCCCTTTTATCAAGACTGGATAGGCCTCAAAAAGAATATTATAATTTACCACATATTTACTATTATGATATATAGGGCTAAAGTAGAGGGCGAGGGACTAGCAATAATTGACTTTGATGCTAAAGGTTATGGTGTATATGATGACCACTATAATTTAGTTAGGGCTTTAGCACATAATGGAAAGGTTTACGTAAATGTAGATAAAGGCACAGCGTACATTTATCTTGTTAAAGATAAACCTGACACTCTCCCTGACGACAAAGATTTTCTAGTCCATGACTTTAAAGTAGTGAAATATGAGGAGTGTAAGGACGCAAAGGAGTTACAAGGTTTTGACGGAACGCTAATTAACAGGGAAACCAATACTGCAACCTATTTGTTCACACATAAGGAAATAGGACCGTCATTTTACTTAGAAGTTGATTACACCTATGAAGGAGAGGGAGATAACCTAATAGTAGGCTTTTTAGCGGAAAGTGAGCCCGACTCTAAAACTAACTGTAATGGTCAACTCTTAGGCGGTTGCGAGAAATATTACGCAAAGGGTAGCTACGCTGTGGGTTTTAACCCTATATACTCTCGAAAATTACAAACCCCTAATAGCCCTATAAAAGATATCGTTTTAGTAAATCCTGATGGGAACTGCGAGCTGTTACCTGTTCACGTCAGTGAGGTTAAAGGGAGACATACCTTAAAGGTGGTCTACGACTACGGCTCACTTACTGTCTCTCTTGATATGGCTGGAACGCCTCCTATCTATCTTGGGCCAAACGGTAAGCCTGGCCACATATACGTGGTGGGTAATAGCGGTGCCGCGGGCTCCAGAATAAGAATAAATTCTTTAATCTTATACGACGGTAAATATTTAGGGGTAAAGGAAGTCCAGCAGGTAGGGTTTGAGGAAGTCAGAATCAAAAACTTCAAGGGAATTTCGGAGGGAAGCGTGGATTTAGGGAAAGTTAACGTCATTATAGGAGCTAATAATGCAGGGAAAACTAGCCTCCTCGAAGCCCTTTACTTGTTAGCCTCTGCGGAGCAAAGACCAGCAGGTTTCAACGATTCTATCGAGCTCCTAGCTTATCTTCACGGTATCGAAAATAACGCACAAAAGAGTAGGTCCCTTTTCCACTTCTATAACACTCAACTTCCAGTAGAGATAGAGGGAGGAAAAAGGAGGGTTAAGATAACGTATGAGAACAACGTAATTAAAAAGGTTTTAGAAGGAGATAAGGAGGTCACGGAAGGTGAGCAAAGAGCACTATTCGTAAATTCCTTGTTGCTAAGGAAGTACATTTCATATATCGAAAATAACTGGGAGACAATATCGAACATGACAGACGTAATAAAGGAAGTGATCTCAGATATTAACGAAGTGAACAACGAGGAGTACATACCAACAATAACTTTCGAGCCCTTTGCAGGACAAAACACCTTCTACTTAATGAGATCGGACGGTAAGAGAGTGAGGCTCTTTGACCTGGGGGAAGGACTGCAGATATTCTTGACAGTAAGGCTACTCTATGAGTACTTGAAACCTGGGCTAATACTATGGGACGATATAGAGAGCCATCTAAATCCAAAGCTGTTGGGGCACATAATAGCTTGGTTTGAAAACATACCTGGACAGGTTGTAATCACTACACATAACCTAGCTGTGGCTGAGGACATTATAGAAAATTTTGGTGCAAGGTGTTTGGCAATCGATGTGAAAAATGATGGTAAACTTGTCAAGAAAGAAATAGACAACCTTTCAAAATACCTAAAGTTAAACGTAGACCCTAGAGTGATTGTCAGAGGAGAGACGGTTGGCTAAGGTTAACTTTTTATCTGGAACAGATTATGCGCACCTTTCACGCATATTAAAGGAGCTGAGTCGCCACAAACTTAGGTTGCAGGGGACGAGCGAAATTGGGGAACATACGATAGTTGTTATGGACGGAAGCCTTGACATCAAGATAACATTAGCGCTAATCGCTATTGTTTATACTAAATGTGAAAGGATCATAAACATCATAAAGTCAGCGATAAAAGGTATAGATAATTGGCAAAACGTAATAAGAGGACTGCAAGAGGGAGTGGGAAAAAGGAGCTTGAAGAACGTAATGTTCATAGGAGATATAGATAACCAAGATAAGTATCAAAGGCTGAGGAGCTCACTAGAGCATTATAATGTAACGGAAATAAAACGAGATGAAGTCTTTTACCTTAATTTTGAACTTGAGACGCGCATCATTATAACCTTCAACGGCAATAAAGGAAATAGTCAGTTTACCCAGCACGAGATTGAAGAAGACGTATTTGACTTCCTTAGGGACAAACAAATAATGAACTCATTGGGAAAATTAGGTTTACAGCTACAGAACTTATCTAACGATCCTAAAGAGGCTTACGGATCTATCAAAAAACAGTATGAAAATTTAAGTAGCAAGGATGCATGCAATAGAAAGAAGATAGAAGATTTTGACATGTTAGCAATCCATTATATGCTTACGAATAAAGACATCACCGAGAAAGTGTTTAATAAGCAGATAGCCGCACTTAAGGTATTACTAGGAGATTGAAAGAGACGTCAATACCCATTATGCATCTTTATTATAGTGAAAAAGAACCGCAAGCCTAGCCTTTCAAGGTGGGGTGAAGGTCCTTAAGCTCTTTTTTTCCTAAATTTCTTATGGAGCTCCCTTCTGGTCAACTTCAATACCATGAGTAGCGGGAGCCAACCGTTACTCACGCAATACCAGAGGGGAGTGTGCGCACTTAACTGTTAGAGATAATAGAAATGTTAAACGAATCGACGAGGAAGAATGTTAAAATGGTTAAGCCAGAGTTGCTTATGAACAAGAGACCTTTACAGCAATATTTACCCTCAGTCTTACCTATCACCTTACTCAAGTGTGCAAGGAGAAATATGTCTTCCTTACTAGCTGTAGTAGAAACTTAGTAGAGTTTTAGGACTCCTTGCGTCTAATTGTTACGCTTTCTATTTCTAGGTAATATCCATTCCCATTTTCTAGGAGTAAGATAATAGAAAGAACTACAATACCTTTCAAGGTGGGGTGGAGGTAAGCTGAAGTAGTCCGCAAAATTTTTAAAGCTTCTATTAAGTACATTATAACATGTATATTTCAAGAAAACTCCTTCAAGTCCTTGTCATTCCCGCGCTACTCCTCCAGGCAGGAGTTGTGGATCTGACGCACTCAAATAGTTACCAAGGGGGTCTACCGCTCACCAACGGAAGTGCTATTTCAAGCCTCTAAATCTGGGGTATACATGTCTTCCCTACTATTCCAGGGGTTTTCCTGTGTTGATAATATTAACAAGCCAGGAAATACCTACTCCACTCCTACCGACAAGTTTCCGTCATTAGAGGGCAACTTCGTAAACGGTAGCCTCGCATTAGTTCTCGCTCCAGTTCCAAACAATTATCTGACATTAGCACATGTAGGGCTTGTAATGGCCTATGGCCTTGAATACAACGGGAATGAGACTTATGTGAACGTGATAGGCACTTACAACAATGAAGGAAATTTTGGCCCTACTCAAGGTTGGTCTATTTACCTCTTCCTGACGGAGTCCAGCCAATACCCTTATGGCAACCACTCAATCCCCTATTGGGTTACTCAGGTTATTCCAACAACAAGCAATGAAACAAGCAAGAATTTCCAACTAGGGGAGTTTTTCTTAAGTGGTGAATACACAATTACGCCTACGCCTTTCCCCTACTCCACAACGCCATACATAGTGGTCTACTTCCTACCTGGTTTTTCAGGAAGCGTTTACCTATATATAGTGAACTTAACTTCACCCAAAACCCCACCTAACGTGACCAAGATAGGTCTAGGCTACGGGTTTGAACCGAAACCAGGCGACGCCGTGTTGATGTCCGTGACGTTCTCCCACAACGGAGCACTCAAAGTTTTTACCGAGGACCTGACCACTGGGGAGAACAAAACTTTCGTCTACGATTTGAAGTTCGACCCCTCCCCTGGCGAGTACTGGACTGCCGTTGGAGGGAACACTTCAAATAATGCAGTTAATGGCTAAGGCGCTAACTGGGCAATACTATACTGGGAGATAGAGTTTTTGGGCACACAGTCTACAAGCGTTTCATCGGTGTCCTCTACTGTAACTTTTAACATGAGAACACGTCCACTACGACAAGCGTGGAAACTTCGCCCTCCAGCTCTAAGACTTCACGCTCCCTCTCCATTAACTTTACAACAATGGCAGTAATAGTAGCTGTGTTGGTGATCATTGTAGTGGCGGCTGTAGTCTTCGCAAAGGCGAGAAAGAGGTAGTAAGATCAAGAAGGTGTTTTTTCCTCAACTGAGTAATTGACGTCCTAAATGCTATAGAGGACGAAGTTTTCTTCTCTACAAGCAAAGAGTTTTTCTTCTTCTGGGCCTTGAGCTACCGGTTCTGCGATAGGTTCTATCGCATTAGAGAGTTAGTTCAAGCGCGGTTAGGAAGTTTAGTGGCATTCTAGGGTATTTATACTTGATGTTAGGTCGCTAAACTTTTTACATTTTTTTATAATTTCTCTATCTTTTAAACAGATTTCATAGTCATTTCCATTACTTTGTACTATAACCCCTTTCTCTTCTGCACCTTTAACATTGGTACCACTAACTTTCACTTTCATAAGGATACTATCAAAGTCGTTAGGAGGAATTGGTAAGAATAATATTAACCTCGCCAAATATGGATCCGGGCCATACTCAGCGAATATTCTTAAGATATAGAAATAATTTGGGTTCGAGTTGTTTTGGTTCGGCTTCTGCTGAGTTTTTTGACATACTAAAGAGATAGAGTTGCTAGAAGGATTATTAGGAACTACTTTATATATGTCCATTAGCTCTATCTTATTTGAAGATTTCTTGCTAATTGAGGTAGAATATCTGTACGTGATATCGTTAAATCCTTTTCCTATATCGCTCCATACTTGCCACGGTAACGGCTCGTCCTTTATTTCGTCTTGAAACTTACCTTGTTTACAGACTATTGCCTGCCAATTGTCCCTGTTCTCTTTAAATTCACAGATAGCATAGTTTTTTATCACCTTTTCCGCCTTTTCTAAAGTAAGCAAGCCTACTACGCTTTGTGCTACTAAATTACCCTTCTTATAGCTGACTCTAAGCCTTATCCTTATGGATTGTGAAAAAACCTGACGTTCAATATCATCTTCTATTTTTAACTTAACCATGTCACGGAATAAGAGTATTCTTTGAAGAAATGTCCCTAATACTACTCCTGATAATGTTCCTGCTACCCCTACTATTGATGTTATAATAAGACACATACTTAATGCATATCGTTTGAGTATATTATAAAAGTTTGTGGATGAGGAACTTATTCAATTTAGTGTTGCTGTTTAAACATAACTGACTTTCACCCCGCCTTAAAGAGCGAGGTTTGCCGTTCTTTTTAATCTATCTTCTCTATATCCAGAGCTTTCTTTGCGCTGGTCTGATCAACCGAGTTTAACTTAATATTACGTGGGTAGTCCGTTATTCTAGGATATATTTACGTGGTTTGGCTACTGTTTAAACGTTTATTTCATTAGGGACAGTTTTAAAATATATTTAAGTAAAATAATATCCAGTTAGTTAGGTCTATCTTTCAAAAAAGTCTCAAATCATTCGTATCTATAGAAATTGTCTAAAGTTTACTATGGACACCCATAGAATATATTTAATAAAATGGATCTTCACCGGCAAGTCCAGAAAGTGTAGAAAGTATTTATCTTTACCTAAGAGGTAATTAAAAATCTTTTATCCAGCCATTCAAGGACTAGACGTTTAGAGGTTAATCTCACAGCCTGATCCACGGTTCTAGGCAATACACTGGCTTTGGGACTGTTCATAAATAAATATGGATTCAGCAATAACTTAAAATATGGATTCAACCATTATGGACTACCAGCTTAATTTTAAGTCCATATTTTGGAGAGTAGAAAAACTTTACCCGGACAGGACCATCGTGTCCAGGGTTCTTGACGAGACCAAGACCTTTACTTACGCTACGTTTGCGAACCGCGTTAGGAGACTAGCCTCCCTCCTGTACAGCGAGGAATTGGCTGGTAAACCGGTAGCGTCCATAGCGTGGAATACCTATAGGCACCTGGAGCTCTACTTCGCAGTGCCCCTCACTGGAGGGGTTCTGCACACTGTAAACGTCAGGTTCCACCCAAACGAAGTTGATTACGTAATAGACCAACTACACGACTCCTCAGCCTTCGTGGACCAGGATGTGTACGAGACGGTGAAGCCCAAGGTGAGGACTTTCCTCCTTAACCCCGAGTACGATAAGTTGGTGGACTCTATGAGACCCGTTAAGGGCTTTCCCGACGTAGACGAGAGGAAGGGAGCGGTAAGCTGCTTCACCTCAGGGACTACTGGGAAGCCAAAAGGGGTAGTATATAGTCACAGGAGCGTCTTTATCCATTCCCTTGCCCTCCTCTCCAATGACGTGTTGGGGATATCCGGCAAGGACGTTGTCCTGGACGTGGTACCCATGTTCCACATATCCGGTTGGGATATACCCTTCGCCTCGCTTATGACTGGGGCAAAACTTGTCCTACCTGGGGTGAGACCTAGAGCGAAGGAACTTGTCGACCTCATAAAGGGCGAGGGGGTTACTGTTGCAGCTGGTGCACCCACAGTCTGGATTGACGTCATGAACTACGTCCAAAAGGAGAAGGAGGACTTAGGGAGGCTCAGGACAGCGGTGATGGGGGGAGCAGAACCGCCTAGAGGACTGATGCGTGAAATGAGGAAGCTGGGCATCAGGATCCTCCACGCATGGGGGATGACAGAGACGGAGGCCATAGCCACAGTTAATGGTAAGGATGACCTAGACCAGCTCTCAAAACAGGGGTACCCAATACCAGCCTTCGAGATAGCCCTCCTAGATACCGAGGGGAGGGAGCTACCTTGGGACGGGAGGACCGTAGGTGAACTTGCGGTTAGAGGAGCATTCGTCACTGGGAAGTACTACGGAAGGGAAGAGTCTTTCACATGGTTTAGGACCGGGGACGTGGCCACAATAGATCAAGACGGGAACGTGAAGATAGTCGACAGGATGAAAGACCTCATCAAGAGCGGTGGGGAGTGGATAAGCAGCGTTGACCTAGAGAACGCCATAATGTCCTTCCCCAAGGTCCTCGAGGCTGTGGTCATCGGGGTCCCAGACCCCAAGTGGGGGGAGAGACCTGTAGCCCTAGTGGTTGCCAAGGAAAAGACCTCGCAGGAGGAGATAGTCCAGTACTTGCAGGGACTGAACTCCTTCCCAAAGTGGTGGTTGCCTGACAGGATAATATTCGTGGATTCCATCCCAAAGACGAGTACTGGGAAACTCGATAAAAAGACGGTCAGGGAGGACGTCAAAAAATTCCTACAGAACCCATGAGGGACTCTCCTGAGTCTATGACAATCACCTGTCCGGTCATACCCTCCACCTTCAACATCGATATCACCAGCTGAGCTACATCCCTGGGGTCCAATATCCTCCCAGAGAGGGTGAACTTTTGGGCGTACTCCTCCTCTGTCATGCCCCACACCTTGGGGAGGCTCTCTCCCATCCTCGTCTTTACAAGACCAGGGGCTACAGCGTTGACTCTGATCCTTGGGGCTAGCTCCAGGGCCAGGTACCTGGTCAAGGTTATGACAGCTCCCTTCATGGCCCCGTAGATGGAAAGCCCTTTAAATGGAAGGATACCAGCTAGGGAAGCCACGTTCAATATCTCCCCACCGTCAGATATCCTTGACGCTCCCGCCTTCGAGCAGTAAAGGACCGATTTAAAGTCTGTCTGGAAATGTTTCTCCATTATCTTTTCGTCAACCTCTGCTATGGGGGAATATATCCCAACCCCTGCGTTGTTTATCAACACGTCCACCTTACCTAAGCTATTCTCAGTCTGGTGGAATATATCATTACACCCGTTCTCCGAGGAGACGTCAGCCAGAACCCCTATAGCCTCACCTCCTGTCTCCCTGATTTCCTGGACGGTTTTTTCCATCTCCTCCCTCCCTTTCTTGGCGTTGATAACCAGCTTAGCTCCTTCAGTAGCAGCTACAAGGGCTATCTCCTTCCCAATACCCCTCCCTGAACCCGTAACCACGACCACTTTTCCCTTCAGGTTGTACATGGTGGATACTACGAAAAGGAAGCTTATTAAGTTTCACTTGGACTGTGAGGGCTTTTCCTTCTGAAACGCGATAGAAAAACTTGCACAACAAGGGAGCTCCTCACTTCCCCGAAACAGCTTCCATAATCTCATACCGTTCAACTAGAAAAAGAAAGTCTTACCTGTAAAGAACTCTTGGCTTGGGGATTTATCCTTATAACTGAGTACTATATTTAGGCTAGTCTGTAGCCTCGTTCACCTCCTCCAACCTGACCTTTACGGTCTTAGGTAAGGCAAAAACGGTCACAATGGCCATTATTACCGCTGGAATCCAAGGGATCACCCACGCTCCCACGTTACCCAGAACCGAGATCAATGGGAATAGCGCCAGGAGTCCTATGGCTCCCCCCAGATGTCCCACCCCGTCTGCTATGGAATAACCAGTGGCCCTAGCGTGCGTTGGAAAGTTTTCACTACACAGTAAATAGTACACATTAAACCACCCTACTCCCACAAGCTCAGCTATGAAGGCTCCAAGGAAGAAGGTCGGAATACTCCTAGCTATACCACCAAGTGCCATGATACCCGAACCTATCATGAACATCACTACTCCGAATATGGTCATGTACCTTCTGTCAAACCTATCAATAATAAACCTGAGCAGTATAGCACCTAGGAAAGCTCCTATTCCTGCTAAACCGAAATAAAATATCGTGGACGATAGCAGTGAACCGGTGTAGCCTAGAATGTCCTTTGCCCACGTTTCAGGCAAGACTAGAAAAGGATAATCCATGAAGTAAATGGTGAACATCAGTAGGAAAAGGACTATCAGCCTCTTCAAGTACTTTGGCTTCGCCAAGGTCTTGAAGGGGTTCTCCTTGGCTACCCCGTACATCTTTACGTTGGGCTCAGGTAAGGAGTTTAGCTTAGCCCTCCGCATAGAAGTCTCCTCCATCACCTTGCACAGGCTATCAGCTTTGTCAAAATTGCCCTTGGCCGCCAAGAACCTTACGGTCTCTGGTGCATAGGCCCTTATGGCAAGGGCTAGTCCCGCAAGGATCCCCCCAACCACAAAGATCACTCTCCATCCAACCACTGGGATTGACGTGACGATGAGGGCAGCGATGAAAGGCCCTATTCCAATTCCAGCCCAACCTCCTATGAAAGCCAGGTTAGTGTACTGTCCTCTCTTTGAGGCGGGGGACATCTCAGCCATGTAGGTCATCACTAGTACGAGGTCAGCACCTATGGCCATTCCAGTTATAAATCTGAAAACAGCAAGCATGGGATAGTTGACTGAGAGGGCGTCCCCGAAACTCCCTATGGCAGTCAGGAGGGCTGTAAACATCAGGGTCGGTCTCCTTCCCACTATGTCAGCAATGTAGGAAAAGATAGGCGCTCCGACAACGTAACCGAAGAGGCCCAGAGAGGCTATGAGCGATGCCTGACCCGCTGTGACCACGAAGGGTATGTAGGGAAGAGCGAAACCCACGTTTATCACGTCGTAGAGGGTTATGAAAAATGAGAACCCCATTGCCCATATCAACGCGTAGGTCAACCCCCACGTGGGTAGCCTGTCTACCCTAGCTACGTACCAGTCTGGAGACTGTTTTAAATTGGAAGAGTCTGCCATTATAGTTTCATAAACCAATCAACTATATAAATATATCTTAACAAAAGCGTTATCCTCTAGTTTTTAATTTCAATTTAACGTTACGATTCATAAAACTGAGGAAGTGGTCACCTATATTCACTTAAGGTTAGAAGTTCATGCTTCCCGCAGGTGTCCACCCCTTAACATTTCCAGCATAGCTCTGATTATTTTCCTTTCACCGCTCCTTAGATCGTGGATGACCGAGTTCTTGGGTTTCTTCAACCTCATTGACAAGTCCCTTAGACTGGCCCCCCTTGGAAAGTTATAGTATCCCATTTCAAGTGCTGTGGTCAGAGTCTTCAGCTCGTTCTCGGTAAGCTTTTCATAGTGATAGTCTTCGACAGACACATCCCTAATTTTTGCCACTCCCTCCAACTCCTTAACCACGTCCCTGACCTGATACTCGTAAGCCAGGAAGTTCCACATTTCGTTTCCGTGGACAATGGTCGGTTCCAGTAGTAATATATTGTGGAAGTTAAGGATGGAGAAAATCGAGTTATGATAGGAAAGAGTCATGTCAACAAGGACCTTATTCCCCTCTAGATAGTTCACGTTGCGTATCTCCTCTATCCTGGTTTTTACGTCGAGTTTCTTGAGGACAGTAAACCCCCTTTGGTCACCCAAAACCAAGTCCCTGTATATCCTCCCGTTCGTCTTATGGGCTATGACTTCCATTCTATCGCTCAGGTAACTCGTCCAGCACCCCTCATGGAGGAGATTTACTGAAACCAGTTTTAGAGGATATTTGGAATACATAGGTATATATTATTTTCAACAATAATAAACCTTAAATAGGTCAATAACGATGGTGACGCGGTTAATGTTTTTAACGGGATTCCGTGAGTCCCTTAAATAGTTCCTGAGGGTGCCATAGATCCTCTGACCTCTCCCTCGCCTTAAAGGACAAAGTCTGAATCTCTTCTATCAACGGTTGTGTACATAGGAAAAGTCTGGGATATGAGGCAGAGAGACCGTGATGCGCGTTCGATGAGTTCCTCGACCTCTTGAACAACCTATGGATAGGAAAATTAATTATCCTAATAAGTGATAGTGAACATATGAGGACAAAAGGCGAATTTATTGAGTCGTTGAGGGATAAAAGAAAAGTTTATTATAGGGGAAAGTTAGTCGACGTTACTGTCCATCCTACGCTGAGGGTAGCTGTAAAACATGCCTCGAAGCTCTTCGAGTACGGAGAGAGGATCTCGGAGGGTAGGGTTAGTAAGTTCTTCACAGTCCCCAGGAACTCACGTGACTTACTAGACAGACACGAGCTTATATATGGCCTCACCATGTACTGTAACGGAGTTTTCAACATCTCCCAGGCGATAGGTACAGACGCTTTATTCGCCCTCATGGTCGCTACCAGGAAGCTAGACAGAGAGGTAGGGACTGACTACTTCAAGAGGTTATCATCCTACTTCGACTACGTGTCCAGGAACGACCTTACCATGGCCACAGCCCAGACGGACGTAAAGGGAAATAGGTCCAAGAGGCCTGGGGATCAAGAGGATCCAGATATGTACTTAAGGGTCACAGAGGTCAATGAAAAGGGGATAAGGGTAAGGGGTGCCAAAGCCCACACCACGCAAGGGGCAGTCTCCAACGAGATAATTGTTATACCGACTAGGGCCATGAGAGAGGGAGAAGGTGAGTACTCAATTGCCTTCGCAGTTCCAGCTGACGCTGAGGGACTGAAAATGTATGTGAGACCCATAGACGAGCTGGAGGGTAACTCCTCGTCAGTTCTGTCCAGGGAGGACTACGAGTTGGAGACCCTTACCGTCTTCCAGGACGTTTTCGTACCGTGGGACAGGGTGTTCCTCTTTAAGGAGACTAAGTATAGCGGAATAGTGGCGAGTTTATTCGCAACGTTCCATAGGTTCACTGCAGTCTCGTATAGGATAGCCACCTCAAACCTTTTCTTGGGTGCGTCAAGGTTAATGGCGTTAGCCAACGGAATTCTGAACGAGAAGCAGGTTAGGGACGAAATAGTGGACATAGTAATGTACAAGGAAGTCATGAAAGCAACAGCCATCGCCGCAGCCATGAATCCCATAGTGGATGAGGAAGTGGCTATACCCAATCCCACTTTCACTAACGTGGGAAAACTCTATTCCAACGCCCATTTCCACGACATAGTTAGGGACCTTATAGACATATCTGGGGGTATAATAAGTACTATGCCCTCGGAGGAGGATCTGTCTAGCCCTGAGGGAGAGGTTATATCTAAGTATCTTAGAGGCGCAGTGGACGGAAAGGAGAGGGTCAAGCTTCTGAAGATAGCTAAGGAACTTGGATCCAGTCACCTGACCGGTTACCTTCTCACCCTCATGGTGCATGCTGAAGGGTCCATGGAGGCGAGTAAAATAGAGCTATCTAGAAGTTACAACTATAAGGACGCCGAGGATTTAGTGCGTAGGTTGACAGAGCAGGAGGGCTGAAATGAACGTGGTTTACGAGAACGTTGGGGTTTTCGCGAAACCATCCAATCCAGCTAGGTTACCTGCTCTTTATATACTCATATAATTTATATAAATTAAATCAAAATGACCTCGGTAGCTTAAGTACGTTATGGGCAATATCAGCTAAGATCAAGTTTTTGGATATTGGAGCAACGAGGAAGAGCCTAGTCTCCCTAACCTTCCTCTCAATACCCAAGTCCCGCGCATACCCCAGCCCCCCGTAAACGTCCATAGCCACATTCCCAGCGTACCAGGCAGCTTCGGTAGCCTTAAATTTGGCGATGTTGGCGAAGGTACCTATTGATCTCTCATCGGAACTGGTTTCATAGAGGTCCAGTGCCTGCTTCAAGGTAGTTGAGGAAGTCATGAGCTCCATGTAAGCCTGGGCCAGTGGGAATTGGACTCCCTGATTCTGGCCTATAGGCCTTCCGAACACCCTTCTCTCCCGGGAGTAGTCCACAGCCCTCTCCAAGAAGTACTCCGTGTTCCCTACCATCTCTGCAGCTATCATTATCCTCTCCGCGTTTAAGCACCTCAACAGGCACTTAAACCCATCGTTCTCCTTCCCCAGCAGGTCCTTCCGTGTTACTTCCAAGTTGTTGATGTAGAGCTCATAGGCGTCGGTGTTGGACATGGTCCTTATTCTCCTCATTTCAACTTGTCCCTTCAGTTGCCTCATGTCAACTAGGAACATGGAGATCCCTTCGGTTTTCCTCTCCTCGTTGTAAGGCTTAGTTCTAGCTACCAGCACTAAGAAGTCAGTCCTGTCCACCCTTGAGATGAATACCTTTCGACCGTTTATTACGTACCTGTCCCCTCTCTCTTCCGCGAAGGTCGTTATCCTCGTACTCTCAGACCCAGCCTCAGGTTCGGTCAAGGCTAAGCTCAAGACCAGCAAGTTATCTCTGACCATCTCGGGGAATATCCTTTCCTTGAGCTCCTGGGAGGCGCACTTATTTAGGAGGGCTAGGTTGTAATACTGCCCGTGAACGAAGTAGGAGTTCCCTCCAAGCCTGTTAATCTCCCTGAGGATCAGGGAAGCCTCCTTCGTACCGAGCCCAGCGCCCCCAAATTCCTTTGGGATGAGGATGGAGCCGAAGCCACTTCCCACGAACTCCTTGAAGAACTCCTGGGGGAACTCCTCCTTGCTGTCCATCTCGTTCCAATAGCCCACGTTATACTTCTCCATGAGGCTGTCCACCGAGGAGAGTAGCAGGTCTACCTCCTCCGAGTGTCCTATGACCTCCAGGACCTCCTTCAAGCTATCACGCCCCAGATCCTCGACATCTCCACCAGGTCGTGCCCCTCATGTCCCTTTAACTTCACCTTCTCGTGATACTTCAGGAGGCTGTCCTTGAACGTTGGGTGAGCGCACTTCTCTATCAAGAGCTCAGCCCTCTCGGACGGGGAGAGACCCCTTAGGTCTGCATATCCCTGGTCCGTCACTACCACATCAACGTAGTGTTCTGGTATGTCCACGTGGCTTACCATGGGGGATACCCTAGATACCCTTCCGTTAGATGTCGTAGAAGGGAGGGCTATCACGGTCAGATACGCGTTGGGAGCGAAGTCCACTGACCCTCCAACTCCGTTATATACCTTCCCACCGATGTGGGATACGTTAACGTTTCCGTAAATGTCGACCTCTATTGCTTGGAGGATGGACACTAGCTCCAGTCTCTGGATCACCTCAGGGTTGTTGGTGACCTCTTGCCCCCTTATGGTGAGGTCCTTGAACATGGAGAAGGCCTGATAGAACTCCTCCAAGTACCTTTCCTCCCCGTGGAGGGCGAAGAGGGCTGAAGAGGTTATACTGTCCACCTTTTCTCCCAACAAAAATGCCCATTTCACGGGTAGAGTCTCAGCCCAGATGCTCACCCTCATATCTCTCTCCTGGACCTCAGTGGACATGGCGCTGGATAACGACCCCGCACCTGGCTGAATCACAAACCTTGATCTCTCGTAGAGCTCTCTCGTGTGTCCCTTGCCTATCTCCTGGACCAGGAAGTCCATTAAGTTTCTTGACACCCTCTCCTCAGCAACCGAAGGGGTTTTATAGGCACCTGAGGAGCTCTCCTTAGAGTCGGAGATGACTACCCCTGATATCTTATCCTTAGGGATCCTAATCTTTGGGGACCCTATCCTGTCTCTGACACGGGTTAGGGAAATTGGCCCGTCCACGTCCACTACGTCGTGGATACCTTCAAGGTCAGGCTTGGACACGTTAACCTCCACTACGACCTTTCTAGCTACCTTCAAGAAGGACGTGGAGGAGTCCAAGGAGAGGGACGGAGTGACCCTACACTGGTCATCTATGGCAGTCCCCTCTATCACGGCTAGATCGATACTGAACGAACCGTTTCTGACCATTCTGTTGAACTTGTACAGTCCGTAGTCGAAAAACCTTAAGGACAGTGAGTTGGCCATGTCCCTGTGGACTCCCCCACTCAGAAAGGGATACCTGGCCTTAAAAGAACCCGAGACTTCGGATATGCTCTCCTCAAATGACTCCGAGGTCGCGCCTCCAGTGAGGAGAGTAATGGAGTAATCTCCTCCCCTTAACAACTCCTTTAGAACCTTGGGAAAGACCTTGGGTAAGGAGGAACCAGACATTCCACCTACTGCTATCACACCGTTTGTCGGTATGAGAGCCCTCAAGGTCTCCAGGAGGTCCCCGGAAGAGTCGGGGGAACACCTCACTCTTTCCATATTTTCACCCAAGGGGAAAATCCCTTTCTGTAAATCTCGAGTTCCCTCACAAAACTTCCAACTTCCTTGGAGAAGTTGTCCTTGAATACGGTGGTCTTCGCCCTGACTATTCCCGTGGTCTCCAGAGGTTCCGCGCCCAATATTTCAGTCTTGGCGTGGAGTGTGTCACCATCGAAGACGGGGGAAGTGAGCTTAAGTTCCCTGATGCCTAGGTCCCTAGCCAAGTTTACTCCAAGTTCCGTGGAGGAAATTCCGCACGCTATCCCCACGACGAGGGGTCCCTGTACTACGGGTTCGCCGTATTCGTGAAAGAGCATGTACTCGCTGTCGAAATGTAGAGTTGCCACGTTCATGGAGACAACAGTGCTCAACAGATTATCGTATTGATAGACTGTCCTACCAATTCTGTGTATCATGACCTGACCAGGGGAGAAGTCCTCTAGGAACCTCCCCCACCAACCTGGATGGGAAGGAGACAGCTCCTGAGAGGCTATGGGGTCTCTCCTGTAGTCCTTATTTTCCCTATTTTTGGTTACAAGGTCTCTGGCCTCTAGGTACTTTATCCAGGGGGACTCCTGCCTTTTGTAAATGAGGTTGCTCCTCTTGGTCTCGTACACAATCTCTCCCTTCTGATTGAAAGCCCTAACTACCCAGCTAACTACGCCGACGTTGGGTCTCTTAGACTCCCTTTTGGTCACAACCTCCGATTCCACGCATAGGGTATCCCCAGGGAAGACAGGTGCGTGTAGCTTTTCGTAGTCTACCCCAAGGAACGCCATAGTGTTTAGGCTCGTGTCCCTAGTGGAGAGACCAACCACCAGGGAGTGAACGAATCTAGGATTTATTGAGATCCTCCCCGTGCTAGTCAGGGACGCGTAGGTCTCGTCTAGGTATAGGGGAGTATAGTCCAAGGTTAGCGCAGACCACAGCACGTTATCGTACTGAGAGACAGTACGGCAAGGCCTGTGTTTGATTTTCATTCCTATTTCAAAGTCCTCAAAAAAGGGACCGAAGGCTCCAAATACCACAATGTCACCCATCTCTATTAAGTAATGAAAATTATAAACTATTCTAGACAGAGCATTCTCTACGTATGAAGGAACTACCACGCAGACGTTAACCCTGACCCTATACTGATGGGAAAAAGTAATAAACCGGCTCCTAGGTTTCCTAATTTTGATGGAACCAACTTACTGCACGTGAAGGTATCTGCAAGAAGCAATGAAATCGGTTTCCTTGTTGCGATGATCCGGAGCGTAACCAGGTTAAAGCAGGAAAACCTTCCCTGCCAGTCTATCCATGTGTAACTCTACCCATGTTAAGGATCACCATCGTATCAACACGCTCTCCTAGGTCTTATAAAAATATTTGAGGATACAGAAAAAATGTTTAAAAATATTCATCTAAATAGGTCTTAATTTAAATAGTTCTGATTAATTTTAAATAACTATATCCGTGTGATAATATGTTATTCATCTCGATGAGGAGATAGTTATTAACCTTTCATGGATTCAACTTTTATTTGTATAAATATCCCATCGTATATTATTTTCTATGCCCCTCCATAAATTAGAAATAGACAGATGATTGAAACGATGCACCCTAAGTCCAAACTGACCATGGAAAGTGGAAAGCTGTGAGTGGCCAGGAGGACTAGCCCTATGAAGCTGGGAACAACCATTGTAGCGACCTGGGAGACTGAATTGGTGAAACCGATACTGGTCCCAGCTCTCAAGTTACCGCTAACCTTTATTATTAACGCGTCTGTAGGGGGTCTGAAGGCGAAGGAGAATACGCCCAGAGGTAGCGCTTCAACCATGAGGAGCATAGTTGACGTCGTGACGGCCACGAGACCGGTCAGGAGGAGAAAACCGAGTAGGTTTATCAGGATGACCTTCTTATCCCCCATCACATTGACCAACCTGCCCACGGCCAATATCCCCAGGAGTTGACCAAGCCCGAAGAGGAGCAAGAAGACGCCAGAAAGGGAGGTAGATACGTGCCGGTATAGGACCAGTAGAGGGAATATCCATGTGATGGTACCCCACGTGGACCACATCTCCCCAAACCTCATTGCGGTAGCTATGGCAACCCTCCTGTCCATCAGGATGGTCAGTGACCGTCTTACCCCAATAGGTCTGTTATTCACCTTAACCCTTAAGCTAAGGATCAGGGCTATAGCGAATCCCAGTGAGAGGGCGAGGAAGAGGTACCTCCAGTCCTTGATGAGCACAGGGGAGATAACCCCAAGAAGGAGGATGGTCACCGGGAGGGCTCCGTCCAACAGTGCTATGGATGAGACCAGACCCGACCCGCTCTCAGTCAAGCTCACCACCTTCATAGCCGACGGGAATATCCCAGATGCTATCGTCCCTTCCATGAGGTAAGCTATGAAGACTAAGGTGAAGGAGCTTAGGTTGAGGAAGAGCAACAAGTTGATGATGAGGAGGACTAGGGAGGACAAGGAGATAACCTTGGTTGGGCCGAACCTGTCAATGGTCACCCCCCAAGGGATGGAGGTAACGACGTAGCCCAGGTAAAAGGCGCTTGCGATCAGGCCAATACCCAGGGAGTTGAGGTGAAGGACAGTCGCTAAGGGAACGGAGATCACTCCCCAGCTCGACCTTATTAATAACTGCAGAAATGTCCCAAACCACCCCAGGAAGATCTCTTTTCTCACGGGGGACTTTGTTCATGACAAGAATAAAGCTTTAGTTGCCCAAGTCCCTGGACGGAACAGTTGTTATTCTCATGACTACGTTGCCTATGGGCGTCATTAGTGGCGAGGTTTGGACGGCCTCCGGTGGATTAGACCTGGAGTGACGGGAGGAGGGATAGCCCTAAACATTTTGTCCTTCAATTAGTGAGTTAAGACGGAAACTCTCTCATTAATCTAGGGAGTGGGTCAGGAGAACTGCAAGGGATGGACAGTGAACCGTGAGTAAGGTACAGTACACCACAAAATAGCGGAGTTAATCGGCGTCCCTCACACAGCTTCGTATACTTGGGCTGTTACCATGAGCTCTAGATTCATCCCTTGGAATATTTTCCCTAAGTCTTCGTAGCCTGACTGAGCGTGCAGAAGTTGAAGGTTTAAGTCCTTCTAGATTATATTAGGAAAAGTTTCTTTATGAATAGTTTTCACTGACCTGCTCCCGTCCTAAAGGGTTAGATTCGCCTTTCCTTTGTCACTCTCCCAAAGTAGTCAAACATGAAAGGCCTAGAGAGAACGGCGTGATAATAGATCTATGGTTGTGTTCAACTTCTTAAAGATTAGATTTAAATATAGATTTTGAATCAATTATACTATGAAATATAATCGTTGGTTGTCCATTCTTTTAGTATTTTTCATGACAACCCAGTTTCTTAGTATACCCACAAACGTTACCCCCGTTACGGCTCAACAGAATAGCTATTCTATACACTACTTTGAGAACGTCACAGAGGCTATACCAGCGAATTATTTCTTCTTTTATCAGTTCACAGTGCCTAACACTAGTCCCAATGCGACTATTGGAGTCTATTTTACTGAAAGTAACATCTCCGTTGCTACGGCTATAATGACGGCCCAGCAGTTCAACGAGTTCAATTCTACCGGTATTATCAACGGGAACAGTATAGCAGAACAGAACGGTACCCTTAACTTAGATGGGGTGCTGTTCACTGAGGGGACGTATTACCTAGTGGTGTACGCTTATAATGGACCTGCTGATGTCTATATATATCTTAATGTGACAAGTAGCTTACAGGTAGTTAATGGAACACAGTATGCGGGTGCGTATGTTACAGTCCCTGCTGATAGGGACATTTCTATTCCCCTCCATTATGCCACTCTCGGATCACCTTTTAACCTGACTGTGCTAGGTGCCTCCAATCAGACTGTGGTGTATCAGCTAATCGATCTCACAAGTCAGTCAACGGTATTTGAGTCCCCACCTGTGACCATAACCAACTTGAGCCTTGTATCGTATAACTACACCTTTAAGGATTTGAACAGGGGCATATATTACCTTCGGATCCTTAATCCACATCCCACGCCCGCATTCGTTTATTTTGAGTACCATATCAACCCTCAGTACGTGAACCCATACCTTTACCATGAATTATCTGGAAAACAGGGTGCCCCCACAGGCCTGGCGTCATATGGGGTGTTAAACCAGAGTGGTACGCCAACGCCTTATTATGTAGTAACTAGTAGCGTGATGGGTGAGGCCAACATAACTTCGATCTTAGCGTATAACTCCACGGCTGCATTTATTGCGAATTTATCAAACCCATATATGGCTTCTCTTCAGCTCAACCTAGTACTTGTGGTTGTAGACTCGAACAACGGGATACAGGTTTATTGGCCCCAGAACGTCCTTTTGTTCCTCACCAATGAGTCCTTAGTTGGATTATTAGATAGCGTCCTTAATATTTCTGGGGATGGTGCAACACTCTCAAACACAAGCATAACCTCTCCCAATGGATATGTTGACCAACACTATTATTATGAAAATTACTTAAATCTGCCATTGTTAAACTACAAGCTGCCCTTCTCTTTTATCCTCGGGATGAATGAAACCGTTATTCAAGGTCAAGGTGTCCAGATAAAGATGATAATCACAGTTCTACAGAACGGATCCTCCATAGCCAATCCCACCCCATATACGTTTGACACAATCATGATACACGATCCATCTGTGGAGGCTGCGGGTTTTGCTGTGTCAGGATATACATATACTCCTGCGGGCATAAACTCCACAGTTGGTCATTACTACGATGCTGAACTTGTGTTTGGAGGAGGTGGAAACGGTGAGGTAACCCAGTTTCAGAGCTTGAATGCGGAAATAGGCCTGCTTTACTATAATATTTCAACAAATACCTATGTACCGTTCCCTTCATACTACACCTTCGGCGGTGACACAGCAGAGGCTACCACTAACGTCCATGTAACATATCTAGGAGACGGTTTGGCCTCATTATCAGTGGGCCAACCAGACTATTCTTATGCTGTTCCACAGAATGTAAGCGGGCATAAGAGTGTCAAGGTTTCAAATAATACCACCACGAATACTACGACAACAAAGACTAGCACTACGAATACTACTACCACGAAGACCACCACCACGAATACTACGACAACAAAGACAACGACAACCTCAACGAATACCACTTCCAGCAGCAGAACTCAGTCTTCCTCCACCACTCAGAAGACCTCTAGCACCACCTCCTCACCGCCGTCATCACAGTCTTCGTCAGGTTCAGATGCAGCAGGATCAGTCTTCCTAGTGATAATAGTGGTGATAATCGCCCTAGGAGTAAGGTTCTTGCGTCGGAGAAGGAGAAGATAGAAAGTAAGATTTTTTGTAGGAATATTCATAAAATTTCATATCTTAATTTTTATAAAAGAAAAAGAAAACCTCGCCTTTCAATGCGGGGATGAAGTCCTCTGGACAGTTAGAGTGGTAAAAGTAACAGACCTCTTGGTCCTCTCTTAGACTGCTTCATCGCGCCCTTCATAAGGACTATCGTAGTCTCTACCTTTCCAGAAGTTCAGCAACAGGTACATAAAGACCCATATGCGCTGGAAAGGAATGAGATAAACCAGGGTGAGACTATGTTCTGCACCTCATCTATTAATATGATCCATCCTCCAAGTTTGCTCAGAATAGTCTGTAACCCCTTGACTGGTCTCTTGGTAACCTCAACCTTCAATATCCTCAGGTCAACCAGGACTCTAAAACTGAGTGAGTCGACCAGCTCGTTCGCTAGTGTCCTAAGGGAGTTTATCCCGGTAGCGTCAACGTAGACTCCATTGAGCTCTTTACTTACTATTTTAAGGATTGAGGTCTTCCCAGTCCTCTTAGGGCCTATTATCAAGGGCCAGAACTTACCTTCCAATAGTTTCTCCACGTTGTCTAAGACTTCTTCATTATCAAAGAATTCCTCCCTGCTGGACTTGGGGTAGGGATCAAAGGTTTTACATATACCCATATTAGTTACTAATATGGCTTTTACTCCCACGTCGGCTCCACAGTCCCAGAACCTCCTTGTATTTATGAAGGTTGGAGATCCCAAATTTCTTTCCTAGAAGGGCTAAGCTTTCCTCATCTTTAACGGAGTCCTTACGCGGACTATAATATTATGTGGACGTCCTGGTAAGGGTAGGAGTGAAGAGGGTGTTTATCCCGAAAGGGAGTAAGGTAACTTGAGATGTGCGGGTTAACTCCTAAAAACTTTACATTCACTGGTATGTGGTTTCCTCTCACAATACATGGGAACCTCGTGTAGGGGAACCTTCACTGGTTGGCAAGAGAGCGTTAAACAGCAACTACGCCAAAAACGAAATTCCAAAAAAACGGTCAAAAATAGCGAGGAAATTAAAGTTTCACTCCTCTTTCTTCTTCTCTTCAGCCTCCGCCTTCTTTGTCTCCTCTCCTCCTGTGGTGGTCTCTAAGTAAGCTACCTCTCCGTGCATTGCGTAGTCTCCTACGTTCAAGGTCTCCGGAGGTGCCCTAAGAGGTATGAACAGCCCTATTGCCTTGAGAAGACCGTACGTTATTGCGAAGTCGTAGACGAACACCACCGCTGCTCCCAGGGCCTGTATGCCCACTTGCGCTATGTTACCGTATAGAGCTCCTACCAACGCAGGGTCCACGTACTTTGTCACGTTGGGGTCTGCAAACACACCTGTCAGTATACCCCCTACGATCCCAGCTATACCGTGGGTGGAGAACACGCCTAGACTGTCATCTATCCTGAACTTAGGCTCTAGTTTATACAGGGCTAACCAGGGGAGGGATCCTGAAGCTATCCCTATCAACATCGCGTAGAACCCGTTTATGTAACCAGCCGCTGGGGTTATGGCTACCAGACCAGTTATGGCTCCGGAAGTAGCTCCCACCAAGGAGGGCTTACCAAAGAACTTCATATCCATTAACATCCAGGTTATGGCACTTACTGCTGTCGCAATGTTGGTATTTAACACAGCGATCGCCGCGTCTATGGTGGACCCTCCTGGGTCTCCACCGTTGAAACCGTCCCACCCCAACCATATGAGGCCAGCACCGGCTAGTATTAGGGGTAAACTGTGCGCCTCTAGCTTCCTCTCGGACGCCATCCTCGGTCCCACGGCGAGGGCCGCAGCTAACGCTCCGACACCGGCGTCAACGTGGATGACGTAACCGCCAGAGAAGTCAACTGCGCCCAGCTGGTTCAACCACCCTCCTGCAAATAGCCAATAGGCTACGGGGCTGTACACTAGGAGGGACCAGAGGGGCACGAAGACCATCCAAGCCTTGAAGTTCATCCTCTCCAGGACACCGCCAGCCAACAGCACAGGAGTTATGGCAGCGAACACGAACTGGAAGAATATATACGTGGAGGTCGGGATGTCCAACGGAACGTTCCCTGGCCCGTATATGGTCTGGGATCCCTCATACAGTCCTGCAGTTGCAGGTGTGGGGGAACCCAATATCCCGAAACCGTTTATCTCCAGGAGGGGCTTCCCGAACCCGAAGTTGTACCCAGCAATCATCCATATTACCAACACCGCGGCGAACGCGTAGAACACCATCATGGCGCTGTTTATAGCGTACTTCTTTTTGGAAAGCCCAGCGTAATAGAGCGCCACACCAGGGACGCTCTGGAGACCCACGAAGGTCGCTGCGGTCAACATCCACGCGTTGCTTCCAGTGTCAAGCCAGGAGGGGACAGAGACCGCAGGGTAGTCAGCAGTGTGGTTGGACAGCGCAGCTATGCTCTGATTTAGTTGTTGAAGAGTGGAGTTGGTCGAACCTAGGGCTATGAAGCCCATAAAAAGGGGGATTAGGAGTAACACATATATCCTTTTCATTTTTTTCTCGATGATGGGATTCTCTAAATTATTAAAAAATATTAGCCCTATTCTAGGTTAAAAATATCTAAAAATAAGATTAAGTTTTTAGCAAATCTTCATACTGAGTACTACTAAGTCCAGGGAAAGTTTGATTATTTTCTAACAAACAATAGGAAAGGAATATGGTGGAGTTTAAATAAACAGAAATTAGTAATAGAAAATTCACGGCAACGTCGAAGGCTACCCCCAGGTTTTAGCCCCTTCCGTGTTTTAGGGTCCATACGGTACTGCCCCATCTCTGCTTAAGGTAGCCCTCATAAGGGTTTCCTCAAGGTCATGAGAGATGATCGAGACTGTCTAGCACTGGAGAGGACATCTATCTTTCGCTAGGGTCAGAGAGGGAATGCAGACCTCACCCTGAGGAGTCAGAACGGTCTGTAAGCCTCGTCCTAGACCTGGGGGATGACGTTTTACCCGTCGATGACCTTGAGAGTTGGGCCCAGCTCTCAAAGCGCTTAACCCCACTAGTTCCTCTCCAACTTCTACAGAACACCTCTGCATGATAATTTAATAAAAATTTAATTAACACGAGAAAATCTTATAAATTGTTAGTTACATTAAATGTCCATGCAGTTAAGAAATTGGTTAGGCGTCGTAATAGCCTTAATTGTTGGGTTAGGGATCGGGACTGCAGTGGGTTTTTTGTACTTCACCTCCCACGTTAACTCAAACGGGGTGCAGGGACGCTCCCCGTCGGTCTTGCTCTACAAGGTCCAGTCGTCTCCTTCCTCCCTTTACACGGTTGATGGGTTTCCTGTCTGCGTTACCTATTTCCAAGAGAACTCACCTGGTCTTACCAACGGGTCTTGGACGCTTTTTGACAATTCCACCAACAGGGTCCCGTCAATACCTGGGGAGTTAAACGTGAGCTGGGTCTTCCAGCAGGAGATGCCAGCTTTCCAGCTAGGAAACATCAGCGGTTGGGTGAACTTGATTAAGGACTACACCCCACAGTTCAGGGAAGGTTACGTCCAGATGATGGGAGACGCCGTCCCTCCCTCTTACGCCAACGGGATGGTGTACATAGCTGCTTCCGACGGTTTCCTCTACGCCATTGACGCAGAGAACGGAAAGCCGGTGTTCATCGACATGATCCCAAGTACATTAATGTCCCAACCCCTCATATACCACGATATTGTCTACGTGGGTCTAGGAGGGGCGTTCTTCACCTACGGTCAGGGGTTGTTGAACGCATACGGAGGGGGTCATAGGGGGCAGTTCACCGGCCTCTCAGGGCTCATGGCCCTAAACGCTTCCGACGGAAGACCTATCTGGTTCTTCGTGACCAAGTCCCAGGTCATGCCTACCCCGCTCATACTTAACGGGACGATATACTTCGATGACGGTGATGGGTTCATTTACGCCCTGAATGCCACGACCGGAAAGCTGGAGTGGAAGTTGGGTCCGTTCGGGACAGCAAATATGGCGAGCCTGGACTACGTCAACTTGACTAGTCCAATTATAGTAGCTGGGTTTTCTTCATCCTACCCCGTAAACGTCTCAAGCATTGTGGGGGTAAGTACCAATGGAAAGGTGGTCTGGAGAACATACTTGCCCTTCACTTACGATTCTGGTCCTGGAGACGCAGTAATGGCTGTTTCAGGAGACTACGTCGTGGACGGGTTCATCTCAGGTTATCCTATACGCCACGGTATTCTACCGAATGAGACGTTGGCCAGGGAAATCGTGGTATCCTTGAACGCTACCAACGGGAGGATTATCTGGGTGAGAAACGTCTCAGGGTACGCTGTCCCAACGGGGGCAAACAACGGAGAGAGCCCAGCCATAGTCCACGGTATCGTCATGGTAAACGATAGAAAGGATGGCCTAATAATGGCACTCAACTTGAGTAACGGGAGGCTTATCTGGAACGATAGTCTAGTGAAGCTGGCACCGGGGCTCATAGGCCCTACGTATGTGGACGGTTACGTCTTGAACCCCGACTTCCAGTACATCCAGGTCATCAACGCATCTACGGGTAAGGTGGTGAACCTCTATCCGACTGGACAGGACTTGGTCATAGACACTCCCCTGGTAGTCGGTCAGACAGTTATCGTGGATGGCGGATTCGGCTACGTGGAGGCGATTCCCCTCTACTTCGTGGTACATAACACCACGTCCTATTACCAAATCCTCCACGAGAACTTTGTGGAACCTTAGTCCCATGGTACTAGGAGGAGTCGTCAAGTCACGTCAGCCTCTTTGTCGGTTTTCCTAGGGTTTAACCGAAGCCCTTCAGAAATGTACAGGACTATTGCCCTACCTTATTCCAGGGCCTGAATTAAAATTTCCTAGTTATGTCTGCAATATTCGTAGTAGAATATATATATGCGAGTTTCGTAATTATCATTGAGTATTCATGGTAAGAATAATAGTCTCAATTAAGCAAGTCCCGGACGCTGACGACTTGAGAGTTGACCCCGTGACGAACACGTTGGTGAGGGAAGGGGTTCCTGCAGTTGTGAACCCCCCAGACCTGTACGCGATTGAGGAGGCCATAAGGCTTAGGGAAAGGTTCGGGGGCAAGGTGACGGTAATCACCATGGGCCCCCCGCAGGGTGAACTGGCCCTTAGGGACGCCCTAGCTATGGGGGCAGACGAAGCTTACCTGATCACGGACAGGGCAATGGCTGGGGCTGACACCTGGGCTACCTCCTACACGCTGTTTAAGGCCATCACGAAGCTCGGGGGAGCCGACCTGTACCTGTTCGGGAGGAGAGCTGTGGACGGGGAGACAGAGCAGGTAGGCCCTCAAACTGCTAAATGGTTGGGAATACCCGTCCTAGGTTACGTAAAGGAGGTCAAGGAACTCGACCAGAGGAGAGTCGTCGCTGTGAGGGCTACTGAGAACGAGGAGGAGGTGGTGGAGCTCCCGATACCTGCAGTCCTCACTATCTTGGAGACCGGGAGACCCAGGGAACCAGACATAAACTCCCTGATCAGGGCAAAGACAGCCAAGATACCCAAGCTCACCAAGGAGGACATTGGGGCCGAGCCCAGTAAGATAGGCCTGGCAGGTTCACCCACCAAGGTCATAAAGGTACACCCTCCTCCCAAGACCAGGAACCCTGAGGTCAAGAGACTGGAAGACCCGGACGCTGTTGAGTGGTTGGTCCAGAAGATAAGGGAGTCCCTGCAGGGAGACCAGGGGTATGAGGAGAGGTACGTAAAACCGGAACCTAAGGTAAAGGTAAAGGGAGAGGTCTGGGTCTACGTGGACCACATGGATACCACCGTGAACCCAGCCTCATGGGAGATAATGGCTGAGGGGAGGAGAATAGCTGACCTGATGTCGACCTCCCTCTCTGCAGTGGTGGTTGGGGACAACGTGGACAACGCGGTGGAGGGGTCATTCAAGCACGGTGCTGACAAGGTCTACGTTGGGGTGACCAAGGGTTTCAACCTCTACGATAACGACGTCTACACCCAAGCCCTATCTAAACTGGTGAGGAAATACCAACCTGAGGCAGTACTCTTCCCTGGGACAAGGAACTCCAGGGAACTAGCCTCAACCACAGCCATCACAGTTGACACTGGCCTCATAGCTGACTGCACGAGCTTCGATGTGGACGACAAGGGAGTCCTGAACTCCACTAGGCCGGACTTCGGGGGGAAGGAGATGTCAACGATCGTATGCCCCAAGAGCAGACCAGTGATGGTGACCGTGAGACCTGGAGTATTCCGGCCAATACTCCTGGAGAGGAAGGGGGAAGTTATCAGGGAGGAAGTGGAGGACCTATTCACTAGGTTCAAGGTTCTGGAGCACAGGAAACTGGAGAGGAGGAACGTCCTAGCCGAGGCTGATGTCGTGGTGGGCGTGGGTAGGGGTATAAGGGACCCTGAGAACATAAAGATGGCTGAGGAGTTAGCGAGCAGACTCGGGGGAGTCGTGGGGGTAACGAAGCCCCTAGCAGACTCAGGTTGGTACCCTAAAGACAGGCAGGTGGGTCAGACCGGGGTGACCATAAGACCTAAGCTTTACCTAGCCCTGGGTATCTCTGGGGCAGTCCAGCACTTAGTGGGCATTTCCGGGGCAAGGAAGGTCATAGCGGTGAACCAGGACCCTGAG
This sequence comes from Metallosphaera tengchongensis, assembly GCF_013343295.1. Lineage (NCBI taxonomy): Archaea > Thermoproteati > Thermoproteota > Thermoprotei > Sulfolobales > Sulfolobaceae > Metallosphaera > Metallosphaera tengchongensis. The sequence goes on along the minus strand of NZ_CP049074.1, from coordinate 2,051,000 downwards.
GCGCAGATATTCAGCAACTGCGACTACGGATTGGTAGGGGACCTGTTCAAGGTGGTCCCAGAGCTCTTGAGGAGGTTGTGAGCATGTATGACCTAATAATAGTAGGGTCAGGACCAGCTGGGAGCGCCTCAGCACTCGTGGCGTCCAAGATGGGGTTAAAGACCCTGGTAATAGAGAGGGGGTCCGAACCTGGGGCTAAAAACGTGTCAGGGGCAATGGTGAGGGTTGAGGACCTGAGGGTCTTCGGGGCGGAGCCCCCGTTGGAGAGGGAAGTGAGGAGGGTGAGGTTAGTGTTGGGAAAGGGTGAGGTGGAGATAAACGTGAGACCTAGGGATAGGCTAATCACCACAGGGAGACTGAAGCTGGACAAGTGGATGGCCTCCCAAGCGGAACAGGCAGGAGCGTTGGTCCTAAACAAGACGACTGCGCTTAAGGTAGAGGGAGAAAAAGTCGTCACTGACAGGGGGGAGGTGTATGGTAAGTCAATAATCCTAGCTGAGGGGGCTAATCCCCTCGTCTCTATGGACATGGGTCTGAGGAGGGACCTGACCCCAGAGGAGACCGTGCAAACCGTTAAGGAGGTGTACTCCCTTAACAAGGACGAGGTAAACAAGAGGTTAGGGCTATCCTCAGACCTAGAGGGGATCTCGGTCAGGTACCTCTTCCAGGACCCTGTGCCGGGGGCCGGGTTCCTCTACACCTATAAGGACTCCATAGCCTTCGGGATAGGAGTGCACATGAGGTCGCTCCTGAGACATAAGCTCAGACCGCAAGACGTCCTGGAGGAAGTCAAGAGGTACCTAGGTATACCGGAACTCGTGAAGGGCTTTTCCCTGAGGGAGTACTCAGCTAAGATCATACCAGAGAACGGGTACCCTGAGTGGAGGCCTTGTTCAGGAAACGTTTACCTAGTCGGGGACGCCCTTGGCCTAGTGAACCCCATCACTTTCAACGGGATCGGACCTGCAGTGATCTCAGGGGCACTAGCAGGGGAGAGCGTAGCCAGGGACGGATGTGAAGGGTACGAGAGGTCTCTCCTTAGGGATCCTGAAATATCCCAGATCGTGAAGGGGAGGTCCCTGATCAGGGAGTTGGTAAAGGAGGAGAACCTCAGGTTCTACGTCTCCTCAGCCATTGACGTCGCCACCTCCTGGACTGGGGGGAGTATATCCATGTCTGGGATCAGGGAAAACCCGTGGAAGTTGATGAAACACGCCCTTCTCCTAATGGAGGTGACAGCATGAGAGTTGAGGAGAAGCTCTACACGTTAAGGTACAAGAGGGACGAGAGACCACACCTAAGCGTGAAGGATAACGCTACTTGCCAGAAGTGTAAGGAGGTGAATGGTGAGCCCCAACCCTGCATACTGGTGTGTCCTGCCAACGTCTATACATGGGACGGGAGGAGGCTAGTGCTTTCCTATGAGAACTGCGTGGAGTGCGGAGCGTGCAGGATCGCCTGCCCATACCAGAACATAGTCTGGAGCTTCCCAAGGTACGGGCTGGGGATGTCGTTGAGGTACGGCTGACCTTAGCACTAGAGGTCTTCCTCAAGTTATAAAGAGGTTTATTTTATGAAATCCTAGAATGTCCTCCGTTTCGAGACTAGGTACACAACATTACCGTCGTTCCTCTCTGAGACCTGGGGCTCAAGACCAAAGTAGTTTAGCACTTCCAAAACGTCCCTTTCCTGAGAGCTGCCCTTCTCGACCACGATCTCCAGGATGTCCATCTCCTTCATCTTCTTTAGGTTTGAGTACACTAGCATCTGAGGAACAGAACAACACAGGCCCGTAAGGTCCAGTTCAATTCTCATGATATTGTAATTGCTGTGGAGACAAAAAAGTCTTAATCCCGACTCTTGAAAATCCAGGCGTCTTCAATGCTTAAAGTGTTCTTTACCCGATCTCCTCCTAGCTAAAGGGCTAGTTTTCCACGCTCTAGGAAGAAAACGTGAAGAGGGAAAAGGAGGTCACTCAACTTCCCCTCTCGGATCTCTTGCTGGTCTGGGGTTTTAAAGACGAAAAATCAACGTGATCGACTTCACGTATCTCCCTAGGAAAAACCTATAATGTACTATTCTACCTGAGTTCATGGACCAAGTAGAAGTGAGGACTCACACAGCTCTCCACGTCCTCAAGGGATCTGTCAGGAAGGTACTGGGGGCAAAGTGGACGGCTAGCGTTTATGTGAGCGGAAGTCACGGGAGGTTGACAGTACAACATGATAGAAAGCCTTCTGAGGAGGAGATCGGTGAGATAAATCTTCTCGCCAACAGGAAGATTGAGGAGAACGTTGCAATAATTAAGGAGGAGTTACCCAGGGAGGAAGCTGAAAGGAAGTATGGAGATGAGATGTACGACCTCTTCCCGGTCCCCCCTGAGGTAAAGGTCCTCAGTATCGTTGTAATACCGGGTTGGAACGTGAACGCCTGCAACAAACCACACACTAACTACACAGGGGAAATAGGGAAAGTTGAGGTAAAGGACTGGCGTTTTAGGAGCTCCAAAAAGCTCCTCGAGATATCTTACGATCTCGTCTAACCTCGCTCAGCTTGGGGTATATCAACACATCATAGATCTTTCCTTGGGGTTTGGTTTCATCGGGTCTCATACTTGATATCGATCATCAACCCTTGTCACGGGAGGAGAGCGGGTCTTCCTTCACCCTCCTCCGCCCCAAGGGGTAACCCCAACCCACCTAGACGGGATACCGTCTAAGTAGGGGAACCTGCACATCTTGGGCTGTCCGTATGCAAGCCTTTCGGGATACATACCCACATCCGGCATTATGCAAAAACATTAGATGGAGTTGTATAAACTTAACACTCTCGCTGAAACTGCCCACCACAGCTTTCTTCCCATTTATAAAGCACATATTTAACTCTATTACATGGAATTAAAAATAAAAACACTTATATATTATATTTCATACTTTCTAATTTTTGTTTTATAAATAATTATAGATGAAACCCATACTATTGCAAATGTTGCTATAATTATTATTCCAATGTTCCCCCACCATACGCCCCCATTTATCAACGCTATTGCGTCCCAAAGTCCTCCGTTCAAGTTAAACTCTGACTGCACTAGTCCCAGGAGTTCTAGACTGCCAACCACATACGCGACCAAAACAGATATCACAGTCATTGTCAGGTTATACCAGACTTTCTTTATAGGGTGTCCCATGAACGCCCATCTATACGCTCCGTTCATGAAGAGACCATCAGTAGTGTCTATAAGAGTCATACCAGCCGTAAAGAGAAGGGGGAAGACCAACAGCGTCCATAATGGTATCCTGGTGAACGCACCTGCAGTCCCTGCACTAATAGCTAAGAGGGCGGTCTCAGAGGCAGTATCGAAACCTAGACCAAACAAGAACCCTATAGGATAGAGGTAGTACTGGCTGTTTACTATTTTAAACAGATTTTTAAAAAACCTATTCATAAAACCTCTTTTCAATAAGGTATCGTTCAACTTATCTTCGTTCATTTTGCCTTCTTTTGCTTCCTTAAACAACTTGTATATTTCAATTAATACGATAAAATTGAGAAAACCTATGATGTATAAAAAGAACCCACTCACTAACGTCCCTATAATAGACCCTACATTTTCGAGTTGAGGGATACTAGACTCTATAGCACGAGTGGCAAGCATCAATGCTACTGAAAGAAGGATTACTACAGTAGAGTGCCCTAATGAGAAAAATAACCCAGTGAATAGTGATGACTTACCCTCCTGAACAAGCTTCCTAGTCGAATTATCTATTGCAGCTAGGTGGTCTGCGTCTACGGCGTGCCTAAGACCGAAGAGGTACGCTAAGATCCCTAATGTCAAAAAACTTGCTAAAAGACCTTTTATATGGACTTCTATGTTCCCTACGGCCTGAGATACTTGGAACAGCCATACCATTAATATTGAAGTTATTATAAATTCACTAACGTAGAAAAGTAGTCCAGCCATTACCCTCTGCTTAACTACCTTACCCATCTAGATATGGATAGGCCATCCAGACTTTAAAACTATCTATCGTTGTATATGTACAGAAAATATGTACAGAAATTTTATCTGAAAATAAATTCAGTGGACTGAACATAACTTGAAATATCTGATGCTCAAGACTTAGTCCTCCACCCCCTTTCCGTGGACGTAATAGTCGACCTGTACCTTTGAAAGCTTAGATTTTACATCAACAGATAGATAAAATGAACGAAGAAAATCAACGAATGAGGAAAACAGGTAAATAAACAAATGATAGTACTAGAACACCGCGTTCACTTTACGTTTCAGTTCTTCATCGTTGCTCACTAGGTCTAACTTGTTCTTAATGGCTGTAGCAACGTGTATTGAGTCCTCCAAGTCCAATCTATACTTCCCCATGGTCTCTGTTATCTCGTCCCAGGGAGGGAGGTCCAAGTACCTTACCCCGACTGAGCTAAAAGCGTCCACTACGTCCTTGGCCAGTGCGTGGTCTCTCACGGGTCTGCCCAGTACCTTACTTAACACAACAGTCACCAATAAAGGGGTTATCGAAGAAGTGTACTTCTCTTCGGTCACATGGAACCAATGCCTAGCCTTAGGGCCATTGGTCTTATCCCCAGTCAAATAGTACACGAAAACGTTAACATCAAAGTACCTAGAGGTCATACCCCATCGACTCAGAGAGTGACTCATGCAAGACCTTGTCCACGTCTATATCACCTATATCTTTCCTGAAGAAGCCGTAATATTTGTCCACGTCCTCTATCACGGGTTCCAAGACTATGTTTTGTCCCTCAAGCTTTACCTTTAACTTTTTCGTCTTCATCGCGTCCCTTATCTCCTTAGGTATCGTGATCCTCCCCCTCTCGTCCATGGTCACTATCTCCTCTCCCATGTTTACCCACTCTGTTACCCACATATAAAACTCTTTTTATCCTTGGTAGAAAACTCCCTTACGCTGAAGGTGAAAAGGGCATATGAACCCGTCCCTCCTACGTGAGGAAAGTCACACTATGCAGGAGGTCAGTGGGTACTGTGTCTTCGCAGTCTCACGGCAAACGCAGGGATCGCCCCCAAACAAGGAGATAGGACTAACTGGAGCGTCCTAATAATCCGACTGGAGACTAGAGATAGCCCTTAAGGAGCTGGAGGTTTGGTCTTTTTAGGGCCATGACTCCCTAGGAGGACCATAGACGATGCATGTGACCAGCACCGGTTGGTGGTCTTGCCCCTCTAGGTAGAGAGGAAGCCCTCTCCTAAGGGTAACCCGTAGGACGATGGCCTTGTCCATAAGGGCTTGGAGCAGGCCATAATAATCGGGAACGACTCCTCGACTCCTAGCATCACTGTGGGCCAATCATCCTTTAGAGAAGTCTATCTAGGGTTGCCGCTTGACGAGGTGACGTTACTATAATATCATTCTAATGTTACCCCACCATACGTCCCCGTTTATCAACGCTATTATGTCCCAAGGTGAACATTCATGAGATTCAAGACCACTGATTACCTTATTTCTTATCCTAAGAACAAGGGTTCTTACGAGGCTCAGAGAAGGTCCCATCTACCTTCTAAAGTCGCCCGAGACTGCTATAGGGTCGCTATCGCAAAGTACAAGTCGTGGTTAAACAGCCCTAAACACGGTAGGTAACCCAGGGTACGAAAGGTATCTGTGTGGGTGACCCCAGTCCTACCCATGCGGGCTCTAGGATTCTTACACCTCTTAGGGCCTTTAAACAAGCTCTTATACACTTCTATAGCGTCCCTAAAATGGTACTGGGCAGAGGGTGAGGACTAAACCCCTCCTTCGGAGATTAATAACTGGCTTTATGAATTCCCCTGATGATCTCCTTACATGGTTGAGGGAAAGTAGAAAAGGACGTAACCCATTACCACTTGATCTAGATAAGGGTCGAGGATCTGACCTGCTTTCCCCTAGAGATAGGCTTTCGTCTATTGTGACCCGCTTGACGGAAAGACGTGTCTAATTATTATGGTGAATTCGCCCTGTCCTTCTCCCTAGGTCATATCTCACCTTATCATGAGTAGATCATAGTTTGGTTTTATTTTTTAAATAACAATAAAATTGATATATGCTAACATTCAAATAAACCAAAAAATTCTTAAACTACATAAAGTTATATATAATATGATCATAAAACCCGAACCTTCTTTAAAGGATTTAAATTACCAGATTGAAAACCTAGGTCTGAAACCCGGTGATCTAGTCCAGATCTACAAGAAAATGGCCACAATAAGGTTCTTTGAGGAAGGTCTAAGGAAAGTCTATCATGAGGGGAAAAATCCCTTCAATATGGCAACAGGATTAATAAGGGGAGAGATGCACCTCTCCATTGGTCAGGAAGCGATCGCAGTGGGTTCCCTTCACGACGTGAGGGAAGGGGACACAGTGGTAAGTACCCACAGACCACACCACCATGCCATCGCTAAGGGGGTTGACCTCAAGAGGCTAGCAGCCGAAATTTTCGGGAAGTCCAATGGGCTCTGTAAAGGAAAGGGAGGTCACATGCACCTCTTCGATAGATCTAAGAACTTCGCGTGCAGTGGAATAGTTGGGGCCTCATTCCCGCAAGCTGCAGGCGCCGCCTTCGCCAACAAGTACCTGGGGAGAGATAACGTTGCATTTGCCTTCGCCGGTGAAGGAGCAGCCAATCACGGAACGTTCTCGGAGACATTGAACCTGGCTAGCGCCTGGGAGCTTCCCTTAATAATCGTGATAGAAGATAACAAGTATGCTGACTCGACCCCGAAGTCACTCGTGATGCCTACGACCTTCCACTATCAGAAGGGTCTGGCTTTTAACGTCCCTTCCTACCTCGTGGACGGAATGGACGTATTAGACGTCTATGAGGCATCAAGAAAAGCCATTAACAGGGCGAGGAAAGGTCTAGGGCCCACCCTCATTGAGGCCTTGACTTACAGGTACGTTGGGCACTTTGAGGGAGACGGTGAGGAGTACAGGACAAAGGAGGAAGTTGAGCTCTGGTCACAGCTAGATCCCTTGAGGAGATTGAGGAACAGGCTGCTGAGGCTAGGCTTCGCAGACGACGATACTATGAACAGGGTTGAGCTAGATGCGAAGAAGGAGGTAAAGGAGGCTATAGACTACGCCATGGAGAGCCCTCTACCGGAACCAGAAGAAGCGTTGAGGGGTGTCTTCGCGTGAAAGTCAGAGGTATATCCCAGGCTATATCCCAAGGGATAGAGCAGGAGATGGAAAGGAACGATAGGGTAATGGTCATCGGGGAGGACGTGACCTATTGGGGCGCTGTTTTCGGGTTCACCATGGGGCTCTTTGATAAGTTCGGCAGGAAAAGGGTTTTGGACACCCCAATTACGGAGCAGACTTTCATGGGTCTTGGAGTCGGAGCGGCTGCCAGCGGACTTCACCCGGTTATTTCCTTGATGTTCGTGGATTTTCTGGGAGCAGGTTTCGACCAAATGTTCAATCACATGGCCAAGAACCACTATATGAGCGGGGGTCAATTCGCAATGCCCGTCACAGTCATAACTGCCATAGGTGGAGGGTACGGTGACGCAGCCCAACATTCGGAGGTGCTGTACGGGTTGTTCTCTCACCTCCCCGGATTTAAGGTAGTGGTTCCCTCAACAGCGTACGATGCAAAGGGCCTGGTAATCAAGGCCCTTAGGGATCCGAACCCTGTCATCGTATTTGGACATAAACTCTTGACTGGGCTTCCGTTTCTACCATTCGAGGGCCAAGTGGAGGAGATCCCTGATGAGCCCTATGAGGTAGAGTTTGGGAAGGCTAGGGTTGTCAAGGAAGGTGATGACGTTACGATTGTTTCTACTGCCCTGATGGTCCACAGGAGTTTGAAAGCAGCTAGACTCTTGGAGAGGGAAGGGATCTCAGCGGAGGTAATAGATCCGAGAACCCTCGTCCCCCTAGACGAGGAGACCATCGTCAAGTCAGCTAAGAAGACTGGAAGGGTTCTCATAGTCGATGAGGACTATATGAGCTACGGTATGACGGGAGAGCTTGCCTTCAGGATACAAGCCAAGGCGCTTAAGGAATTGAAGGTTCCCATTGCCAGATTAGCTGTGCCAGACGTCCCAATACCCTTCTCAGAGCCTTTGGAGAGGAGAGCTATACCCAGCGTAGAGGGGATCTACGAGGAGGCAAAGAAATTGGTGAAGTGATTTCTTGGATCAGACCTCCCCGCGAGGCTTTCTCCTTCATTTAAAACGTGGGTAGTATTACATCCTAGATCTTAGGGTTTCCCCTTTCCGAATTCCCTGGCTTTTCTTACTAAATGAAAAGACTCGCCAATAAGGAGTCCAGATGAGAACATTAGGCTAGAGTCTAGGATACTAATCTCAACGAGATTAAGTCCACTAGGTTCCAACGATTCGATCCCAACCCTAACTAAGAACAGGGACAACCATAGGACGTAAATGAGGATAGACCTCTTGTAGTAGAGAGTTCCCTCCTTCAGGAATAACGTAGATCCGACTCCTAATCTTAAGCCGAGGGCGAGCCCAGCTATAAACCCTATGGATACCAGGGGAAGGGCTTCTAGGTCCTGTAGAGTGACGAGTGCACCGAGCACTAGGTAAAGGAGAGGTCTCAGGACTACCCGAGTAGGTCTGTACTTCCTCCCATAAACAGTCCTTAGCGAACTCAGTACAACTATGGCACCAATTACACCTAGATAAACGACTCCCCCTTGGAATCCCAAACTCTCACTACCGCTAACCGTGGATGTTATTCATACTATTTAAATTTACCTAATTTTTATGTGTATAAAAATTTTAAAAGATCTTTGAAATTTTACTAGCTAAGTTCTGCGCATGTAGTCAGTCCTTTTGCAATATATTACTAAAAAAGGTATAGCTTAGGAAGGGTTCGCTAGCACGTAGACCGTGCTACCGTTCTCGAGGACTAGCCTTATCCTCTGAGTCCCTCCCGCTGAGACAGGGAAAGCAAACGTCACAGTGAGCACGTTGTTTCCGGGCTGAAGGTAGACTGGGGTAATGTTCACTGAGTAGTTGTTAGTCCCCTCGAGAGTGGCGGTGTCTATCCTTATCCTTGCGGAGGAGTAGAGAGTGAAGTTCGCCATGTTCCCCTTTATCGTCCCCTGTCCAACTTGGTATACTTGAGGTTGTCCCTGCCCCTGGGTCGGCTGCGGTGGTAGGTAGGTGGGGTTAGCGTTAGAGGTTGGGTTTTGAGGTTGAGGTGCCTGGGATAGGGACGGGTTTATTGAACCCAAACCCACGTAAGATATAATTAGCCCTATGAATGTGATGAGACCGAACGGGATTGCGGTCAGAATCCCCCCAATCTTTAGGGTACCGTTGTTGTACTTGTCTCCTATAAGGTACAGAGATACCCCAATTAGAATGGTACCTACGAAGTTGAGTATCGGTATTACCGCCAAAATCACGCCGATCTTCCCAAGGTTCATGTTATTTACGTAGGGTTGAAGGAGAGAAAAACCTCTGTACATTCTGATCAACGCTAGGATGGCGAATATCACCGCCAGTACAATAATAATTATCGCAAAGAAAATTGAAACTAGTGAGGGGACAAAGACGCTAATGATACCAATCCCAGCTAGGAGAGCGGCTACGATCTCGAAAACAATTCCGCCCCTGAGCAATCTAAACGCTTCAAATTCCTGCGAGTATGCCATAATATCTCTATCTCCTTGTACTTTAAAAGCTTTTTCAAAATATCGTGAGTTTTTACAAAGTTAGGGAGACCTCGGCATTTATGACTGGGAGGAAGTCAGCAACACGTAGACCGTGCTACCGTTCTCGAGGACTAGCCTTATCCTCTGAGTCCCTCCCGCTGAGACATGGAAAGCAAACGTCACAGTGATCACGTTGTTTCCGGGCTGAAGGTAGACTGGGGTAATGTTCACCGAGTAGTTGTTAGTCCCCTCGAGAGTGGCAGTGTCTATCCTTATCCTTGAGGGTAGGTAGGTGGGGTTAACGTTAGACGTGGGGTTTTGAGGTTGGGTTTTGAGGTTGTGGCGTCTGGGATAGGGACGGGTTTATTGAACCTAGACCCAAGTAAGATATAATTAGCCCTATCAACGTGAGACTGAACGCTATTTCGGCCATGATGCCACCAATCTCTAAATAAGACAATGTAATTAGCCCGAAGAAAGATAATGTAGAAACTGGCCCACCCATCGATGATATAATTAGCCCCTCCGACATGATTAGAACGAACGGTATTGCGGCCATGATGCCCCCAATCTTTAGGGTACCGTTGTTGTACTTTTCCCCTATAAGGTACAGAGATACCCCAATTAGAATGGTACCTACGAAGTTGAGTATCGGTATTACCGCCAAAATCACCCCGATCTTCCCAAGGTTCATGTTATTCACGTAGGGTTGAAGGAGGGAGAAACCTCTGTACATTCTGATCAAAGCCAAGATAGATAATATGGCTCCCAGTACAGTAATGATTATTCCATAGAAAATTGAAAATTGAAAAGGGACAAAAATGTTGATAATACTAATCCCTGCTAGGGGATAGGCTAGGATCGCGAAAACAATACCGTTCCTAAGCAACCTAAACGCCTCAAATTCCTGCGGGTATGCCATAATATCTCTATCACTTAGTACTTTAAAAACTTTTTCAAAAACCGGGAGTTTTTACAAAGTAAGGGAAACCTAGTATGGAAGGAGTCAGATCGAGTCTGTCTACCTATCCAGCAGGTCCTTTGTAGGTTTGCCCTCGTCAAGAAAAACGTGAGCTAAGCTTACGCGACAGTAACAAGACCCTTAGCGTGGGAGGTAAAACGACTATACCTTAGGAGAGTATTAATCCTTTGTCCCTACACTAGATCAGTCAATTCACTCGAGTCCAACGTCAAGTCCAACGACAGTCTTATAGTTTTGTAGTATATAGTCTTATAGGACTAGTCCTATGAGACTATATATTAAGAGACGGGAAGAGAAGAAGTTAGAGAAGAGCTTGAGAGGTTGGGTATTGGTCTACGGTAGGAGGAAGACGGGCAAAACCACGTTGGTAATAAACACGTTAAAGGACAAGATTGAGTCGTATTTCTTGATCGCAGACCAGAGTAGCGCAGTCACGCTAGATGACAAGTTCGTAGGTGTTAACGAAGCCCTTGAAGAGACTAAGAGGGTTTTGAAGAAGGGTGGGATTGCAGTAATCGACGAGTTTCAAAGGCTCCCGGAGAGCTATTATTCTGTAATATCCAACTGGTCGAGGAGCGGTGGAACGCTCTTAGCCCTCGGTTCAAGTTACGGTATAGTAAACAAGGTCTTCGATAGGAACAGCCCCCTACTAGGTTACTTTCTCCCCTTCGAGGTAAACATAATCTCTTACGAGGACGTCCTATATCAAGTGAGTGACCCAGTACTGTCAGTAATTTATAGGGACCCGTGGATAATAAGGTTCGAGAACTCTTACGGCGAGATTTTGGATAAGATTAAGGAGTTGTCGCTGGTAGCTAAGGGTCTCATAGGAGAAGTCTTCAAGGAGGAGGAGAGGTATCTCACGGATATCTACTACAGGATCCTGTTGCTCTTAGGGGAAGGGATATGGAAGACCTCTGAGATCAGCGGGATTGTTCAGCCCCAGGGAGGCGAGGCTACGATCTCTTCAATGGTAAATAAGCTGTATAAGATGGGCTTGGTGAGGAAGGTCCCCCTTATATCAAGGGGTTACCACTACGGGATTAGATCTCCAGTCCTGTCCCTTATCTTATACGCAGAGAGCAAGTACTTAGTAAGTGAAAGGGAGGCAAACGTAAGGGAATTACCAATAGGGAGGGAAGTTCAGTTCAGCGTAGGTGAAATGCTGGCGAATTACTTTGGTAGCGTTCAGTACTATTCCGAAAAGGAGGACATCGACGTTATCCTAGTTAAGAAGAGGAAGCCTATATGGGCTTTTGAGGTAAAGATGGGCGAGTTTTCAAGGAGTGAGGCTAAAGAGGCTGTAAAGAGGATGGCAAAGGTAGCTGAAAAAGCGGGGTTGATAAGCCTTAAGGAGAGGCCTGAAGACTACGGAGATCTGAGTCTAGGGCCTGAAGATTTATTAAAAATTGCTGAAGAACTTGTTAAAAAGGAAATGGACTAGTGTAGAGAATGATATAGATCAAAACTTTAGGACAGAAAGACCTCAACCTCTAGGGGTACGTTGAAGGGGTAGTTCAGCTAGTTATGACCTCCTCTCCCCTATAACTTTGCTGTCCCCTTTATCAGGGGAAGGGACAAAAAGTCTTTGGATCAAGCTTAATTCAGAGCAGGAGACTTAAAACCCATGAAGAACGACAGGTTTATCCCACCGTTTTTCCTGGACAACCCCTTGAGGAAAGTAATTACTCCACCCACTAGGGTAGTAGCCAGGTTTAAGGACTTGTTAAGCCCTGGTATGACCGTGTTGGATCTAGGCTCTGGACCAGGGTTCTTCACGGGCGTACTGTCCTCCCTAGTGGAGCGGGGGACTGTCTGGGCTGTAGACCCTGACCCCCGGGCAGTGCAAAGGTTGAAGGCTAAGTCATTTCAAAACGTGATACCCATCGTGGCTTCCGCAAGTAACCTCCCTTTCCTGAAGGACGAGAGCGTCGACTTCGTCTTTTCCAACCTAGTGCTCTGTTGCGTTGTAGACCATGAGGGGGCTATGAATGAGACCTACAGGGTGATGAAGAGGGGAGGAAAGGCCTACGTGAGTTCCAGGAGAGGTAGGGGAAAGGACCCGAGAGACGTGAACGGGGAGGAATGGAAAAGGTTGATTTCCAGGTTTAAGGTCTTGAGGTCCGGGGAGTCGTTCATGGAGTTCTGGGCGGTTTTGGAGAAATGAGATTACCTTCAACGTGATGTCTGACCCCCCATGGGAGGGCTGTGTAGAGTTCTAGGAAGTCACTCCCCCTGTTAGAGTACCTTGTTCAAGCAGACCACCGGGGTTAGGGCCCTTTTCAGTGATCTTGACAAATGAAGGACAAGCCTCGCCCTTCAGGGCGGGAAGGAGGTCAGCTTGGTACTAAATTGTATGAACTTTATAAAAAAATCAAGACTGCAAACACAGGAGAGCGAAACCTAGACCGAGGAAGCGTTCACCCAGACTCGTCAAAGTTCTCCCGAACAACTCCTAGACACGAAGGGATAATGTGACGTAGTCTAGGACGTGGATATCCATGAGCTGGAACCCACGTCCATAGACACCCCTAGGTTTCCTACTCCTCCGCATCCCCTACCGTGGCGTTCGCCATTTCCCTCAACGTCAATATCAAGTTCGCCTGCGCGAAGGCTTGGGGAAAGTTACCGGTGAACTGTTTCCTGTCTGGGTCGATGTGCTCCCCGACTAGGTAAGTGCCCCCGGTGGCCTCCAGGATTCCGGAGACTATCTTGGCGGACTCCTCCATCCTTCCTAGTCTAAGGTAGACTCTAGCTAGCCATAGGGAAGCCAGAGTGAAGGGGTACTTAGCCTCCCCGAGGAAGTCCCTCTCGTACCTCTTTACCTGACCCTTCACCACCAACCTCCTCTCCACCTCCGATAGGGTGTTAAGGAACCTCTGGTCCGTAACCTCCACGAAGTCGTAAAGGGGTAAGGTGAGGAGGGCCGCGTCGACCTCCTCGCTCCCAGGCTTCTTCAGGAACCTCTCCTTGACCAGGTTCTCGTTTATCCACTCCCTTAACTCGTTCCTGGAGTCCCTCCACCGGTTCTCCCTGTCCAAGGACTTCATGATCTTGCCTGCCCTGTCAAGTGCAACCCACATCATCACCTTGGAGTGTGTGTAGTGGGCCCTCACACCCCTCTCCTCCCATATACCCACGTCTTCGAGCTTCCAGTTCTCTGAGACCCAGTCGGCTATGTACTCTATCACATCTAGATGGCCCCTCACGTAATTCGTGTCCCCCGTAGCGACGAAATACTTGTGGAGGGCGTCCATGAAGAACCCCTCGAGGTCTAGTTGGAGCTGAGCTGCAGCTGCGTTCCCTACCCTCACCGGTCTAGAGTTTAAATATCCTGAGAGCCAAGGTATCTCAACCTCCTTGGGAGGGACGGACCCGTCTACTGCGTAGAGAGGGTAGAGGAAGGGCTTAGTGGTGAAGGACACCATCCTCGAAAAGAAGTCAAGTATCCTCCTTGCCTCCGTGAGGTATCCAGCGGAGATCAGGGCATCAGCCACAATCGCTGAGTCCCTGACCCACGCGAACCTGTAGTCCCAGTTCCTAGACCCGCCCTCGATTTCTGGGAGAGAAGTCGTGGGGGCTGCAACAATTGCCCCGGTAGGATTGTAGAGTAAGCCCAGGAGTACGCCCACTGAGGTGTCATAGGCGTTAAGTAACTCCTCCCCAGAGAGGCCAGAGAGCTCCAACTTGGCTACCTTCCCTCTGGACTTACCTCTCTTTAGCTGGCTCCTCCAGTAGTAGATCGTCCTCTCGAAACCTCTAGACAGGTCGAACTTAACGTCCTTCCCGTATATCCCGAACCTATCGTCACTGAAGTGCCCCAGGAAAACGTAACCTTCCCCACTGACAGTCCACGTTTCCTCGTCCATCTCCGGGAAGAGAATGTGGAGTTCTAGGAACTCTGAGTTTTCAGGGTTGGAGAACTTGTAAATGCCCTTGGCGAGCCTCTGAACCTTGGCTTTGTCCCTCCCGTAATTGAAGGTCACGTTGACCTTCATCTTCAAGGGATTGGGTGCCCTGATCTTCCTTACTAACGCGTGCTCGCCCCTGAGGAGTAGGTCCACGACCTCACCTCCCCCCTTTAACTTGGTCTCAACTACGTTAGGTACAAGGTAACTCTGAGACTCAACCTCTCCCTCGACTAAGAAGGAACCTCCCCTCTCTTCGTCCAAGAGTTTAGCGAAAACCGGGGAGGAATCGTATCTGGGAAAGGGTAACCACACGATCTCGGTGCCGTGAATGAGGGCACCAGTGAACTCGTTGTTGAGACAAAGCATTCTGGTGGTCTGCATGGGTATAGAAGAAAGGCGGAAATAATGAAATTTTTGTAATCCGACCTCCTCCCAGTCCTAAAGGAGGGTCACGCTTAGGTCTAAATCGTGATAGCATCAATTAGTTTGCGGTAAACCTTGTCTTAGGAGATGATGTGAGGGTAAAACCAAGTAAACGGTTGAGACTCCTAATTCCCATACGCTTAGATAGGTGTGATAACGAATTCCTATGTGGAGAAGTCCACGATATAGTTTCCTAAGTGGTCAAACCTTGTGGGGAACGTGTTTTCGGGAAGTACCGGTTTCCAAGTAGGTGAGTTTCATCGGATTTAGAAGGTCCAGGATGACACGTAACAAGACGCTGAGGTATTGTTTGGGATTTAACTGGGGAGTTAAAACAAGTCAGAACTTTCGGTCTCCTTTGTAATAACCCTCAGCTACTGACTCTTTTGACTTTCAAAGCACTAGACAATAGACCTCTGCCATCTCTCAGCCATGAAGTTAGGGTTTTCTTCCCTTTTTATATTACCCTAAACATGTGTTCCAGGTTAGTGAGTAGGCAACACTTAATTTAATGGAACCTCCTCAACGAAGGAGGTGTATGATAGGGTGCAGATAAAGTCCCTGGGTCCTCACGATGGAATAGAGTACATTAACGTTGTTTCGCGGGGATTCGTTCCCTAATCCTATGCCAAGTTGGAGCTGCTTTTTATTTCGATGTAATTTCGGTCTAGGTCACAACTTTTACCTTTCTCTTTTCCTGAGGATGCCTTGGCAAAGTAAACGAGTTTAGGTCACTGTTATGGAGGACTTGACAAATGAAGGACAAGCCTCGCCCTTTAGGGCGGGGAGGAAGTCAGATAGCTACCCACCACAAAGGGCAAAGCCTGCCGTTCTTTTATCAAGTGATCTTCCAACGTGGAAAGTGGATAAGCATAGCTCAAGGTGAGCTTTTAAAGCACATTATCCTCTCATCCACGTATCGAGTCTCCTAACCTCGGTCACCTCCCTCCAGCAGGGTCTCAATCATCTGAGCCCTCCTGGCTGGGTGAGGGTGCGTGGAGAGTATGTCAGTGAAAACGCTGACCTTTTTCCTCAACCACTCCTTGACAAGGAGGTAAGGGTCCTCCTCCTCCACCTTCACTGGTGCTGCAGTCACTATTATCCCCGTAAAGGGGTCTAGCCTCACCTTCTGCATATAGATTTCAATCTTCGCCAAGGCTGTAAGTAGGGCCTCAGAACCCTCACCGAGTAGGGAGAAAGAGTGATAGTCCGCGTAGGACTCCCTAAGCCTGTTGAACCATAGGACGAAGATCTGGAGGGTAAACGTAACGATAAAGAGCACTGTTCCAAGGGCCATGAGTAGTAGAGCAGCTAAGAACTCCACCTCATCAGCTGCTAGCAATATTGTGAAGAAGCCCAAGTTGAGCAGGAGCGTACTAATGTACCCTAGGGCAGTCGGGATTAAACCCAATGTCATCCCTATTTCCACGTCCTTGTGCTTTATGTGACCTATCTCGTGGGCAATCACCGCAACCAGCTCCTCCCTGTTGAGTATTTCCAGGAGAGGGACGGTAATCCCGACCCTTCTTCCGGTCAGGGAGTTACCAAAGGCGAAGGCGTTAGGATAAGGGGAGTCGACTAGGAACACCCTCGGGGGCTTAACCCCTGACCTCAAGGCTATTTCCGCCACTAAGTTGTAGAGCCAACCGTACTGGCCACCGGGGCTAACCTCCAAGGAGTTTCTCCCAACTAAGTATGGGGAGATCAGGTACTGTATGAGCCAGAAGACTAGCAACGCAGGTATCATGAAGAGGACGGGGACTTTCAATATCGACGCTATGACCAGTAGGATCAGTCCCTCCGACAACACTACGAGGAGAGTAGAGATTACCATGCTCAGTAGGAGTTTACTTTTAGGGTCCATTGACATCACTAGGAGAAATTAGTTAATAAGAGTTGAAAGTCCTGGAGAACTATCCAACCTATCATTGGGCGAAGGCTTAAGTCACCTCGTTAACTTGACGGATGGGGTTTCCCAGTATCCACCAGTTTCAGTCATATCATCGAGTTTATATGATCTTATGCACCGTGATCTATGATAACACCAGAAAGAGACCTTCCTCAATGTGGGTATGTCCTGAGAGGGACAAGCTCAGACCGGGGGTGTGAGAACTCTTACCCATTATTCTCAAGCTAACGGTCGTTATTAAGAGTCCTCCTTGTCTTCTGTGAAGACCAGGGATTAGGGATCGATATCAGACGTTAACACCATGAAACCCAAGCCCTGCAATTCCCACGTTAGACAAGAGTTAGAGCTTCAAAAACCTAAAACCATACTCGTGATCCCACTGATCAAGGCAAGTACTCCCATGGTAAACACGAGGAGAAGGACCTTGTTGGACTTAGCGAACCTAAGGAGGACGTTGATGAAAGCTAAGCTCACTACGGTTGCTACGATCATGGATATGGCTAACCCATCTGGGCTAAGGTAGCTCAAGCTACTTACTACCTCATGCTTACTGAAGAGTACTGTGACCCCAATAGCCCCCAAGGCTGCAGGTATTAAGGATATGAAAGAGAGCCTGAAGGACTCCTCCGGCCTTACACCTAGGAGGATAAGGGCTGAGGTCGTCATACCGGACCTACTTACCCCTGGGAGGGCAGCTAGTCCCTGGGCTAAGCCTACGACTACTGCCTCTTTCATTGAAATCTCTTTCAGGCTCTTCCTTGGGGTGTACTTCCTCCTAGACACGTGGATCAAGACTCCATCGGTCAGCAGGACCAAACCGAGCACCGTCATGGGAAGTCCAACAACGTCTCCTGAGACTGACGTTTCCACTAGGAGATAGAGCGGTACCCCTACGACTCCTGTCACAACGGTGACTATCAAGAGGTACTTGAGTAGCACCAAGCTCTCCTCGTCCCCTCTCCCAACGAGAGCCTTTAACACTTTCATTAACTCCCTCCTAAAGTAGAGGATAGCAGCTATCAGAGTCCCAATCTCCATAAAGAGGCCGAAGGCATAGGCCGTAGAGAAAGAGAGGCCCAGCAATAGGCTGGAGATTAGGAGGATTTGGGTCTTGCTACTGATGGGTAGCCACTCACTAACTCCCTGGACTATACCTAGGACTATTGCCAACTCTATGAAATCCATGGGCTTAGTTAGGTCAGGAGGAAAAAACTTTAACATATATAGAGTTATATGACTATATAGTAGTTTATAGCTAACCATAGGAGGATGTAGGCAAAGCGTTAAAGTTAGAGGACCTTGGACGGTCGATAGGGTCTGGGGAACGTGAGCCTAACGGTGTCCGAGTCTAGGTATATCCTCTGTTTAAGTAGGACTAGATTACGTGAGGCCTTATGCAGACGAAGACTGGGTACCCAAGTGTTAAATGGACAGACAATGGGACTTAGCGTATTTCATTTATATTATATACAATATGTACTGCGGTTTGTTCAGTCTAAATCCGTGGTCTACATGACGCTCTAACCCCACGTAACGCTCTAATACTTCCAAGTTGATTAAAATTTTTACTATATAATGAATAGACTCGGATTTAATGAGGAATAAGTAAGCATTAAGGCTTAAAAATGATATATATAAGTAATAACTAATATGATAATCACAATAAATACGGAACACAGTGTAGAATCCTTGAGGGTGATCCTCTCTGACCCATCCTTCTTATTACCCAGGCTGTTCCCAACAATAAGGAAATTAGAGGTTATGGGTTCCTCCTTTAACGGGGTCGCCAAATACTTAACTTTTGAGCACAGGATTTACGGGAACGTGTTCTTCTCTGTCAACGAGATAACCTATCCCTTCACCTTAGTTTTCAGAGAAAGCACCGGTACTGGTAGAATCACGATAACGCTACTGGACAAAGAGGTGAGGATAACTCTAGATTATGAGGGTTGGATGGGGTTCCTATCCAAGGGGCTCCTCAAGAGATGGCTTGAGAGCTTCTCCAAGGACTTCAACGAAGTAATCAGGCTCGAAAGGATAAAGAGGAAGATATGACCAGAGAAACGCAAGGCTGATAACCTGAGAAAAACTTCTTACCTTTTCCTACTCAACAACGCTACCGACAGTCCAGCTACTCCTATCACCAGCAAGAGTGGGATAAACACAAGGTAAAACGCGTTACCGTTCGTCCCTTGTCCCGAGGGTTGCGCGTAAGCGTCAGCCTTTATGAACGGTAGTGGAGGAGAGTAATTCCCCATACCCAACGCTTTGTACATCTCCTGGTAAATGGTGTAGTTATTGTTTATCGTAGCGACATAGCCCTGGTGGATGGGGTACTGTAGGGGTATAGGGTAGGTCCAGTTCTCAGGAGTTAAGATAATGGGAGGCCTAGGGGAGGTGAAGTTGAAGGCTTCAAGGATTCCGCTATAGCCAAACTCCTTTACAATCGGGTTGAGGGCAGGGAGGTGCCAGTTGTAGTCGATGAAGGCCAGTATGGAGTACCCAGAGGACGTGTAGTTATCCACGAAACCCTCCTTGGCGTAAGGTGATATTAAGATGAGGGGTACTCTTTGCCCCACTGTGAAGTAACCATCCATCCCTGGTACCGTAGAGGACTTAGCTAGCCCATAACCGTAGAAGATCGGTGGAGGTACCGGGTCGTAGTAACCTCCTCCTTCATCGAAGGTTATGAATATCGCTGTCGAGTTCCAGTCAGGCCCCCTCATGACCGCGTTGATCACCGTGATGAGGGCAAGCTGAGAGAGTGTAGTGTTGAAAGGAGGGTGCATATCGTAACCGGGGACGTGGTCGTCATACCCGTAAGGCCCAGTGAACATCACGAAGGACACTGAGGGGAGGTTCCCAGACTCAGCCTGGCTAATGAAGTCTGAGATGTCGTGATAGTTCGCGTCCCAACTTGAGGAGCCCTTAATCAAGCTCACTGGAAGGGGGGCAGTGTTGTTATACCCCAGGTAGAGGTCTGGGGACAGGAGTTGGAAGTCCTTGGAGTAACCGTACTGGTACCACCCCCAGCTCACTTGGTTCTCGGTGAGCTGGTACAGGACGGTCTCGTTAGCAGGGATGTACCCGAACTGTGGGGAGTCGTTTGTCGCTACGGTTGGGAAACCAGTGATGTAAGCTATCCTATTGGGTACTGTGACAGAGAGCTCAGGGGAAAAGTAGTTGTCGAAGAGGGTGTACTCCTCCGCGTAGTCCCATAGGGGGTTTGGGTTTCATCGGATCTCATATAATTTGATATCAATCCTCAACCCTTGGGCCTCACGGGAGTCGAGTGAATTCTTCACCTTCATCCTCCTCCGCCCCATTAGCGGGGTAACCCCGACCCACTTAGACGGAATACCGTCTAGGTGGGGAAACCCGCACATCTTTAGGTAGATGTTCAGGGAAGCGTTCAACTGCCTGTCTAACTTAAACCCACACCTCTCACAGGCGAAGGTCTTACCTACCTTTCGGGATATAAACCCACATCTGGGGCAAGACCTAGAGGTAAGGTATGGGTTGACCTCGAAGACGCGGGAGCCGAAAAGGAGGGCCTTATACTTGAGTACCTTGTGTACACTCCTCCACACGGTCCTAGAGATCTTCCTAGACAGCTTACTGCTAGCGTTCTTAAACATGTCCTGCTTGTCCAGTCTCTCAACTGCGAAGGTGGTGAAGGGGTATAGCTCAAGTAGAGCGTTGACAAACTTGTGCACATAGTCCAGAACCCTGTCCCTCTCTCGGTGGGAGTACTTCCTCAACAGCTCTCTCCCCTTCTTACCGTGCTTAGACGCGAAGGACTGTACCTTACCCCTCTTCTTGACCATACCGTATTTCAGGGAGTATAACCCCTTGAGTGAGAAGGTAACGAACTTCTCACCGTCGTAGGCGTCTAGGGCGAAGAGGTTTGAGTCAATTGCTAGGAAGTCCAAGGGAGTCTGTTTCGGTACTTTATAACGGAAAGGCAAGTACACTTTATCCTCCTTGATCACTGGCTCACCAAGCTCTAAACCCTTAACTCTATCCTTAAACCACGCACCCCTCCACGAAAAGGTCAAGTACTCGTGAGGTCTTACCGTGACCCTTACCTCGTCTTTGACCACCTTCCTGAGCGTAGACTTAACCCTAACGTAAGGTCTCTTCAACCTAGGCTTTCCTAGGGACACCCTACCCCTTATCGCCCTCTTCCTCCAGGACCTCAAGATGGAGAACGCGTCGTTTATAGCCTTGTCTACGTAGTGTGATGCCAGTGGGTTCACCTCCTCTAGTTGGTCCCTCAACCCCTTGTACACCTCCTTCTTTTTTGGAAGGGTCACCCTCACTCTCTTGTGGTGTCTTCCCCTCCTGTCTGTAATGCTCTCTACTTCTACCCTCGTCTTGTTCCACAAGTGGTCTAACACCTTGTCCAACAGTCTCTTATACTCCCTTATCAAGAGGAGTGTCTCTCCCCTCCTCTCGTTCTTGACAGCGTAAGTTAAGTAGATGGACTCCTCTGGTGGTGTGAAGCTGTTAATCCTTAATCTCCTCGACGCATCCCTTCACCTCCTCGTACTCCCTGGTTCCATATAACTCACCCACTGAATCACGAAAGTATTGCGATTAAGTCCTAGACTTTCCCGCTCTGAGTCCTGTCCTCTCCCTCCAAGACCTGGATTCCGCAGTTATGAGCTTCACACACCTCCTCCACTACCCCGGAGCTGGACCCACTGACCTGTGCCTAAACGCGACTTTAGAGACCTCGTCGTAGAGGGCCATCCTCAGTCTTCGGGATTCCTTCCTCTCCATGTCCAGGCCTGGACCATGTCAGTAGTAACAAGGTCATATTCCTTCACTCTATCCTTTATGTAGACCTGTTTTAGCTCGTCCTTCTGTGCGTCTGACGACACTCTAGCGTAGAGGGCCACCTTCCTCTTTTTCACCGTGCCCACTAACCTCCCCACGTCTTGCCTAAACCCCATTTACCTCTCTCTAGGACGACAGGCTTCCCTAACCCTGTTTAACTTAAGTCCACAACGGAAGGTAGGATATGCCCAGTCTCTCCCATACCTCTTTTGGTCCTAGCATCGTATAAGATCTTGATATGGAGTTATATAAACTCAATATTCTGACTGAAACTGCTGACAAGGCTGGTGCCTGCTCGTAAGATATGTAAGCTAGGCTCTGTGGCCCAGAACCGTTGACGAATCCGTCCATCCTCCCGTAGTCCCAGTCCACGTGGTAGTTGACGTAACCCTCTACAGGGTCCTTCAGGACCACGTTACCTGCATAGTATGGGTGGAGTACCTTGTCCCCGTACTGGACTGAGACCCAGGACACGTTCCCGCCCTGATCCAAGAGCTGGAGTACGGAAAGGTTGTACACGTAGTTAACTGGTCTCATCAAGTTCAGGGTGATGTTGTTCTCCAGGACTGGGTACCCAAAGGGATAGGTACCGAAAATGCTGTCGAAAGCGTGGTTCTCCAGCTCAATGAACACCACGTGCTTAATGGGAGTAGCAGTCCCCTGGGGAGTTTCTGCTTTACCTATTACAAAAAAAGAGGAGAGCACGAGGAGCACAAGAAAGATGAACAACTTAGCTTTCATTTGTCCTCTATGCCTACATCCAGTCCTAGAATTAAAGGATTCCCTATAGATAAAAAATAAAGAATATAGGCCTATATACCCAACCTACTTTTGTCCAGGTCTCTCCAACTCCTCCATTTTCCCTGTCCTCACGTCCTTCCCCCTCATGAAGGAGAAGACAGTTCCCAGCCCCAAGATGACTGCTGATATGAGGAACGCCAGGTGTAGCCCCGTCACGAAGACTGAGGAAAGACCTCCATCTAGCTTGGAGGTACCCAGAAATATCTCGAAGGCTACGCTCTTAGGTATCGCAGCAGCTGCCACTGAGAGTGATACCACGTAGCTTAGTATTATCCCTACACCTCCCAGGGTCCTGGAGAGCCCTGAGATTGACCCGAAGTAGCCCTTTGGAGCGCTGGACATGATAGCGCTCGTGTTGGATGGCCAGAACATCCCGGACCCCACACCGTTCACCCCTGCCACAAGTAGGATTAGGTAGTAGGGCGTGTCTGGGGTCAAGATCAGGTAGTAGAGGAGGACTGATAGCATGATCACGCCTATCCCTATTGTGGAGAGCCACCTGGAACCGTGCCTGTCTGTAAGTCTCCCCATGTAAGGGGCCAGAAAACTGGCTATGACGTACCCAGGAAGGAGGACCAGGGACGCGTCGAGGGGAGAGAGACCCCTCACGCCCTGAAGGTACATGATGAGGAGGAAAGTGATGGCCATACCTCCGATCCCCTGCATAAAGTTGGCAGTCAGGGAGTAAGCTAAGAGCCTGTACTTAAACGCCCTGAGGTCTATCATGGGGTTCTCCACTCTCGTCTCGTTAAAGATGAAGGCCCCTACGAAGGCCAAACCGAGCAGGAGTAAGACGTCTGACACCAAGGATGATCCAGCACTGGCCATGGAAATTGATGAGTAGGATATGAGAGTCAGTCCGACCCCTAGGGTGAGAGACCCCGTGATGTCCAGCTTCCTGGGGACCTTATTCACGTCCTTAATGTTCTTGATACCCAGGACTAAGGCTACTATCCCTATGGGTACGTTGATGTAGAAGATGTATTGCCACCCAAAAAAGGTAGTGAGGCTCCCACCCAGCACTATCCCCAGGAGGGCACCGATGTTCCATCCCAAGGAGGTGAAACCGTACGCCCTACCCATCAAGTTAGGAGGGAAGTGGTCCGCCACTATGGCCCCACTGTTGGCTGACATCATGGCTCCCCCTACTCCCTGGATTACCCTGAAGAGGATAAGGACATACACGCTATCCGAGAGGCCGCATAGCGCTGACGCGACAGTAAAGATGGCGAAACCTAGGTTAAACATCCTAGCTCTTCCAAAGATGTCCCCTACTCTACCCATCTGTGTTGAAAATATGGCTGAGACCAGAAGGTAAGCTAACAAGACCCATATTGACGTGAAGAGGTCTGCGTGTAGGTCCTGCGTTATTTGGGGTAGGGCGAGGAGGACTATGGTGCTATCTACTGCTGCCATCAAAGTACCGAGGACGAGTACCAGTAATATGATAGTTCTGTTCATAGGAGGTTAGAAATCTAATCATTAAAAAATGTATCTTAACTGAGAAGAGGTCTAATTATCGTTCTAAGGAACGTGGAAGTGCTGGGACAGACGTGAATGGGTATGTCGACCAGGGATGTGAGGGTGTGGAAGATGACTTCATACTCGCCGTGCGGGTTTCCCCTCGTTGGTTAGAGTGTGGATCTGCATTTGAGGGGGTTGAGGGGGAAAGGATACCTCCCATATCGATTCATGATTGCGATAACGTCGAGGACGTTTTCATTACCGCATGACAGCTAAAGTACATAAGAGACCTCTGCCATTCTCCCCACTTAGGGTGTGTAGTATTGGAGTAGTGAGGGTCTACGTCACGGCTCTCAGTCTTTTTTGCCTACCGCCCTGACTACTGGACGCGTTTACACTACTTGAGACAGCTAAAGAGACTCTAAAAGTTGATACTGAAACCCCCAGGCCCTCCTTGCTGTCCTTGCGGTAAGAATGGCACTAGTGCCTGGGCCAACTGTTGCGCAGTTAAGGTATGTAACCAGACTCTCCCTGGACCCGTAATGGTCACAAAGAAGAGGCCCTCGTGGGAGAAAAATATGGACCTCAGACCTCCTACCAGCTGCACTGAGTAGTTCATCCCCTCCTGAAAAGCCATCAAGTGGGACGCCTCCACCTGGATGGTCTCCCCTGGGGCCAAGTCCTTGATGTACAGCCCACCGTAAGCGTGGAGGAACAGGTTCCCCGTCCCCCTGAACCTAGCCAGGAAGAGCCCCTCACCTCCCAGAATACCAGCGCTCAACCTAGCTAGTGACGCATCGTACTCAACTGTAGTCTCTGCCGCCAGGAACGAGTGGGACTCAGCCATTATCCCCCCTCCCTGCATGGGTACACTGACTATTTTGCCTGGGAAAATCCCAGATAGCACGACCTCTCCAGGTCCGTAAAACTCCGTGACGAAGAAGGAGCCACCTGTGATTGCCCTCTTCAGGCCTGAGAGAAAACCTCCCCTTAACCTCGTCTGTAGTGAGACCCCTGAATCCTTCATGACCATGTGGCCTGCGTCTGCGTATATACCCTCTCCCTGAGAGAGCTGGACCTTAAGGTATTGGAGATCTGCTCCCACGACCTGATATTGTGGCATACTAATCAGATAAATTTCCAATTAAAATAACTTTTGGTTCTAAAGGGGTGAGTTCGACTAGTGCGGTGCTCCATCAGCTAGTGAAGGTGAGCAGGGTTTTTATCGTGCAGTATATCTAGTTAGCTTAGAAAAGTACTCAACCCACGTTAAAGGGTCTAGGACCGAGTCTGAGACCTGAGGGGAGAGAGCGAGAGCGAATTTAGTCAGAGGAGTAACCAGCGTCTCAGCCACTCCGTCTAGTCCATGTGGTCTCATGCGACCATGTCATGACGAGCCCTGGAAGAGACCTACCTTAATTTGGGCTGCATCTGAGAGGTGAAGGCTAGGCTAGGGGTGTATAAGGGTGAGAGGAATTCTTGATCCACTGAAGCCAAAGGGTTAAGGACGTATTAGACATTACTAAATCCTGAGCGAGACCCCATCTAGACGGAGTCAAGAGACGTTGTTCAGTCCAAAGGTCTTCCTAGTCCCTGGAGACCCAAGGTCTGAGGTCCACCTACCCTTCCAAGATCCCTAGTCCTCCTAGAGACCTCATATTACCCTCGCCAGCTCACTTACGACAGTTATAACGAAGACGCTCCCGAGAAAAGAGTACATGACTGAGGGCCTCATCCTGTTTGCTATCCTCGCGAAGAAGTAACCCGAGGTCAAGGCTGTCACCCCTATTATGGCTGAAGCCAAAAGGTCGATCCTCCCTAGGGACAGGTAAGCGATACTACCGCTAGTTGCTGAAAGGAGCATCGCCAAGGTAGCAGTCCCCACCATCTTCTTCACATCTACGGAGAAGAGCAACATCATTACAGCTATGAACATGATCCCCCCGCTAGCGCCCAGCGTCCCCGTTACCGTTCCTATACCTACGCTTAGGACAAAGGCGAGGGCGTAACCCCCCTTGAGGTTTATCCTCCTGACCTTGATGTTGGGGTTCCTTGACCTCCTGAAGGACACGTACGCCATGTACCCTGCGAAGACCACGAAGGCTAACTCTAGATACCTCTCAGGCACTAGAAGGGCTACCCTAGAGCCCAGCTGGGCACCGAGGATAGCCCCACCTCCTAGGACGGACGAGGTCCTCACGTCGACGTTACCGAACTTAAAGTAGACCGGGATGACGGAGAGGGTTGTGATCACGTCCACGAGTAGGCTAACGCCCACGGACTGTACGAAGTCCAAGCCCAAATAGGAGAGGGCTGGGACCACGACCAGGACTCCGCTTGAACCAGTAATCCCAGTTAACGCGCCAACGGCCAGCCCAAGGAGGACGAGTAGATATACGGGTACCATGCTGGTAAAGGCGAGGGCAAGTTTAATAGCTTTATTGGCTGACCTCCCTCCGAAGAGTTAGGCTTGTAACTTTAACGTCGAGGTAGAGCCAGGTGTGGGTACAGAGCCGTCTGACGCAGGTAAAGAAAGCTCTTAATCTGTTAACAATGCGCTTTTCTACTCATGACTCACCTCTAGATGGAGAGCACTTGGTCCGAAACCCCTTCTCCGGACGTGGTGAGACCACTGACATCCCTTAAGATGTGGCTAGTCCTGAACTCTTGCCCAGTCCAGTCCAGACGTTCTCACCTGGACACCTCTCCACCGTGTAGGTATTCAGTAATAACTGGAATTAAAGAAGGGGAAAACTATTCAGGGACACCCCAGCTGAGGTCAACGTAACGCACGATTTGGGTAAACGTTTATATATCGAATTTAAAACGGATCTCGTATGAAAAGAAGGAATTTTCTAAAACTTATGCTAGTTTCTGCTTCCCTCATAGCTCTGTACCGCCTAGGGGGCAACGGACTCAACTCCCTACTCCACACCAACGGAGTGACTCCCTTCGGTAGCTGGTACATAGTCCAGGTGGGCAGCACTCCCAACGTAAACGTTGAGAACTACGTCCTGACGGTGGACGGCGACGTCAGCAACCCTCTACAACTGACCTACAGCCAGCTAACCTCAATGCCCTCAGTCACCGTAAAGGACACCATACAGTGCGTCTCAGACCCGCTCTTCCTGCGGGCGAACGTGGAGTGGACTGGGGTCCCCCTCTCTAACATCCTCCGACTGGCTGGACCCGACCCTTCTGCCATAAAAGTCCTCACTTTTGGTGCCGAGGGTTATACAGCTGACCTCCCGATAGAAAAGGCCACGGACGACGTTATAGTCGCTTACATGGTCGACGGAAAACCCCTCCCCCAAGTACACGGATACCCGGTCAGGATGGTGGTCCCAGGTTGGTGGGGGTACACCTACACCAAGTGGTTGGTCAGGATCCACGTAACCTCTAAGAACGTGTTAGGCTATTGGGAGAGCCTGGGGTACCCAGACGATGCGGTCAAGTGACCTTTGCCTGGCTAGCGCAGTCCTCCTGTCCATGGGGGCAGCGCTCAAGTTTGTCCCTCTACTCCCTGTGGCTTTGATCCTGATGGTCGGTCAATATAAAAAGGCCTTTAACCCTGTATCCAAGGACTCAATATATAACCCGGCGGTACAGAGGACCACAGCATACGTCCTGTTCGCCCTTGCCCTCCTTGAGGGGCTCACTGGTTTCGGGGCAGGGCCTCAGACCTCCACGGTAGTTAACGAGGTAACCCTTGGGCTCCTCGACAGGGGAACCAGTCTGCAACTGCACTTGATCCTGATAGCCCCACTCTCCTTCTTCTTCATAGTCCACTCCACCTCAGGTCTTGGGAACCTAATGCTGAGGAGGGGAGTAAAGAACCCCTTAGTCTACTCCTACCTGTTACCCCTGTCCATGGTGACCCTGTTCGTAATAGCGTTCTACCTCGACACGCTGTACTTTTAGTGAGCGCTAGACCACCATGACGGGGGCCATCAAGGCCCAGGGAAGGTCGTAAACTACAGCAGTATAGTCCCTAGAGCCGTGCTCAGCCCCTAAAGCCCGTCTGTGGAAAACGTTTCTCCTCACACTCCGGTCTCTCCTTGTACCACGGGAGTTCCAGTCAATGCCATCCCCGTGCCCTAAACGTTGAAGCCCCTTAACATTTGCGTCCTCTTTTGGTCTAATAACTTCCTCACAAAACTTTCCCCTTTTTGTTAAATTTTCTAAAATAAAC
The DNA here is from genome assembly GCF_013343295.1 of Metallosphaera tengchongensis. NCBI lineage: Archaea > Thermoproteati > Thermoproteota > Thermoprotei > Sulfolobales > Sulfolobaceae > Metallosphaera > Metallosphaera tengchongensis. The sequence goes on along the minus strand of NZ_CP049074.1, from coordinate 2,022,825 downwards.
TAGAAATTTCCAGATAATAATATGTATATGATAAAAATTTATTAGTCCAAAGCCTAGTTAAAGATATGAACCCGTTCCAGACCTTGGTCCTGCTGTACCTTGTGGGGATGATGTCCGTAGACCTTTCAGTCCTCTACTACGTGTTGAGGAAGCCACTTGTCAGCAGGGGAGCGGTCCTCTTCACGTCCTCCATCCTCCTCTACATGTCGCTGGAGGCCATGGACCTGGGTTACATCATCTTCCGCCACGGGTCTCTCCTGGAGGAACCCGTGACCCTTACCCTAGCGTCAGTCCCAGCCTTGCTCTCCCTGAAGGGCAGGGACTCTGTCATCCGTTGGAGGTCAGACCTAAGGTTGGCCTCGGTGTTGGGCCTGACCCTAGTTCTAGATGAGCTTTCCATGGGGTACCTCTATTCCCTAGGTTTCGGACCCGACCTCAACCCTCTAGTGTCCTCGGTGAGCAACCCGGCCTTTGGGGCAATGATGCTCGCGGACGCGGTCTTCTTCTTAGCCCTCGCTGGGGTAAGGGACTTGAGGGAGATCTCAGTGTTTACCTTCGCGGTCTCCATGTCCTTTATGCCAAACGTGTTTATATCCTTCCCGAGATACGTACTCCTCGTCACGTCAGTCCTCTCGTCAGCGGTCATGGTAGTGAACATCGTTACGCTCTACCTCCTTCAGATGAAGAGCGCGTCATTCAACGTCCAACTGCTCTCGTTCTCGCTGGCTGGGCTAGACCTCTTCATGATGCTTGGGCTCGTCACGCTGTCCTCCGGGTTGGGGATGGAGCTGATCTCGACCTCCATGATAATCTCCATGGTCTGGTACTTCGTCTTGGTCCTCCACAACTTCCCGGACAGGAGGACTAACCTAGGGTTGAAGCACGCTCTCACCTTTCTGGCCCTGGTAAACCTGACAGAACTAGTTATGGGCCTCGGGAACAGCGTCCTGGGTTTTACGGTGACCAACTCCATGTACAACCACGTTGGAGTCCAAGGGATGGGGAATACCATGGGTAAGACCATGAGTATGAGTCCGTTCTCCAACCCGTTCTGGTGGCTCTTCCCCATGGACCCCTTGGTAATGGTCTCATCTTCTTTTACCCACATGCTCGCGAGCACGCATGACCTCCTCCTGACCTTGGTCTACACCTCCTACGTGGCAGTCATGGCCACCACCATGACCCCCTTCTACGTCATAATGATGGGGGCCGAGATGGGCTTTCTTGTCTACGAGAGGTACAGGAATGTGACCAGGATTAAGGGATGGACCTTGGCCATCCTCGTTGGGGTCCCAGTCTTCGTCTGGCTCATACCCTACTACACCAACCTTTACGTCTTCGGCATGAGCGGAATGATATTCCCAGTGACTGTCCTGAGCTTCACCTTATCCTTGATGGGAATAGCCTTAGCGTCAACCCTCTTTGGGAAGAGGGCCTACTGCAACCTGGTCTGCATGTCAGCCCACATGTGGTCAAACGCTTTCTACGACAGGTTTAAGCCCAAGAGGACCCACAGGTTCTGGGAGTACTTTAGGTGGTTTCCTTTCACCCTGATGGTGATAACGTTCGTATACTGGGCCCTCGACGAGCTGACCCAGTCCCACGCGGAGGTCGACCCTCTTAACCTTTACGGCATGTTCACCCTAAACTACGTGTGGTGGTTTTTCTTCTTCTTGACACCTATCTTTGGGACTTACTCATGCTCCAGGCAGGGCTGGTGCGGTTTTGGGACTTTCGTAGGGCTGTTCAACAAGGTCTTGTTCAAGGTTAGGGCAAAGGACGTGGAGACCTGCAGGAGTTGTAACACTGTGGAGTGCGAAGGGGCTTGCCCAATCAAGATAGAGGTGAGGGAGGACGTCCTATCCAAGAGGTACGTGAATAGGATAAGTTGCGTAGGCTGTGGAGACTGCGTGGAGAGCTGCCCCCATGAAAACCTTATCATAACTGACGTAAGAAAAAGGGGTTAGTTGGAGTTCATGACGGTCGTTCGCGCAGCCCTTAGGGACAGTTCCTTAGAGGTACTTACACCGCGTGGGCTACGTTACCCTATTGGGATGGCTCTCTCGCTACGGTATTAACCCGGTTAATAAACCTCATTGTTCAGCCTAATGTTCTCGTTTTTTACTTAGGAAACGCGAGTTATAACCATGAAAGTGGTCAAGAGCATATGTCCCTTCTGCGGAGTAGGTTGCGGAGTTGAGCTCTTCGCAGAAGGTCAGTTCATATCCAGGATCTCCCCTCTCCAAGAGCACGTGCTCAGCAGGGGACACCTCTGCGGTAAGGGGACGCTTTCACACGAGCCCCAGTACTCATGGGACAGGCTAATCTACCCCCTGAAGAGAGTTAGGGACGACTTCTATAGGATTTCGTGGGAGGAGGCCATCACCGAGATCTACCTTAAGCTCAAGGAGGTAATATCGCGTTACGGTCCCGGGGCCGTCGCGTTCTACGGTGGTTGTCAGAACACGTTGGAGGAGGTCTACTCGATGCAGAAGCTGGCGAGGGCCTTGGGGACGAACAACGTCGACTCCTGCGCTAGGGTGTGCCACGAGCCCTCAGCCCTCTCACTGAAGGAGATGGTCGGGATAGGGGCATCCTCAATTTCAGCTTCAAAGATTCCGGAGATGAGGGTCGTGGTAATAGCTGGGGAGTCCCTCACCGAGAGCCACCCGGTCCTCTCCCAGTACCTCACCCAGGCCAAGATCAACGGGACCAAGTTAGTTGTAGTTGACCCCAGAGTGACGGGTACCTCCAAGCTCTCCGACCTTCACCTAAGGCTCAGGCCAGGCACGGACGTCGCCCTCTACAACTCCGTAGGGAACTACCTGATACAGCACGGTCTATTCGACCAACAGTTCGTGGAAGAGCGGACCTCAGGGTTTGACGACTACTCCCGTGGAGTGTCCAAGTACACCCTAGAGTACGCAGAGAGAGTGACGGGTTTGAACAGGGACCAGATAGTTAAGTTCGCTGAACTGATAGCTGGGAAGGGCGTCATCTTCTCCTGGGGCCTTGGGCTCACACAGACCTCAGGGGCTAGGGGGGTCATGTCCTACGTGGACCTAGCCCTCCTTACTGGGAACGTGGGTGAGGCTGGAGGGGTCCTGGTCTTCAGGGGTCAGACCAACGTCCAGGGGTCAGGGGACCTGGCTAAACCTAACGTCTTCCCCATTGGGGACATGACTGAGGAGAACGCCGAGAAACTTAAGGAGGTCTGGGGGTTCAAACCTCCCGTCGAGCCCGGTCTAACGGTCACCCAAGCCCTCCTGAGGGACTCAAAGGTCAGGGCCGTGGTCCTCCTAGGGTTTAACCCTGCCTTTAGTATGCCGAATAGGAGAGCTGTGGAGAGGAGGTTAATGGAGCTCGACCTCCTCGTCGTCCTCGACCCGTTCATGACCCAGACCGCTAAGTTTGCCCACTACGTGCTACCTACCGCGGTCTGGTCGGAAAAAGAAGGTTCAGTGTCAGACCTTGACAGGCTGGTCAAGTGGAGGTTCAAGGCAGTCGACCCACCGGGAGAGGCTAAGGGAGACCTTGAAGTGTTAGCAATGCTGGGGGAGAAGTTCAACGTCAAGTTGGACGCAGATCCGGAGAGGGTCTTCCGTGAGATGAGGTCCGTGACCCCGATCTACTCTGGTCTGGAACTGGACAAGGTGAAGGACTACTCCTCCAACTCCAGGTACCCCAACGGGGAGATCTCCCTCTACGGCCAAGGCTTTAAGACGAGGGACGGGAGGGCAAGGTTTAAGTTCTATGACCAGGGGGAGGTGAAGGGTGGGCTAGTCCTCATTACTGTCAGGAACGTAACTCGGTACAACACGGACGTCTGGACAGGTAGGATGCCCGGTTACGGGGGGTACGAGTCGTCGATCCTCTTGAACCCTAGCGACGCCAAGGGGAGGGGGATCGCGGATGGGGATACAGTCAAGGTAAAGTCGGAGTGCGGTGAACAGGTCTTTAAGGTCAGGGTCAGCCAAGAGGTGACTCCTGGGACTGCTGTAACCTATTTCCATGACGGAAAGGTCAACTACGTGGTCTGCGATGAGTTAGACGACCTGTCTTTCACACCTAAGTATAAGTTCACGTCGATTGAGGTAGAGAAGGTGGAGAGGAACCCAACATGACGACTCCTACTCCCACAAGTGAGCGGACAAGCTAAGGCAGGTTCTCCAAGACGGGATCACCCTCAGCAAAAGGCCTGGAACTTACAGCCTACCCTCTAATGCGGAAGGAGCTCACTAGGAACTGGAGGAAATATGGTAGATGGGCGCTATTACGCACTCCCTGTCTTGAGAATCCTGATCCTGTAAGTAGTCCCCTCCTTCACGGAGAGGCATGGATAGCCTCTACTCTTACATATTGCAGGTATGGTAACGTCCATGGGCTCCTCGTCGCTTATGACCTCAAGGACCTCCCCTGCCTTCATGTGGTTTAGCCTCTTCACGATCTCAATTTGTGGCTCAGGGCAGGACTCCCCCCTCAGGTCTAGGACCTCGTCCGCTTTCCCTTCCTTAAGTTTATCCATAATCCATGTTTATTTTGAAAGTAATTAAACCTTCCCTTTTTTTAAGCTATTTATATGGTTTGCTTCAAAATAACTAAAAACTATAAAATTTGTTTCAGAGCGTCTCCATAACCGTGAGGAAGAACTCGCAACACGTCTAACTTAGGGCTAACGTCTCGATTCTTCCTATTACGTTTTTGTATTTTCTAACTTTGTATTTTCGAACATTACGGGATCGTCTCCTAATTTCTACAGAAGGGGATTCCATTTCCATTAGAGGCCTTTTTAAACATTTCATCTCAGACCCTTGTCCTGACAAAATTTTATTATTTACCCGTAATCTATTGACGTCTTATAAAAAAATCCGGTTATAAGATTAGAATCTTAAAATTAGTTAGGCTTAAGACTTAGATCAAGTTTAAGAAACCTCGGGGAACAGGAACTGAACTCCATGAAAAGTAACTTAATATAGACAAAGAGGGACACTCACTTTCTAGGCCTCTCCTAGAAGCTCCCGTCCCTGTTCCAGGACATTCACACGATTATTACCGAGGGTCCTCAAGGGTCCCCCAAGACTGAGACTGAGAGACCTATCCAATCTGGAGGAAATTAGTCCAAGAACAGGGAAAACTCATCCGGTGAAAGCGTCCATCACGACAATGCGTAGAACGTGGGGGTCACGCGTACGATAAGGGCACTTCTCTTAGCCAAACGTGTGTGGGCACCTCAGAGAAGCCCTTGGCTTCGACCACGTTTATCAACCTCGAGGCTTCTCTAGACCTGCATGTGATGTCTCTCGTCCTCTAGGATCCACTCCACACTCTTATCGTCCCTGAAGTTCTGGAGGTAGAAGTTAATGGCACCAGTCTCCAGTCTCCTTATCACTCTCTTTGTCACATTCAGTCCCAGTAGGGAGATGAGGATCCCCGCGGCGAAGAGGGTATAATACACGGGCATCTCCAGCCGGGACCTCCTGAAGCCCCTGAAATATCGCCAATGAGTAAGTTCTTGTTTGTATGCTGTTTCAAGACTTTGTAGCTTAAACCTCACGTAGAAAGCCTTGGCTATCCCCGCTGCCCCCGCTTCTCCCAACAACGCTAAGTAGTACCTGTCCATATGACTAATGAAACGGGACGTTTAAAACAATGTGTTAGCTCGCTTTTTCGGTTTAGTCTTAGGTGACGACGGTGTGGGTTTGGTCCGAGACCCTGCCCCCCTAGTCTCCTCCCCTCCCTGGGACTTTGGAGATCACAAGATGAAATCAAGACCTCGAGAACACCGTTGCCGAAAGAGCCCCACGCTGTTAAGTTGTAAATCAAACGTGAGAGGACACTTAGAGCCTAGAACAACAACTGGTCCCTTGACGACACTAACCTATTCAAGGGTGAGTTTGACTGTCGACAGCCCACCTCTCTAGAAATGACTTTTCCCAAGAACCCAATTCCCCGACCCTCATATTAACACATGAATAAATGTTCATATATAAATAAGTTTATTAGTCCTCGGAGTCTATACATAGTGTGATACCATGAAGATAAACATAAGGATGGAGAAAGGAAACCCTGGAGAAAGGTGTGAGTACTGTGGGGTTGATATGGCCCCAGACAGCGCTTACGTAAGGGAGATCCACGGGGAGAAGCACTACTTCTGCTGTTCCCACTGCGCAGACAAGTACGAAGCCAGGCTAAAGTGAAGGGGATGTATAAGCTCGGTATAATAGGTTATGGTGCAGCTGGATTCGCTGCCCTCATAGGCGCCAACGAGATGGGGGTCAAGCCCCTCCTCATAGGGAAGGGGCCACTTGGGGGGACTTGCGTCAACGTCGGGTGCGTCCCCTCAAAGAGGATGCTGAGGGTAGGTGAGCTCTACAAGTACGCCAGGGACGTGGGTTGCCAGGTCTACCCTCCCTTTACTGCCTTCCAGGAAAAGGAAGCCCTAGTCCAGGAGATGAGGAAGGTAAAGTACGAGGACCTGCTCTCCTACTACGACGTGGAGCTCGTGCAGGGTGAGGCCAGGTTTGTCTCCCCCCACGCCGTTAAGGTCGATAGCAAGGTACTGGAGGCTGAGAAGTTCATAATAGCTACAGGTTCATCCCCCTCAATACCTGACGTCCCTGGTCTGAGGGAGACTGGTTATTGGACTAACGTTGAGGCCCTCTCACCTGACAGGAGGATAGACTCCCTAGTCGTGATAGGGGGCAGGGCCCTAGCGCTGGAGTTCGCCCAGATGTACAGGAGGATGGGCGTGGACGTCGTGCTTCTACAGAGGAGCGGGGCCCTATTGCCCAACTGGGAACCTGAGGTCTCAGGGGAGGCCAGGAGGATCCTTGAGGACGAGGGGGTACAGGTGTTCACTGGGGTCAAGGTCAGGGAGGTCAGGAAGGGTACGGGAAAGGTGGTCGTTACGGACAGGGGAGAGGTCGAGGCGGACGAGGTCCTCATAGCTACTGGGAGGAGGCCCAACGTTGACCTTGGGCTCGAGAACGCTGGGGTGAGCTTGAACGAGAGTGGAGGGATAAAGGTGGACGAGACCCTGAGGACAGATAACCCCAACATTTACGCTGCCGGGGACGTCCTGGGAGGGAAGATGTTGGAGGCCCTGGCAGGAGCTCAGGGCACAGTAGCTGTCAGGAACGCTGTCCTGGACGAGGGGAAGAGGATCGACATGCTCAGCGTACCCCAAGTCGTGTTCACCCAGCCCAACATAGCCAGCGTGGGCCTGACAGAGAGGGAGGCTAGCCGACTAGGTGAGGTGAGCAGTAGGACCCTCAGGTTAGAGCAGGTAGCTAAAGCGGAGATACTTGGAGACACTAGGGGTCTCGTGAAGATGGTCACCCTGGGGAAGAGGATAGTGGGGGTCTCCATGGTCGGGGAGAACTTCGCTGAGGTCATAAACGAGGCTGCACTGGCCTTAAAGTTGAGGGCGACTGTGGACGACCTAATTGAGACAATACACGTTTTCCCGACCATGTCCGAGTCCTTAAAGCTTGTCGCCATGAGCTTCACGAGGGACGTGGCCAGGCTAAGCTGTTGCGTCTAGGGTGTCAGGGGTCGTCGGGGGACTCCTAACGACGTCAAATTCTGGGGATATGTTTAGGACAGTAGACACCAGATCTAAAAACTGGCCTTGGTAAGACGTAAGTTGTTGCCTTGGAACTTGTACCTTAAGAACTTATAGAAAAATCTGAACTTTTGGAAAGATTTTTAATGGTGTTGGCTATAAACGATACATGTTTACTCTACTGTTCTTAACGTTTTACATCTGGTTAGTTGTCGATCTGACCTTCGCGTATTTAATACCCGCGGTGAGAAGGAGGAGGGTAGTCAAGAGGGACTACAGGGATCTAGCGTATTTACAACTCACAATTTTCGCCGCTATTTTCCTTCTCTTCTATTTCGCATTCTTCTCCTACTACAGCGGTATAGGTGAGGTAAGGTCACCTCTCCTATACTGGTTAGGAGTACCGCTTACGTTTTTGGGTGAGGGGTTTAGGGTATGGGCAATCGTCACTCTGGGTAAGTACTTCACCCCAGTGGTGGAGATACAGGAGGGGCACGGACTAGTTGTGAAGGGCCCCTACAGGTTCGTGAGGCACCCAGCTTATACCGGAGCACTTTTCGCAGTCCTGGGTATGAGTCTCCTTACTGGGTCCATACTCTCTTTGGTTAGTTTCCTCCTCGTCTTTGTGGGCTTCCAGAGGAGGATAGCCAACGAGGAAAAAGTCCTAATCTCCAAGTTTGGGGACGAGTACACGCAAAAGTTCGGTAGGAAGAAGAGATTAATCCCTCTTATCTGGTGAGAGTCACACCTGCGTTTTCCACGCTTGTGAGGCCTGCCTTCATTTATTGTCTTTCTGTCTGTGTAGAGCCAAGGTACCGTCACCCGTGGGGTAGGTGACCGAGGGGTCTGTGACTTCACTATCCACGTTATTGCATTTGAGATGTCGTCGGTGTGAGGACGCACCACGGGTCGTGACAGTACGCTATACTATATTATATATTATACATATGTATTGCGTAAGAGTTAAGCCGATCATACGGATAGTTGGTACGCAGAGGTCTCTGTAGTTTAGAGCATCCAAACATGAGCCCTATTGGGCTCTGCGCACGACAAGGTCACATGCTATTCGAGCCAACTATCGTCCATAGCTTATATAAGGTACTATGGTTATCCTGGTCATAGCGCGTGGTCGGAAGGAGGTAGAGTCCCCTCTTGGACTTGATCTATTACCCAGGGAGACCTACGCATCATGGTGAACTACATGAGCACCTTCCGTCTCTTGAGCTAATACAATCTAGTGCTAGTTACCTCCCTGAAGGGGTTTGGGTTTCATCGGATCTCATACTTGATATCAACCTTCAACCCTTGTCACGGGAGTCGAGCGGATCCTCCGCTTTCATCCTCCGCTCCATTAGCGGGGTAACCCCAACCCACCTTGATGGGATATCACCTAAGTGGGGGAACCCGCACATCTCAAGTTATCTTACCCCCTTTCGAGATACATACCCACACCTGGGGTAAGACCTTTTCTGTCGTGTAAGATATCAATATGGAGTTATGTAAACTAAATTCTCTCACTGAAACTACTTATCACGGCAGGTAAGCTGGGGCACAGCCCCAGGTCCAACCGTGACCGTAGCCGACCGACATTTCATCGCCCAGGTCTCAAGTATAAATACATATACAAATAAAACATACCGTATATCTACTTGGTATGGACAACCTGGAATACCTAGAGGACCTGGAGGACGAGAGGACCAAGTCCCTAATAGAGGAGAGGAACAGAGAAGTCAAGTCCCGCCTAGGCGAGGGGGCTGAAAGGCTATATACCCTAGACTTTATCAAACCCTCAGGGAACTCACAGTCCTAGACATGTTCGCCTATGACGAGAGGGACGCCGTCCTCCTCCTCTACGGGGAGAGGAACTCCGTGAATTTAGGGGGGCGCGAGATATTCTCCCCTCCACCTGGGAAGTTAGTCACCAGGGTCTGGAAAGTCCACAATTCCCGGGAGGTGCGCGTTAGCCTCAGCGAGAAGGGGAGCGATAGGGAGACCACTCTCCTAGTCTCCCCAGGTGAGAGTGTCAGGGAGGTAGGGGAGATGGTGGAACAACCCTTCTACTTTAAGGGCGAGCTGTGCTACGTGAAGGTGTACATGTCCTCCCCACCCCCAGACGGAGGGGACTACCCCACCCAGAGGGTAGTCTGCGGGGGAGAGGTCGTGTACGGTAAAGACCTAAAACCAGGTGAGTTCGTCTCCGTGAGGCCCTTCGGGGACCTCCTCACCCTGGTCAGGAGCAAGGGTTGGAGGCACCAGGAGCTCTTCGTTGGGGAGGACTTCGGGGGAATGAGGAAGGTGGACGAGGGCGAGACAGTCGGTCCTGTGGGGTTCTCAGATACCTTGATCTACAGGAGGAACGACTCCGTGTTGACCGGGAGCGTCACGATAAAGGTGGACTACCCTGTCCTAGACGTCGTCCTGTGGGGGGACTTACTCGCAGTCGAGGTAATAAAGGACTACAGAACCCCCATCCTGACCTACGACCTCCTAGGTAGGAAGCTGGACGAGGAGACTCACGACAACGTGCTTATGATGGACAGCGAGGGACCAACGCTCTTCCTGACCGAGACCTCGTTCTCATACAGGGTCAAAGTCTCCAGCAAGAGGGAAGGCAGGGAGAACGTCATCCTCAGTTCGGGGAGCACTCAAGTCCATGTCAAGGACGTGTACGTGCAGGGGGACGTCCTCTTACACGGGTTCCTCCTCACCAAGGTCAAGGAACCCAAGGGCGTAGTGGTCTACGGCTACGGAGGCTTTAGGTTACCCCTCCTCCCCAGTTATAACCCCGTACACAACGTCCTCATGGACGATGGGTTTTCCGTGCTGATAACCAACCTGAGGGGAGGCTACGAGAAAGGTGAGGAGTGGCACAAGGCCGGCATGTTGAAGAACAAGGTGAACGTCTTCAGGGACTTCGCCCAGTTCCTCGAGGTCGTGAAGGGGATGGGAGGGAGGACTGTCGCCATGGGGGGTAGTAATGGCGGTCTACTCGTTGGGGCAACCCTAAACCAACGCCCGGAGCTCGTGGACTGCGCCGTCATAGGGCACCCGGTGCTCGACATGTTGAGGTACCACAAGCTGTACGTAGGCAAGTACTGGGTCGAGGAGTACGGAGACCCTGAGGACCCTGAGATGAGGGATTACCTCCTGAGTTACAGCCCCTACCACAACCTGAGAGGGGGCCTACCCAAGACCTTCGTATATACAGGCCTCAACGACGATAGGGTACACCCAGGCCACGGCATCAAGTACGCCGCCAGGTCTAGGGAACTGGGGAACGACGTGCTACTCTTCGTCAACGACACTGGGCACAGCGTGGCTGACCCAGAGTTAAGGGCGAGGGAGTACTCCTACGTAGTTGCCTTCATCGAAGAGTGCTTGAGATGAGTAGTTGGCGGGCCTGCTCGCCATAGGGAAGGTGGGCTGTTTTAAGTGATGGGATCTTTAGACCCCCATAACTTCCTCCCTGCCTGCGAGGCTTGTTCTCACTCTGTCAAACATTAGACCGTGTCCTGGGAGGGATATACACGTTCGTGGAGGTCCAACAGATTTTCACGATGAAGTGTAAGGTTTTTAAACCCCACTCCGGTTGGACTTTCCTCCGGTTCTATTTGGGTGAAAGTATCACCCTATCCACCTCCATTTATAATACTGAGTAAAAAATATTCATTTTTGATTTATAGTTTATTTTGTACACTCTTCTGAAAATACCAATAAAGTTTGCTCTTCTTAGGTGTATTACCGAGATTACTTAAAGGTAGTTAGCACCTGCATGATATTTTAGTGAGAACTCTTTCCTAATTTCATTAAACGTGGTACCCGGTATAGGAACTGACTTCGTACCCCTAACTCACATGTACTTCATCCTCCTTGTGAATTCATCCCACCTGCCCTCCCCTGTCCCTTGCTGTCCACGTATTTTTCTCCCACGGTTCCCCTGTCTGCTGAGGCCCAGGATTTGCAGTAGTACCCTGTTCTTTCCCTTCCTCACTATTTTCCATCTGTCAGCGTTTCTGTTAAGGAGTCGAACTATCTTACTGATAGGGACCTGGACTGTCTCACCCCTTACAGGTGGCTGGTAGAAAGAGATGTACATGTACTCCCTAGAGTTCCCAACCTTGTCCTTCAGCACTATACATTCAGTGTCTTTCACCAAATCCTTTGAAATGGTCACGTACACGTACCTTATGTTCACCTTCATCAACATGTCCACCCCTAAGTCATCACCTTTACTCTACCGAAGCCGTTCCTCCTCGAGGAACCTATCCCTCGAGCGACAGCCGATTCAAGAGATAGTCTCAGGGTCTTCACTACTACCTCGTCCGTCTCACTTAGCGAGTACCTCAACCTCCCGGTCAGCCCAACTACCTCCTTCCCTGCGTAGATCACCTTGGCGTAATACATGACCGAAGGTTCCTCACGTAATGCATGATCAAGGCTGCTCAAAAGCTCGTTCAACTCTTGGTCCCCTCTCCCCAACTTTGTCACGTCAATTACGTTATTGAAGAACACCACGGAGGGTCTGTTGGTGAAGACCTTCCTCTTGTCCTTCCGGTGTGGGGACACTAGGAGAGCTGGAGTCATGACCTTAACCTCAAAGGATTCCTTTAAGTCCACCCTCACCTGCGAGACCTTGACGTCCACTACCCTCCATAAGGTGTTGAAGGCCTTCCTGCTGTCTAAATTCGTCAACGCATTCAAAACCTTGTCCTCCTCTCCTCCCACCTCGAAGGAGTAGACCTCACCAGAAAACACCTGTAGGTACCTTGGCATGCCCCCGAACTTGATGAGGTACCGGTCACTACGCTTCAGTGGAGATATCGACACGTCCTTAGGATCTAACAACATGGTCTTTGCGACCTTGCTGCTAAAGGGTGGTATTATAGCGTCGTTCTCTGGGGACACAGACACTTCAGCTAAGAGCATACTTGTTCACCCTCTATGTTCCTTTTTCCGCATGCCTCGATTCCACGAGTCTGTCGACCTCTTCCTCGTTTGGCATCGTGTCTAGATCAACTTGAAATATGTGATTTTGTCTATAATTATCTTTCCTTCGTCCTTGTCCTTGGTGTAGTGAGCGACAATTAGATAGGAGATGTGAGTGTCATAAATGTAACAATATAGGCAAGCTTGCTCTAACCACTCTCTCGGAGGGTTATCTATTTTCCTCATGGTAGTCTTTATCTCTCCAGGTACCCCGTTCATGATGATATCCGGTCTTCCGTGGAGCTTGTTCCTTTGCACGCAACACTCTACTGGCTCTCCTCCCACAATCTCTCTAACGACGTGTTCTAATGAAGTTACAATCTCTATGTCAGTTGTTAAACACTTAGCACTTCCTATCAGTGCATTGACCGTGTCACATTCATAGACCTCGTTCCTAAGTACTAGATATTTATAGTAAATCTCTTTGCTGAGCCTCCGCGCCTTTGACCTTCGACTGCCTACCCTAATACTAAACGGAGGTTTAATCCTAACTTTACCCTCTTTACGGATTAGATTCATGCCTTGACCTAGAAGAGGCAAGGGGATGAAAAAAAGATTTATAGTAACCAATATTTCAAGGGTATTAAAATGCACTACTGTCACCCCTATATGCCTTTACTACTCAAATATATATAAAGTTAACTATGATTTTTAGCATGTAAGAACAAATTACAGTCCTGATATTTTATCAGGTAGAGATTTATTTTCACAAAAAAATTCTTCATGGCGGAGAATACTGAAAGTAAAGCATTATAATATACTAGTATAATCAAAGACACTCAATTCATATCGGCAAATTCATTGCTCGTTTATACTTTTAAATCTTTCTCAAGACATCTGACTACCAAACCCATTTTGTAAGTTTGTAAGTCTCTTTTTTTATGATCACATTATTTAAATCAGAAAAGTTTATATACATGAATTTGACATAAGATACCTATGTCGTCTTTATCCCAGGCGCCGTCAAAGGCCCAAGGAAATGTTGACCTTTTAAACCAGGCAACCAAGATAGCTATCTCGGCATCCGCACCGAGACCTGGTGGGAGGGGACCCCAAGTCAACTCGAGCACAATAAATAACCTGATCGCGTTTCTGCAGTCGAGGAGGGACGTGAACGTACTCCTTCTCTTAATAATGAGGCAGATGGGGAGGGGGGAGATAGACAACAACACCGGGAAGCTGCTCCTGGAGAGCCTCAAGAACTTAGACGTTGACCGCGCCCTCACCCTGTTGGGATACGTTAAGTGGGCTTTCGAAACGCTTACCGCCAGGAACATCACGGTCAACAGGAACCTCCTAGGTAAAGATCCGAGCTTCATGGATCTAGTTAAAGCGATTTCCTAAGTGGTAGCTATGAGCTGTTACGATCTAGACAAGATAACCTCCATCATCAAGGTGGAAGGCAAGCTAGTGAATAAGACACCCCTCAGGGTAGGTTCTGGGAAAGAGGCCTCTCTAGAGGACGCGACTGACAACCCGATAATGAAGGTTGATGGTAGACCGGTCATCCCCGGATCCTCCATTAAGGGGGCCTTCAGGAGCTTCATAGAGGCCTATGAAAGGGCTAAGGGTGACCAGAAGTCCAGGGTCTGCGATATCGACGATGACGAGGAGTCATGTACCTCATGTGACGACACCTCCTATTGCGTACCCTGCATCCTGTTTGGGTTTAAGGACCTGGGCTCAAGGGTCTTCATCCTAGACGCTGTAGCCAAGGACTTCAGAGTAGGGCAGAGGACTATGGTCTCAATTAACAGGGTCTTTGGCGGACAGGCGCCGGGCCACCTCTACACCCTTGACTATGTGGAACCGGAGGCAGCCTTTGACTTCACAATGGTCGTATACAACTTGGACCTGGTCAATAACGAGAGTGAGGAGTGGAAGAAGGAGTCAGTTGAGGCTATGAGGCTCCTTCTCAAGTACCTCTCCACTGATGGGATATTCTTAGGAGCGAGGAGGAGCGTGGGGTTTGGGTTAGTGAAGCTGACCGAGGCTAACGTCTCGCTCTACAAGGCGCCTGACCTGTTCACGGCGAAGAAGTATTCCCTGCAGGACTTGATAACCGCCTGGAGTAAGGGATGAGCTGAATGGTCGACTTCTCTTTTATCAGGAAGGACATTGCGAAGAGGACCGTATACATAGACGGCGAAGTCATTGCCATGTCCCCCCTTAGGATAGGAGTAGGAAGGGCTAACCTCGACCCCACCAGCACTGCGAGGGACACACTCTTGAAGGACCCACAAGGGAGACCCGTAATCCCAGGCTCGTCCTGGAAAGGGATCTTCCGCTCGACTGGGGAGAGGATACTGAGGGACAAGGGACTCGAAGTATGTAGTGGGATAGGGGGTGACAACTGCTTAGAGAAGAGAGATTTATCCGATGAATTTCAGAAGCTCATCAAAAACAACGTTAATGGGGCCCTTGACATGTTCTGGAAGAAGACCTGCCTCAACTGTAAGACCTTCGGCGCCATGAGCGTAATAGGGGCAGTGAAGTTAGCCGACTCTGTAGCCTCACATTACACTCTAGGAGTGAGGACAATAATAGCCATCAGCAGGACTGAGGGGGCAGTGGCTGAGGGTGCCCTCGCGAGCGTCGAGTTCGTGGAGCCCGGGTCCAAGTTCAGTTTTAGGCTCATCGGGAACAACCTCCCGAACTACGTCATTGGGTACTTGGTCAGGATCATGGAACAGATCCACCTGGGGCTATCGCAGGTAGGGGGTCAGAAGAGCAGAGGCTTCGGTTTCGTCCAGTTCGGGAAGATGAAGTTCACCAGCGTAGGCTCGGAAAAGGTGGGTGATGAGGACAAGGAGATCAAGGTCACCGTGGCTGAGGGTGAGGGCTCCAAGTTCTTCGAGCAGATGAAACCATTTAAAGAGGCGTTCGACAGTGTCAAGACCAGTTATCCAGAGAAATAACTACACCCCCAGGACTTTCAAGGGTCTTGAAGGGTTCCTAGGGATAAAGCTCACGGTCGTCTCTGACTACTTACACATAGGTAGCGGGGAGGTGAGCTATGAGACCAAGGGACAGGTCAAGAGGGAGGACTTGGAGAAGTTGCTCGAACAGGCCCTGAGGAACGGGGTGCCTGATGTGTCCTCCTACTTCTCCGAGAGGGTGCACTCCATGACCAAGTACTCCGACGGAAGGCCAGTTATACCGGGATCGACCATGAAGGGCTTAGTGAGGTCAAGGCTGGAGCTCTCCATACCAGGTTCATGCTTTATAGTCGACAGGAATTCCACGAACTCGTCTAGCAGGTACGTAAACATATTCCACCCCAGTCGGAAGCCCAAGGACGAGTTTAAACCATTGCAGATGACCAAGGTATGCCCAGTCTGTGACCTATTGGGGAACATGTCCCTGTCCAGCAAGGTGTCCTTCTCTGACCTGACCCCGGAGAAGGAGAAGGTACCCATCGAGTTCGTCAAAGACGAGGGTGAGTCTTACGAGTGCGTCAAAAAGGACGCGACCTTTGTGGGGACTGTCACATTCAAGGGCCTCAAGGACTACGAGCTAGGTATGTTAGTGTACGGCCTTGGCTTCAGGATTAAGGGGAACCAGCTTGACTCCAAGGTGATGCTCATGGGTAGGTTTAAGTTCTCCAAAAAGAGCTTCGGTAGGGTGAAGTTCTCCCTTGTTAACCAAGGGATAGTGCCCAACACGGATGTAAAGGGTGCCCTTCAAAAGTTCATCAACGCTTACAGACCCCTAGACTTTGAGGAGGACTGGAAATGAGGATCTGCGTGAGGAGAGACCTGTACCTGGAGGAGTGCGCTAAAGGAGAGGAGGGCAATTACCTCTACGTGGCTGAGGTCAGGGAAGAGGGACGGGATTTAGTGTGGGAGAAGGACGAGAGAGCAGTCAGATGGGTGAGGTTCGACCATGACGATTAGAGGAAAGCTTAACCTTCCTGACTTCAAGATAACGGTGGAGGACGCTGAAGATAAGGGTGAAAAGCTCAAGCCCTTGATCGTCAACGTCCTGAAGAAGTTGGTAGACGTCTCCTGCGAGCTGGTGCAGAAACAGAGCAACGTGTCCGACAGGGGGAGAGTAGCCATGGACATCTTCGCCGACCTCGTGTCAGTCCTCTATAAGCTCCCTGTGCTGACACCCTACGCGCAGGTTAGCCGCAAGTCTGAAGTGATAACGACTGTATACGAGAGTTTCCTGGCCTACGTGGTCTCCAGGCACTTAGACCTGAAGTTCGATAGCCTAGAGCTGGAGGAAGTCATGAAGAAGTTAGAGGGCAATAATATCAAGGAACTGGTTAGCAAACTGAGGGAAGTCATGAGCGGGAGAGAGGTGAGGTCACTCTACGAGGCCCTGCTCAACACCCCGGCTGATACCAGGCCCGGTTACAACTTCACCTCTCTGGCGTCCCATCTACAGCTCACCTCTCTACTTACCTGGCTGTTGCAGACTAACTCTGTAGACCTTAACTACCTGAGGGTCTCGTCCCTCCTGCACGATGTGGGGAAGTTAGTCAGTCCCAGGCACCACGTCAAGGCGTCTATCGAGATACTGGATGAAGTCCTAAAGGAGGAGAGTTGTCTTAAGGATCAACTTGAACATGTCAAGAGCCTAGTGAGCACGCACCATAGGGATTACGACACAATCATTAGAAGTGCAGACGGACTGGCGTCTTCAGCGGACAGGCTCAGTCAGCTCGTGGAGCACTACATGAGAGAGCAGGGTAACCAACTAAAGGTGAGCGAGTGCTACTCCCTGAAGAGGGAGGAGTCCTTCGACTGCTTTGACAAGCACGGTAAAGAGGAGTACGAGAAGGCGAGCAAGACGGTGTACAAGTACCTCGTCTCCCAGATACTGAAGGACTCGAAAGCGTTACATGAGGGGGACGCCAAGTTCTTCGACTACCTAAGACTAGAGGACTTGCCCAAGGTCCCTGAACCCGTGCTTAAGAAGGTCGTACCAGGAAACCTTAAGGGCTACCTAGTCTACGTAGACTTCCCTGGAGTCCAGAAGTTCATAACCAGCTTCCCCAAGATGAGGGAGATGTCCTTCGCCAGCATGCTGGTGGACTTCGTAACTTCAGTGTACTCCTTCATCCTCCTAGACCAGAAGCTCTACTCAGGGAAGACCAGGTTGCCAGTCGAGGCCCTCATTAGCGGTTACGGAGGGCATTCCTATATCGTGGTCAGGAAGGACGAGGGTGTTGATAAGGATAAGGTGGAGCAGGCCCTCTCCCAAGTCATCCAGCCCCTCGACGTGAGGTTACACGTCGCAGTAGTCGATTTCGCCTATGATAACTACGTCAGGAACTTCCAGGAAATCTGGGAGGACATACTGTCCCAGTCGCCCAGGAGGTACCTCATAAACTGGGAGGAGGAAGAGCTCTCCCTAGGCCTCCACCTAGTGTGCGACTACTGCGGGGTCAGACCAGTGGTACATGAGATAAAGGAGAGGGATCAAACAATCAGGCTGTGCTCCCGTTGTAATACCGTGAGAGAGTGGTCCAAGAACAGGGGGTTCATGGCTAGAGCAGGCGCGAGATATGTCCTTGGTGACATGGCCATCTTCCCAGGAGAACAGGCTGAGGAGATCTTTGGGGAGGACTACCCGTCGTACGCAATGGAGTTCATCGCAGGATACAAGAGCCCCCAAGATGGTAAATACGTCTCGCTAGTGAAGGCTGACGGGAACAGGGCCTCTACCATCTTTATGACCAGCGTCACCTTGTCGGACTACGTGGAGAGGAGCTTCAGGTTAGACTACGGGATAAAGAAGGCCTTCCAGGAGACCGTCGCAGACCTCGCTAAGGAGAGCGAGGACCTAGCTGGGAGGGTACTCTCAGGCGTGCTCTACCTGGGAGGTGATGATCTAATGCTAATGATGCCAAGCGCGGTCTCAGTCCCGTTTGCACTGGCGATGTTCAAGAGGGCCGAGGAGTACACGGGTTTCACTTTCAAGGTGGGCATAGTCACGGTGAAACCTGATCATCCAGTCCAGTTCGCCTATCAGGCAGTGAACGAGCT
The DNA here is from genome assembly GCF_013343295.1 of Metallosphaera tengchongensis. Lineage (NCBI taxonomy): Archaea > Thermoproteati > Thermoproteota > Thermoprotei > Sulfolobales > Sulfolobaceae > Metallosphaera > Metallosphaera tengchongensis. Next base: position 2,004,279 of record NZ_CP049074.1, on the reverse strand, counting down.
CATGGAGAAGGCTAAGATCAAGGAGAGCAACGAGTCCTCAATTGCCTTCCTAGTATTCTCGACGACCTTGGCTACTGCTGGAGTCGTGCTGGCTGAGGTAGAGAGGTTCTCAAAGGACAAGTTCTTGCAGGTCTCTAACAGTCTTAAGAAGGTGGAGGAGGTGTTGAAAGTTTACCAGCTGGACACATTCGAGAAGGCGGTCGAGATGTACAACCAACCTAACAAAAAGGGAAAGAAGGCAAGGGACTACCTGAGGCCTTTTGAGGATCTGGCAGTTTACTCCCAAGTTAAGCCAGACTACTACGACGTGGTGGCTTACGCCTTGAGGACAATGGTTAGGACTGACGACCCGGACGACAGGGAGGTGCTTAAGATGTTGCTGAAGGATGTAGGGAGAGGAGGACAGTTCCCTATTCTGGACTACTACTTCGCCCTGAAGAACTTCAGGGTAGGTACGCAAGGTGGTCAACGTGATTAAGGTCGAGGTCATCTTCAAGTCCCTTTCAGCTTTGACAATAGCTGGGGGGAGCAAAGTCGGAGCAGTGGACGTACCCTTCAACGAACTGGGTATACCACCCTCCTCCGTGAAGGGGGCATTGAGGACAGCGGTGTCGAGGTATACTCCGAGCAACTTCACAGCGTGCTCGGAGGTGAACCCGGACATGATGAGGAGTAAACACGCCAGTGGGCCTTGTGACGTCTGCAAGCTCTTCGGTTACCCGGGGAGCGGGGAGAGCTGCTTTTACGTAGAGGTGGAGGGGGTTCAACTAGAGAAGTACCTCCTGACCAGGGTGGCCATAGAGGATAAAACCCAAAAGGCGAAGGAGGGGTCCCTGTTCACCCAAGAGGTGTTGAGACCGGGCTTTCAGTTTAAGGCTACCCTGAACTACACCTGCGAGGACCCAAGGCTCTTCAAGTTACTACTGTACTCTCTCCTGTCCTTAAGGCTGTGGAGGTTCGGAAGGAACGGTATGGTGGACCTAAAGGTGACTAACCCGGAGCAAATATGTAAGTCAACCTCCTGCGACAATGAGCTCAAGACGGTACTTAGCTCTCTCTCCAATTTCCTGTGGGGTGATTAGATGACAGACTACGCGTTACTCAAGCTTAAGGTAAAAGGGGATTACGTAGTGACCCAGATGAGGAGGGTCCTGAACTACTACTTCGCGACCTCTAGTTACATACCCTCCACCACGTTGAGGGGTGCAATCCTCAACGAGTTCTACCAGCAGAAGAAGAGGGTACCCGTCGACTTCTACGCCTCCCCCGCCTACCCTGCTAGGGGAGCGCCAGCCCACTACTTCTCCCCAGCGAGCGGTAGGAAGTCTGAGGGGTTCGAGGAGGAACAAGGCATCCTCCGACGTGTAGAGGAGGAGATGAAGGGGGTCAAGGACGAGAAGGGTCTCCTAAACATCCTATCAAACAGGGTGAAGGACATGAAGCCCAAGGTTGGTACGATCGTCCTCTACGAGAAAAACGAGAACGGGAAGAACAAGTACAAGGAGTTCCATTCAGAGTCCATTGTGAACATGCACGTCGCAATAGACAAAAGGACTGGCTCCTCTCACCACGGCATGCTGTTCGCCTACGAGTACAAAAAGGTTATGGAGATGTGGGCTCTTGCCTCCCCAGGAGAGGTCTTGGACGTGGTCAAGGCCTCTAAGAAGATCCTCGTCGGGAGGGGGAAAATGAGGTCAGGTAACGTGGTTGACGTCGAGGTTGTGAGGGAGCTCAGCGACTTTGAGAGGCCAGAGGGGTTGGTCTACTGCCTCTCCCAGTGCGTCCCCAGGCTGTTCGGTAAGGAGGTACTGATGGTCAGGAGACTAGGGGACAGGATGCTGGCGATTGGCGACACCTCCATGTATACCGGGTGGTTCACAACCGACACGTTGAGGGGTACGAGACCTACCTTCAAGGTAATGAGGGAGGGAACCTTACTCTTCGTCGAGGAGGGGAAGCTCGACCTGAGGGCAGCAGGGCTCAACTTCGCATTCAAGATACCAGACTTAGGTGAACTCATAAAGAGGGTGATGTGAGATGGAGGTAAGACTATACAAGTTGAAGTTCCTGACACCTAAGGGGTTCAGGATCGGTGGTGGTAACCAGGACACGTTGGAGCCATTGACCATGGGCGGAAAGTACGTGATCCCTGCGTCCAGCTTGAAGGGAGTCCTCAGGAGGACCTCGGAGATCGTGTGCGGTCACTCCCCCAACCACGAGGAGGTTGACCCTAAGAAGGTCTATGAGGAGAACTCTAAAAACGAGGAGATAACGGCCATAGCTAGGGCAAAGGGTGTCCTCAGCGTCGAGAGACAAAAGGAATTCGCAGAGCTGTACACGCAATACAAATGTCAGATTGAAAGGCTCTACGGAGGGGACTTCTTCGCTGGGGCCATAAGCATAGCTGACGTCACCTTGGACGGCGAAGTGTTGGAGAGGGCCCACTCCTCAATGGACAGGAAAAAGGGGAAAGTGTTAGAGAAACACCTCTACACCGAGAAGTACCTAAACGTGAAGCAGTTCGAGGTCAAGGTAGTGGTAAGGGGGAACGAAGCCCAGGAGTGCTGGAACAAGACGCTGAAGTTCTTGAACGAGGTGGGTACATTCCTTGGAGGTGGAAAGTCCAGGGGGATAGGCCTTTTGGCCCTTGACCTAGAGGAGAGCCTTGTGGGTGAAGTGAACGGGCTTACCAGTCCCCCGACGTGGTACAAGCTCAAGCCCTACCTGGAGGGAAAGAAGGAACTGAAGTAATGGTGAAAAGAGAGGGGTTTGGGTTTCATCGGATCTCATACTTGATATCAACCCTCAACCCTTGTCACAGGGGTCAAGCGGATCCTCCTCTTTCATCCTCCTCCGCCCCATTAGCGGGGTAACCCCGACCCACCTAGATGGGATACCACCTAAGTGGGGAAACCCGCACATCTCAAGTTATCTTACTCCCTTTCGGGATACATACTCACATCTGGGGTAAGACCATTTCTGTCGTGTAAGATATCAATATGGAGTTATGTAAACTTAATCCTCTCACTGAAACTGCTTATCACGGCAGACTCGTAGGACGAGAGGAGGTAAGATAGGGTAGAGTTGACTTAGAATAGTCCCATCTAGAGCAAGTTCTAGATGGGGGGATCTGGAGAACATCTTTACACTACGGATGGGACTCCTCTTAACGGCACCGTTTTTCGTTTGAGGTCCAGTTTTTCGGTTTTGTAGCGATGAGGTCTGAACTAATCTATGAAGATCGAAGTTGTCTTCATTGTTAAGATAATTCCCACGAGGCCGTGGACCTGGAACTGGTGACCTTGACGCGACGCAGGCCGTGGATGGGGTGGGGATGTGGAATGTATCACGATAACTGTTGGCGACCTGGATATGAGAGATGGAGAACCACGAGCTCTCAGGCTAACTACATGAGGACTTAGCTTGAAATCGTATCAGAAACAAGTTCTACCCTCCACTCCATAGACCAACTTTACGCCTCAGTTTATTCTAAAACATGAGAGATATTATACTGAACTCTTCCTCGCCCTAAAGGGCAGGGGAATGTCCTTCTTTTGTCACCCTTAAGACCGTCACGAAATTGAAACTTAAACTTTTTCATACTTTTCATTCATGCTGAGCAGAGGGGTGATAAGGGATCGTTTACTGCTCTGACGTCCCCTTTTTAGACATTCTGTTCATGGATGTGGAGAACTGAGGTACGTTCAATTAACGTTACCGCTCCCTAAAGCGATCATTTCCTTCCTTTATAGATCTTTTTCCCATTTTCTATAGAACTGAATTCAATACGGAGAAATATTAGAAGGACTATGCATTAGTGTAGTGAGGTTTTGGACCTGACTTCCCCTCGCCCAAAGTGCTCCTCTTCGCGTACAAGAATGCGTAAGACAGGAACGTGTCCTACAGAAAGAGTTAAATACTATATTTCCACGAAAATATTTTGGTGAAAATATTACCACGGAAATATTGCGGAGAGAATATAAAGAGCTAGAGAAGATCGACTCATGGACTCTGATATACGGGAGGAGAAAAGTGGGAAGTCCTTCCTCGTAAGGAAGTACATTAAGAGCGACATCTACTTCATAGTGACCAGGGACCTCCAAGCGTACTACTTGGATGGGAGCTTCAAGAGGCTTGACGAAGCTTTCTCCCAAGCGATAAAATACCTAAATGGTGATAGGGTAGTAGTAATTGATGAGTTTCAGAGGATGCCGGAGAAGTATTGGGACGGGCTAGCTGCCGCTCATCCTAAAGGGAGGTTAGTACTAGTCGGTTCAAGTTTTAGGATCTCTGGCAGGGTCCTCGATAAGAGGAGCCCTCTACTTGGTCTCGTTTTACCTCTTAGGTTTGATATCATGAAGTACTCCGACACTTTGAGCCAAGTCAAAGACCCCCTCCTCTCAATGGTCTATAGAGACCCTTGGACAGTGAACTTCGTAATGGGTATCCACGATCTGAGGGATAGGGCTTATCAACTCTTCATGGTCACTAAAGCGTTAATTGGGGAAATATTTGAGGAAGAGGAGAGGCAGTTGACTAACCTGTACGAGACAGTGCTTTTATCTTTATCGGAGGGGGAGTGGAACACCTCGACGATCTCGGGGGTTCTAACGAGTAGAGGTTTTAACGTTACCCCTTCCACTATCAGCAGTTATTTAGAAACGCTAGTAAACATGGGTCTAGTTGAGAAGCTCCCAATATATGGGGAGAGGAGGAGGGCTAGGTGGTACTACAGGATCTCGTCCCCAATGATCTCACTTATGTTTTACGCTGAGGCAAAGTATAACGTGTCCTTTACTCAGGAGGTAGGTGAACTGCCCCTGGGTAGAGAGATCCAGTTCTCCGTGGGAGAACTTTTGGCTGAAAAGTACAATGCGACCTTTGCATACTCCCCTTACGAGGATATTGACGTAGTGTTATTGAAGAAAGATAGACCTGTCATAGGGTATGAGGTGAAGATAGGAGAGTTCAGCAGGGCTGACGCTGAGAGAGCTATAGAGAGGATAAGGAGAGCAGGGGTTCCTAAAGCTGGATTAATAAGTTTGAAGGAGAGGCCGAACTTTAATGCTGATGAAGAGTTAGGACCTGAGGAGTTAGTCAATTACGCTGAAGAAGTATTTAACCGAAGCGTGCCAGGGCATGTCCATTGAGGGCTGGAAGCCCTGACTGAGCTAGGGGACTGCCCAGGAAGAAGTCCGCTCCAGTAACCGTCAATCTCCCACACCACCGTCCGTAGAGGTAAACGGGTACGCCCACCCTTAGGTACTAGGGGCTGGTAATAACCGGGTCTACTCAGTCTTGACCCCTAGCCTACTAGAGGGAGCGGTGGAAGGGATTGGACGAGAGTGTTGATGGGTAGGAAAAGTAGGAGATTTTTATAAATTCGAGAGAGAACCTTGCCTTCCTAGTCAAGGGACATCTTGACCTTGACCACTTTTCTAAGTCTGCTCAGTACTGGTCAGCCGTTCTCTAAGGACTCCCAGTCTTAAAGCGTTAGGGCGTCCACACCTCCCCTGAGAGCTGACGTGGGAACCAAGTCCAACGTGAGTCCCCATGTTTAGGACAGCGTACGGCAACCCAAGCTAATCGTCAAGGACAAGTAAGGCGCATTCCTGGCTTTACTGTGTGCCTGGATAGGTACAACTTACCTCCCCTCAGCCCCGAGAAGTGAGGCTTTCCCTTTTGTGTGGTTGTCCGCTCAGTTGACTCATTTGAACCGTTGACTCATTTGAACCGAGGTCATTACCTTACCCCGAAGCTCTCAGCTCTCGCTAATACCCTCTCGGGGTCCTGTGCTCAACCTATACGGCTATTGCAATAACCTCCAGACGGGTGTAGCCTACGTGGGGGGACCGCACACCTTGGACTGCATACAGGTCTTGCCAGCCTTTCTGGGTACAGGGCCACATCAGGGGCAAGACCCCACGTTCGCCCTTGCAGTATATAAAGCGCTTAACAGCGCAGTTCATGTGGACTTATCGCTCGCGTGGACTGCTGACTACGGCCTTGGTTCCACCTTCACGCAGGTATCTATACCCTCCCAGCACAGCTCTATATCGTATTTGTAATTACAATAATCAAGTACCCTACTCAAGGATACGGCAAGGCTCGCTATGCTCATCATCCTGTCCCCGGGACTTCGCTTAGGATTATTGGTCTTTATTAGTCTCATTATCGTCGTGTACTTGGACATGGTCTTTCTCTTCCACAGCATGAGCGCTTTGTTGTCGGCTGTGATCACTACGGAGTCCCTGATAAGGTCGGGGTCTATCCTCGGTATGGCCACGTCGCACTGTAACGACTGTGTGGGCACCAGGGACGGCGATAGATAGAACGCTAAGTCCAACGCCAACTCCCCTAGGACGCCATCGAGACCCGCACTGAATGACCTTTGGACGCTAGTAGGGCCACCCTTTGAGGACGCTAGCATCAGCTCGTTGTAGACGCAGTAAGGGACGATCAGGTGCTTGAGCTCATAAGTGTGGATCCCGTAATAGATAGCGTTAGTGTCTATCACCACCTTCTCGTCGCTGTAATTACTTAAAGGCTCTTTCACCCTATTGTTCTCTGTTTCTTTCTCGACCTCTAGCTCGTATGCCCCGGACAGGCTAAGCAGTTGGTCTAGCCAGTCACTCTGCCGGTTGTTACCCCTATTCCCGTTCACACATGCATCCATGGAGTTAACGAACCTATCTCCCAGGTTCCTCCTTAATGACCCTAGCTCAAAGTTGGTCGTGTCTAACACCTTATCTTGATCCACCCTCAGCTCGTACCCTCTCCCGTCTCCTCTCCTGTTGAGCTCCATCACGTAATAGGAGACGCTGCCAATGAATGAGGAGGAGACTGAGCTCAGTTGGTCCTCGAAGGTTCTGCGAAGGTTGGACAGTAAGTTCCAGTTGGGCTTAATCTTATCTCCTAGATCTGGTACTGTCTCGAGCCCCTCTAGTGGCCTAGGGACGAACGGGTAGTACAGGTGATACCACGCCCCAAAGCCAAAGACGTAGTTGACCAGGACGTACTTCATAGTGTCCTGGTTATAGAGTAACGTCAAGTACACAGCCGTTATGTTCGCCCCGGGAGTGGGGACTAGGTAGACCTTCCCGCAGTCCTGCGTCTCCCCTTCAACCGTGCTCTTAAAGCCTTGAAAGCTGGTCACTCCAGTGAGGTCCTTCTCTTTCACGTCTACGTTCGCCCTTTTTAGCCCATCCAGGAGGTCTCGGAGAGGTTCCCCTTGTAGGAGGAGTTTCTCGTTAAACTTCGCCTTTAGTATTACGAACTTACGAGGGTTGAACAGCTCGTAAGTCCTCACGATCGCGGAGTGTGCGCTTTCCACATTCATGTCCGACCTGTTTATTGGTATTACGGCACACACCTTTGACGTTTCGCTAGCCATGGGTATAATATAATGAGGGGATATATAAAAATCCTGGAGGTGATGGGTACAATAGCTGAAGGTTTGGGTTTCATCGGATCTCATACTTGATATCAACCCTCAACCCTTGTCACGGGAGTCGAGCGGGTCTTCATCCTCCTCCGCCCCAAGGGGCAACCCCGACCCACCTAGATGGAACTCAGTCTAAATGGGAGAACCTGCACATCTTTAGGTAGATGTTCAATGATGCGTTCAACTGCCTGTCTAACTTAAACCCACAGTTAGGGCACGTGAAGGTCTTACCAACTTTTTGGGATATGGACCCACATCTGGGGCAAGACCTAGAGGTAAGGTATGGGTTGACCTCAACTACACCTGAACCGAGAGGGGGGCCTTGTACCTGAGTACCTTGTGTATACTCCTCTACACAGTCCTCGAGACCTTCCTAGACAGCTTCCCTCTAGCGTTCTTAAACATGCTCTGTCCTTGTCCTCCTTGATCAGGGGCTCACCGAGTTCTAGACCCTTTACCCTGTCCTTGAACCACGCATACCTCCATGAAAAGGTTAAGTATTCGTAAGGTCTGACAGAGACCCTGACCCAGTCGTTGACCACTTTCCTTAGCGTGGACTTAACCCTTACGTAAGGTCTCTTAACCTTAGGCTTCCTTAGGGACGCCCTACCCTCTATCGCCCTCTTCCTCCAGGACTTCAGGATGGAGAACACGTCGTTAATTGCCTTGTCTACGTGGTGTGAAGCCAGTGGGTTCATCAAGACCTGGACCTCGCATTTGTGTGCTCCGCACACCTCCTCCACTTTCTAAGATCTAAACTCACTGGACTGTCCCTATACGCAACTTTAGAGACTTGTCTCAGAGGACCCTCAGCCTTTGGGACACCTTCATCTCGACGTCTAAGCTTTAACCAACATCAGTGATGACGAGGCCGTATCCCTCTACCTTTTCTTGCAGGTAAGGGACCTGTCTTAGCCCTCCTTTTTGTATACCTGAGACACTCCAGCATAGAGGATCTCCCTCTTTTTCACTATTCCCACTATCCTCCCCACGTCTTCCCTAAACATTTACCGCCCTCTAGAACAACAGGCTCTACCTCACTCTGCTTAACTTAAGTCCAGAGTGTAGGAAATTCCTAGTTTTTCGCATAATCCCTTTGGTCTCGCGTTGTGTGAGGCATTCATATGAAATTATATAATTTTACGAGTTAACGGAAACTGCTGACAACGGCAAACCCTCTCAGGCTGATCCTCCAGCGGGGGTGTGCCGTGCCTCCAGGGAGGTCTAGGACTGGAGCCCAGAGCCTCAGATAAGGGCATTACACCTGTGGTTTAGCGCGATCTACGACTGTCGAGCTCAGTCGCGCTCTACCGCGAGTAAACTGCTGACTTGAGTTTCTTCCAGTCGTCATAGGACAGCAGTATCTTTTTGCACCCCTCTTCCGTCTTAACCTTTACGAACTCCTTTAGGAGTCCAGCGTGGGCTATCGCGTTCCTCTTGATATTACCGTTCGCCTTCCCACCCGTCTCTCCCTCATCCCCCGCTTTTTCTTGGTCAGAGATGTACAGTTTATGGTACGGTACCTCAGTGATGTCATTATTATCCTTACAATATTTCTCGACGCTCTTTTTGAGGACGTATAGTTCATGTTGTATTAACTGAACCGAGGCCTCGGAGACGGACTTGTACACCTCCTCGCTAAGGGTGGACAGGAGGTTAAACTCGACCCAGTCTCCACACTTCTCCTTGCACAACTTCTCCTTCAACCCCTTCGCTAGGATATTAAGGTAAGTGGTGTCCGCCTTGTTCAGCACCTGGTCCCTTAACCTATAGTCCACCTTGAGCCCTCCCTCACCCTCGAGCGAGACTGAGCTATAGACTGAGTCCAGTCCGACCTTATAGTCCTGGTACTCCTCGAGGGAGTAAATTAAGGCGAGAGGCGAGTTGTAGACTAAGGAGTAGTAAACGTGGCTATTGCCCCGTCCGGAGAGATTCTGTGGGTCAATAGCCCTTAGCTTTGGGCTTACCTCCTTGTTGACCTCCGTCAGTGTATACTCTTTTGAGCTCATAGGCACGCTGCTGTAGTACCTTACCTTGACTTGCCCCTTCCCCAAGACGTTCACGAGAGAGGCGAAGTCCCTCCCCAGGTTACTGGAAAGGGTCGAGAAGTAGTTTATACCGTGGGTGGTATCTACGACTACCTCTTCTATTTTCTCGACCTCTCCTTTGAGCTTCTCGTAGAGGCCCAGGAGGCCTACCGAGTATATGAAGTAGTTCTTTGCGTCGCTCTTGAACTCAGTGTACGCCAGGCCGGGGACCCCGTCAAACCTGGCAGCTATGTTCGAGGGCAGGACTATGGCCTCTGCGTTCCCGATCCCCTCCCTCCGTGCTATGCACTCCACGTACATCTTAGTCCTCTCCACCAGGTCTGGGTAGTCCTTGAACTTCGTCCTAGGCCATATGACCTCATGGTCCTTGAGGTCGTTGTAGGCCCTTACCTCATTACCACACTCCTTCGCTCTTTCGTTTATGCCTCCCTTCTCCTTTTCCTTCTTGCTAGTGAAGAGGGCAGAGTCCTGGACCAAGATATATATCTTATCCACGCCCTCCTGGAGTAGCTTTAAGGAAGTGATGCTCTCCGTCTTCCTCCTGTTTCCCTGGCTGTCTCCCCCCTCCTCGAGGTAATATGTCGACTTTTTCCAAGGTGAGGGGTCACCCCACGGGGCTATAGCGACCTTCATGGGTATAGTAATCATACCTCAGATAAAAAGGTTCTGTGAAGAGAGGGGCCAGTCCCCGACTTTCACCCATGTCTTCACTCCAGGGCCTTAGCCTTCACCTATCTAAGTTACTTTGGGTAAGTGACCCTACCGTTTCCCTTATCACCTACATCTCTCACTTTTAATGAAATTTAGTCTAATATTTCTACATTTATTTTCGAGACCTTGCTGATGTCATAAAAATCCCTGTCGTAAGTTATCAACGTCTCATTGTTAGCCTTAACTATAGAAGATATCAGGATATCCACCTCCCCCTTGACCTTGCCTCTCGACGATAGTTCCCTATAGATATGCGACGCTATGACTGCTTCCTTGATCGTAAATGGGTATATCACAATTTCCTCAAAGTACTGTGAGACCTTACTGCTGTACTTCGACCTTAAGATCTCATAGACGTTAAACACCGTTGTACCGACAACATCGCTCAAACTCTTTACAGCCTCTAACGTACTTTTATCTCCCTTCATGACCCTTATTATCACGTTGGAGTCAAGCACTGTCATTCTCTCGCCCTAAAGTCTTTCCTAAACTTACTGACCTCCTCTTCCATGTCCTTAGCCTCCTCCTCAGTGAGTACCCCGAACATCTGGTCTAAGACCTCCTTCCTACCCCTCTTATTTGCGTTATAAAACTGGACCAGCTCAATTATGGTCTCACTGAAAGACCTTCCCTCCTTTAACTTAACTAACTTCTCGTACGCCTCATCGGAAATCGTTATTACTTTGGGCATAATGTATATATGCATGCATGCATAGATAAGGTTACCGGTCAGAGTCGGCATGTCAACTTTAATGCGATGTCTCATCGCGACAAGGGCAACGTCAACGTCGCTGTGGGGCCCGTGAGGTATTGGGCAGTCATGATCCCATCGGCTCACTCTCGACCACGTTGTAGAGCTCAGGTCCTTGAAGTGTTATGCTCGAAGACGGGGGCACCCCTATGCCGTGGCGGGGCTTGGACAGGCCGCCCCAATCAGACTGTGGTAAAACTGGGTTCTTGGAACCCATTACCCTAGTCCCTTGAGATAAAGAAGGTGTAGCGTAAGTAGAGACACCCACCTCGCAGCGTCTTAAATAGCGGAGGACGTAGCCCCACAGCAGCGACCCTAGGTAGAGCTCAGCGAGGGGTCTCCCCCTTCCCTAAGGACCTCTTCCCTACCCGTCGCTCATCACGCTCACCCTGACCTCTCCGAACCCAATAGCCCTGCTCTTCCCGACCCCGAAGTAGTTGGCGTACTCCAAGAGCGTCTTCGCTGCCCTAGTCAGCCTAGTGTACCTCCTCGACCTGAGCTCGAACACCGTCCACCCGACGAACCCCCTGACTGGCCTCCCGTCGTAGAAAGTGGTCACGGGCCTCAGCCAGTAGTCGACCTCCCTCATGTAGTAGAGCGCCTTGACCCCGGCAACGCTGTGGACCTTCTCCTCCATGTTCTGGTTCCAGTGCTTCATCAGCGAGTGCATGAGGAGGGGGACGTAGGGGAAAAGGACGTACCTATTGTCCTTCCTCTTGAAGTTCGGCCTTATGGGCTGGAGGCTTGTGGGGGTGAGGAACTCCACCTTGAACAGCCTGGTGTCCCCGATTCCCTTGAAGTCCTCCACCACCTGCGCGTCCTTCATCGAGACGTGGAACCTCGTGTCCCACTCCTGCACCTCGGCGTCAGGGTTGCTGACTATCTCCTCAAACACCTTAGGATCCAGGAAGGTGAAGCTAAAGGAGTAGCCCTCACCCTTCTTCATGATCACCTTCCTGCCCCCTACCGCGTAGAGCGGGCTCCCCCTACTGTCCTTTATGGTGGTCACTCGGAGGGGCTTGTAAGGGGTTCCAGCCTCCTGCAACTTGGAGTAGGACGGGTAAAGTCTCGTGAGCACTAGCCTGCTGAGCTTTGAGGGGAAGGGAGGGAGGAACACGTCGTGGTCGGAGGTGACCTTAAAGTCTATTTTGAAGATCATTAATAAAATTGGGAGAGGGAATTTATATACTTATGTCGAGTACGGGGAGCTTTAACTGGAGTCACGCAGGGTCCGATTACACCGTGATAGTCGGGCAGTCCCCTCCTTGAATGGGCGTGGTATTCCCTCCAAGCCCAACGGCGCGTGCTGGGTCTCCCTGCCTGTTGAAAATGACGTCCTCTACCTCGTAGGGGCGTTCCCGTGGGGAGTGACAGGGGCAGGCGTCCCAGGTACGCTACGCGGAGAACCCACGCGGGTTCACCACAGGACGTTCGCGCTCTCCTCCCTGACCTCACCAATGACCACCCTCTGCTTGAACTGTACCTCCGTGACCGGGACTATCAAGACGTTGAACCTCTCCCCCTCCTTCCTTTCCCTGTAGTACATCCTCAGCCCTGACTCCACGTCCCTCACCCTGCTGGAGTTCAGGTTACCCAGGAAAACGCTGAACTGCACCCTGCTCAGCCCCTTCCTCTTGAGGAAGTCCGCTACCTTCTCCCTGAGGCCGTCGCTGGTTATGTCGTAGAAGACTAGGTAGAGCAACCTGGGCCCCTCACTTGCTAAGGTAGGGCCTGTACTCCTCCCCCCTCAGTATGGAGTTCGCCAACCTCCTCGCCTGCGTGTATACCAGGTCTTCCTCAATCCCTAAGGAGTAGACACGCTTCTTGTCCTTTACGTCCTCCTCCTTCTCCCTCGCCATACCTATCAGCTTCCTGTCCACCTCAGGTGACCTGAACTCCTCCATCAGGTCAAAGACGAGGGAGGTCTTACCTCCCCTGGGGCTGTGGAGGAAGCCTACGTAAGGGTTTAGCCCAACCGACACCACAGCTGAATAGACGACCTTTCTGAGCATGGCGTACCCGATGTTCAGGGCTACGTTGAAGGGGTCCTGTCCTTGGGCCGTCCTCTTCCTGCCCCTGAACCCGAGCGACTTGGGGAGGAGTCTCACTACACCCCTCCAGTAGGCCTTAGCCCCCTCAGCTTCCCTCCCCATGATCTCCCTCACGTCAGTTAGGTTCAGGACCGACCTTGAAAGCTCGTCCAATTCCCTAGATGACAGTTCATAACCGTACTTCCTCTCGTAGTACCTCAAGGTCATGTACTGGTTGTGGAGCTTAGCGTAGACGAACTCCCTAGCGTACTCGTACTTCCTCCTGGTCGCCAAGACCTGCTTCATCCAGAGCTTCATGGACCCACCGTACTTACCTGGGATCAGCTTAGCTATGGGTTCGTACCTATCAAAGAAGACTAAGTCCACCCCGTACTCGTAGGCCAACTTGACCACCTCCGATGAGATGGAGGACGTGGCTATGACGACTATGGAAGACAGCTCAGCTGGCGAGACGGACCATATCTGGCGCCCCTTAACTTCACACACTATCATGCCCTTGTTAACCCTGAGGTAAGCACCGTAGTCTTTGACAAAGGCCAGTTTCTTCCCATCGCCCTGCTCCCCCATAATTATATGACCTCATCCTTTTTAATAAACTTTAAGACGTGGGACCCAAGGTCCATGACACGGTCTGATAATACCGGTATTACGTAAACAAAATTTATAAACTAGATGCTCGTGCACGAAGGTACTCGGCAGCGTTAAGGTAAGCTTGGTCAAGTAGTACTTTTCAGGTTTTTTGGACGCAACAGAGCACAGGGCTCCTCGAGTCGCTGAAGCCGATAATTTTCAATTCCTTTTTGGATGCAACATTATTACTGGTAAAACTTAATTGTTTAAAATTAGTATCTTTCAATTCCTTTTTGGATGCAACTTGGCGGAGATGAGAAACGAGTTAGTGCAACAGCTAACTAACTTTCAATTCCTTTTTGGATGCAACATGTATGAAGGAAAATAAATTTAGGTCTGAAGTAATTAGCTTTCAATTCCTTTTTGGATGCAACCAATTCTAAACAGCGTTGATGAGGCAACCGAGATCTACACCTTTCAATTTCTTTTTGGATTCAACATGAACCAGGTCTCTTCAGGGGCATCATTAGTTTTTGAAAAGACTTTCAATTCCTTTTTGGATGCAACGTATTTCACATATTTGCTAACGTTTGGCAAATTGTTGAGCTTTCAATTCCTTTTTGGATGCAACAGTGACGCAGTTGTAGTGTATGGATTAGAGAAATACTTAGACCTTTCAATTCCTTTTTGGATGCAACTTAGTGTTTTTTGTGTATCCTGACCTCAACCCTACGGTGACTTTCAATTCCTTTTTGGATGCAACCTCAGAAATGAAGGCGCCGCCTGAGTTGGCGGAACAAGTCTTTCAATTCCTTTTTGGATGCAACCAATTATTTTAGCAAAGAGACTAAAGAGAATGAGGAGTCTTTCAATTCATCTTTGGATGCAACGTTTTGCGTCAACCTGAGGGGCCTGTAAGTTCAAGTTGTCTTTCAATTCCTTTTTGGATGCAACCCTGAAGTAATTCTCAAGATAAAGCCACCTAGAAAGAAGCTTTCAATTCCTTTTTGGATGCAACGAACGTGAAGAAAGAGCTTGAGGAGATCAGGAAGAAATTCTTTCAATTCCTTTTTGGATGCAACCTACGTGTATTCGTACAGGTATGCAAGGGTAGCTAGCTTTCAATTCCTTTTTGGATGCAACCCGCCTAGGATCTCGATTCCCGCATCCCCTGTGGCCCTCCCTTTCAATTCCTTTTTGGATGCAACGAGACCTTTACCTGAGGGCTGTTGATAAGAAGTTGCTAATCTTTCAATTCCTTTTTGGATGCAACAGGGTGTGACTACTATCACTATAATCACTAAAGAGACTTTCAATTCCTTTTTGGATGCAACGAGAATATAGGGGGTGAAAAAGGTGGAACAGATTCCTAACTTTCAATTCCTTTTTGGATGCAACAATAGGCAAGGCTTTCAGTCAAGCGAAAGTCCTCCTGAACTTTCAATTCCTTTTTGGATGCAACCTCGGAGGTGGGGCCTGATACACCAAGGGAGGAGGTCATCTTTCAATTCCTTTTTGGATGCAACGAAAGAGCTGAAGAAAAAGAGGGATTTGAAGAAAGAAAACTTTCAATTCCTTTTTGGATGCAACCTTACCGATCGCTAATAAGTATGACGTATTGATAAGGAACTTTCAATTCCTTTTTGGATGCAACCTGTCAGTGAGACTTTGAAGGATGCAAGGAAGAGGATCATCTTTCAATTCCTTTTTGGATGCAACTTGAAATATTAAATGAATACTTAAATAAAGAAATTAATGACTTTCAATTCCTTTTTGGATGCAACGCGTTCATGTTAATCGCCCGCCTTGACGCGTTCCCTAAATCTTTCAATTCCTTTTTGGATGCAACTTGAAGAGACTCAAATTGATTTTTATTCTATACCTGATTCCTTTCAATTCCTTTTTGGATGCAACACTGGTTCTGAACCATGCAGTTCCTGTTCTAAAGTCAGTCTTTACTTTCAATTCCTTTTTGGATGCAACCTCTCTCCCCTCTCCGTTGGATGCAGCAGAGGGGTAGGTCTTTCAATTCCTTTTTGGATGCAACTCCATAAACCTGCTTTTAGATCATCTACTTTCATAAAACTTTCAATTCCTTTTTGGATGCAACAAAGGTCGTTACGTCACGGTCGAGGATAACATGGTCACTTTCAATTCCTTTTTGGATGCAACTTACTATGATAGACCATCATCCCACCAACCTGAAGTACATCTTTCAATTCCTTTTTGGATGCAACGTCACTTACCCTGAAGTAGGGTTTGTGACTGAAGGGATGTATTCCTTTCAATTCCTTTTTGGATGCAACCTTTTCGTCCACATCGACCACGAGTGAGTACGTGGTCTTGCTTTCAATTCCTTTTTGGATGCAACGTTAGTCTGGAAATTTTCTTGTGCTATAGTCGTTACATTCTTTCAATTCCTTTTTGGATGCAACGCTCCTCCCGTCCCACCTCCTCTCATCCTTCAGGTATCTCTTTCAATTCCTTTTTGGATGCAACGTATCGCACGCAGATGTAGCCCCGAACGCTACTTCGCTTTCAATTCCTTTTTGGATGCAACGAACCGTGTCCTCGAGAAGGTAAAGCCCTTGACCAACTTTCAATTCCTTTTTGGATGCAACGAAAATAACTTAGGGGAGGGAACTGGCTCGAAACCCGCGCTTTCAATTCCTTTTTGGATGCAACACTGCTCTTCGGCATCAAACGGGAGGACTTGTTTCCATACTTTCAATTCCTTTTTGGATGCAACAACTTGTCTTCTCCTTCTTTTTATATTGTTACCCGACACTTTCAATTCCTTTTTGGATGCAACCTATGATGAAAGAATAGAAACGCAACTACCTGTAAAAGGTCTTTCAATTCCTTTTTGGATGCATCCAAAAAGTCATTTACAACTCTTTCATATCTATATCTTATATCTTTCAATTCCTTTTTGGATGCAACGTATTTACAACAATTTCCTCCAGCGAAGAAATATATTCTTTCAATTCCTTTTTGGATGCAACGAAAATAAAAAGTCTTTATGCAGGAATATATGATGATCCCTTTCAATTCCTTTTTGGATGCAACCTTTCATTTTTCTCTCTGAGCTCTCCGACATCGCGAAAGCTTTCAATTCCTTTTTGGATGCAACCACAGAAGTCCCACAAAATTATGACTTTACCATAGCAGACTTTCAATTCCTTTTTGGATGCGACATTTATACCTCGGCTTGGAGCCCCTCAGGGAGATCCAACTTTCAATTCCTTTTTGGATGCAACTCTGCTGCAAGGCTAGGTTCTTCCCCCCTGACCGCACTTTCAATTCCTTTTTGGATGCAACTCATACATAGGGGATATAACTATATCTCCCTTTACAACTTTCAATTCCTTTTTGGATGCAACCTAAGGATGCAACATGATATGAGTGAAAACCTCAAAACTCAAAACCAAAAAGACTTTCAATTCCTTTTTGGATGCAACCTGTTGTATTCCAGAACCAGAAGCGGAAGGTACTATAATACTTTCAATTCCTTTTTGGATGCAACGAACAGTACGCAACGATGCCCTCTTTTCCGTGGAAGATCTTTCAATTCCTTTTTGGATGCAACAAGTTGCAACGGTAGAGGAAATATTCGGGTGAGAACATCTTTCAATTCCTTTTTGGATGCAACGCCCATAATCACGCTCGACAAGGTCTCAGCGATACTTAGCTTTCAATTCCTTTTTGGATGCAACATGGGTACTGCCCACCTCGGATCCACCTTGCATCCATTAACTTTCAATTCCTTTTTGGATGCAACACCGCAATGAATGTGAGGAGGCAGGATTGGTTTACCATGAACTTTCAATTCCTTTTTGGATGCAACAAGAAAGTGCAAGAGAGGCTAGGAATTAGTACTGAAGAGGCTTTCAATTCCTTTTTGGATGCAACATATGCCCTTGATTCAGTACTATGCGTCAAACACAACAAACTTTCAATTCCTTTTTGGATGCAACCTCACCCAGCACCGTACCCTCCCGAGAAACATAGAATGAACTTTCAATTCCTTTTTGGATGCAACGCAAAATCACAGT
The DNA here is from genome assembly GCF_013343295.1 of Metallosphaera tengchongensis. Lineage (NCBI taxonomy): Archaea > Thermoproteati > Thermoproteota > Thermoprotei > Sulfolobales > Sulfolobaceae > Metallosphaera > Metallosphaera tengchongensis. Next base: position 1,986,649 of record NZ_CP049074.1, on the reverse strand, counting down.
ATATGATATTATGAATGAATATAATATCTTTCAATTCCTTTTTGGATGCAACATATAGATGAGTATGGCAACGTAACAATAAAAGACGTTAACTTTCAATTCCTTTTTGGATGCAACTATATTAGTTAAACTTGTGATATTTATAAACCCAAGGAACTTTCAATTCCTTTTTAGATGCAACAGACGTATTTATTAACCTATTACCTATCTTTTACCTTCTCCTATAATAAACTTTACTACCCCGACCTGGGCCTACATGCGACCTGATATCCTTGTAATTACCTCTACGTTTTATGGTCGCATGGTCTTTACGTAAGATTGAAAGGTGTACATGGCTTTTAAACGTTCAAAATTACGGGAGATATTAGTACCGGTCGCATTGAGGCACGAACCATCGACCTCCTAGACATTCACTAAGGAGTAAGACCTATTATTGATAACTCCTACATCTTTTACGAAAGTCGAATTTCAATACTGAATTCTATCTAGAAAACTGCGGTCTGTTCTATACACTTTTAAAACCTATGGTATAACAAAGTTAATTTACCCCTTTTATGCACGAGGTTCTATCCTTTTACGGGAACCTACCGAACTAAAAAGTTTTTACCTGCTTCACAGCTCCCTGACGAAAAACTTCCCCTGCCTTCGGGGCCTGCAAGCGTAGAAGAAACCACAGTTAATGCACTTTTTTGCCTCCTGTGTGACCCTGAGGTGTCTCCCCGTACCTCCCCTTATTATCTCTCTGATCTCCCTGATAGTCCTCTCGACGTACTCCCTACTCTGGTAGGTGTAGGGTATCCTGATCAGCCTCTCCAGGGGGACGTAGTATAGGAAGGCCTCCTTCACAACCGTCCCTGACATCTCCATGAGGTAAGCGTAGAACAGGACCTGGGCCTTATGGTCCAAGGAGACCCTCCTACTGTCCTTCAGGTCCAGAGGGGAGGAGTAGTAGGAGAACCTCAGGACGTAGTCGGGGACCCCGGAGAGGTCTCGATACTTCAAGTAAGGCTTGCGTATGACCTCCTTAGCCTTCAAGGTCGGGTAAAGGAAAGCCATGACCTTCTCCGCCTCCACCTCTGTCCCCTCCCTCATGGCCTCCGTCAACCTCTCCCCGAAACCTATGCCCTCAACTCTAAGTATGACCGGACAGAAGACGTAATGTTTGACCGAGACCCCAGTTATCATTACTACTGTTAGGAGGGAGACTCTATTAAATTACCCCTCCCTCAAAGGGCGGGGGGACAGAAGAAGGCTCGAGATTACCTTTCAAGGAGGCGCCGTATCTAGGCAGCGCCAGTCAGATACCGTGGGGGTCTCATGTGACCAGTTGGGGCCAGAGAACTAGGTCCCACCGTGACGCGTTAAGACGTCCGAGTAGTACTCACCCAGGTGTGACCACCTTGTCCCGTACATGTGCGTTACACAGGGTAGGTCCAACTTACACCAGCGGAGGGCGACTGGTAAACGTGACGTGGAGGAAGACGACAGCGTTGAACACCAACAGACGTGGGGGAAGGACCTGTCTGTTGAAGGCGGGTGGCCTCCCCTGACTAAGCGGTGTTGTGTACAGCGAAGTCCCCCTCGGGACGGACCCCATCATCCGGGCCGGGACTACCCGTCGAGGCACCCTGGTTGCACCCTGACCCCCTGCGCGCTCGGAGAGCCCTTGACCCCTGTGTAACACGTGTGGACGCCGTGACAATCCTGACAAAGGTTTATTTTACCCGAGGGCGACCTACACACATGTTCTTTACCCTGTCTGACGTGACCCTGCTCGCCAAAAGGGTGAAGCTCACGCCCAGGGCCATATCCGAGGAGCTGAGGGGGTGGCACTGGAACGAGCCCCCACTCCTCCACTCATCCTCGACATACCTGGGGGTCTCCGATCTCACCAACGGGTACTGCGAGACGGGCCGTTTCGCGTACCTCAAGCACAAGGGGGTGAAACCCGAGGCCATCAAAGGTGCAAACGACCTACACTACGTCTACGCAGAGGCAGTCCAAGGGGTGAAGAGGTTGATCTATGAAGAGGGGGACAGGGTGACCGGGGGTAGGTTACAGACCCTCATGACTGACGAGTTCTACAGGGTAGTCAGGAACGTCGTGGACCCGGAGAGGGCGAAGGTCATGTGGGACCACGTGGTCAACATCTACACGGCCGAGGTGGACAAGTACAGGTCAAGGCTCTTCCTCACCAGGGACTCACTGGTCTCTCTGGTCGTCCCCTTCCACGTTGAGTACCCCATCGACGGGTCCCTAGTGGGCCTGCAGAACAACATCAGGGCAGACGCCTTCGTGCCGATGGTACCACTGGTCGCAGAGATGAAGACCGGGAGGCCGAGGCGGGCGCACGAACTAGCGTTAGCTGGGTACTCCCTGGCCCTGGAGAGCCAGTTCGAGGTCCCCATAGACTTCGGTTACCTGTGCTACGTGACTGTGGACAAGGGGGTCTTCACCACCTGTAGACTCGTCCAGGTCTCTGACCCGCTGAGGAACGAGTTTCTGGAGACGAGGGACAGGGCAGTGGAGGCTATAGACAACGACCTGGACCCGGGGATGCCCAAGAGATGCGACGACTCCTGTCCCTTCCTCAACCACTGCAACAGTCCAGGTAGTACGGGGGCTAAGGGGTAGGAGTTGGCCCTTGCGGTACCAGGAACACGGAGAGGAGGACGTGTTCCCTACTACTCCACGCGCGGTCTCCATGAGGTCTTCCCACGCCCCTTTTCCTGGCCGTTGAGAGCCCTGTAGCGTGGCAGGGGTAGGGCGCCTAGGAGTCCTCTCTTTCAGAGGTGTTGGTTAACTGTGTACCGCAAAGTTAGAGTCTAAGTCCTCCGCCTCAGTGACCGGGGTTAGGTTGGTGGCCCTGTGTACCCAAAGGGACTTCGCCCCAGGTGTGGCCTCTGCCCGGAAGACCGAACAGGTGTGGACAGCCAAGGTGTCCAGGTCCCTACCTAGGTGGGCTGGGGTCACCCGTTGGGGGTGGGACATCCCTTCGCTAGGACCCTGGTGAAGGGCTTGGGGTTGGTACTAGACGAGACGGAAATTAGCCTAGACCCCACCTACACGTCTACGGTCGACAGGAGCCAGGTAGCTAGTTCCCCCGAGATGGACCTCAGTGTCTCCCCCACAACATGGCTCTTCACCTGGAAGGTCCACGTAGTTGCAGAGGCACCCACAGGGACAACAGAACACACTTCACGTCCAATCACGGGATAGAAACAGGTGATATCCAATAAAGTTTATAACATTTATAATTAACTGTTACTCGATTAACATGTCTAACAGGGCCTGTTTAACCTACGTTGCGGGGGACGTGACCTCGTACCAGGTAGTCAAGTACAGCTTTCAGGGGAAAGACTACACGAGCTTTTTCTCAGCACATGCTTTATGGTCCGCCCTAGACCCGGAAGAGACCGTGGCACTGCTCCCAGACAGCCTCATCTCGGCTAACTGCGACAACAAGGAGGTCGTCAAAAAAGCGTACAAGGACATGTTGACGACCAGGGCGCACGAGTTACAACAGAAGCAAGGGTTTGACCCCGTCTCCACTAAGTTCAACGAGTTCTTAGACGGGATGAAGGTGGAGTACATACCGAACGTGGGCGTGGGGAGCGGCATGGTAGCTGACTGCGAAGGGAACCTGAGCAGAGATAAGGACGGGAGGCCTATCAGGCAGCCCTACTCATCCTCGAGGGACCCTACCTTCATATACAACGCGGTGTTTGCGGTGTTGCACAGGTACCACTCCGAGGGGTGCGGAAAGTTCATAGTAGACTTGACACACGGCACAAACGTGTTAGTATCGGCGTTGTTGGCCTCATCAGCCCTCTTTGAGTCCGACATATACGCGGCCCCCGTGATGGGCTCCCCGAGCGGTGTAGTCGAGATCGTCGGGCTGAGTAACATCGTAGAGGCGATGAAGGACTCGCTCAAGATAGGCCTGTCCATAGAGATGATGGACGAGAGGTACTCAGTGGACTACACTGGAAGGTTGAGAGATCTAAACCCGACAGAGTTCGGTAGGTCTAGAGAGTTAGTCAATAGGGTCAAGCGTGTGGACCTCAACAAGGTCAACGACTTCCTGTGGAACATGAGGAACGGCTTCGTCGTCAACGGGATAGCCTCCATGAGAGACCTACAACAGTACATACCCCAGCTCAGACAGGACTTCCTGTCCCTACGCGACCTCTACCTCACTTGGTATAACGCTGAGCCTAGGTTCCAGAAGGAGAGTAGGATAGTGCTCTCCAACTTCTCGTCCACCCTGGGCATAGAGGGGGTCCTCAACTCGCTGTTGGGGAAGGACGACATTGAGACCCTGTTTAAGGCACTGGAAAAGTACATAGAGGTCGAGTACTACGACAAGGCGTTGTCCTTAGCTAGGGAACTGCCTGTAGCGGAGTGTCTGAGCAACCACGGGGGAGGTACTTTCGATGACAACGACCGAATGTACAGGTTGTGCGAAGACCTGGTAGGTTCCTATATAGAGTTAAACAACAGTGATTTCCAGAAGTTTAGGAACCTCCTTATGCATAGCGGTCTCTCCAAGGACCTTAGAGTCAAGGTCGACAAGAGGGGGGTCACCCCGACGCAAAACATAAACAGGAGGACTATTGTCGATTACGTAAAAGGCAAACTCAAGGACCACGCAGAGGGCGTGAGGAGGATAACCTGAGGGGGACGCTGACGGGGATGTACCTAGACAGGACAGCCCTTCCGCACTATACCCTGACTACGCCCTCCCCAGTGAAGTCTCTCTAGGAAAAGGGGGAGGTGGTTGGGGTGTCCAGCTGACACCCCTTTTGGACGTGACATACTGCGCCCGGTCAGGGACGGGTCGAGCTTGTTCTTTCAATCCCTTTTTTGATGCAACAGTCCACGTCCCTTCACACCTGAGGGTCACCGAGAGGGTCAGGTGGTCATGGCTACCTGACGTGAGGAGAGGTCCTAGGTGGCATGGACGAGCCACATGTGGCAGTATGACTCCCCCAGACTTTAACTTGTACACAGGTGGTTGTGGTTGGACGTACCAGTCTTCAACAGGAGGACCTCGGGTGTTCCCTTCACCCCAGGGGGGCTAAGACCTTCTCCCCAGGGTCCAGTCCTAGGGCAGGCTATGGGGGGAGGAGGTGTACTCAGGTCCCTCGTTAATAAACCACGTCACCCTCAACAAAAACGCCGAAAGCCCCCGTTAAGGGTATCCCTATCCCAGTAGCCCAGGTGTACTCTTCCCGGGCTACAGGGTTTACCACTGCGGTCCAAGCAACTCGTTGAGCTATTTGCTGTAACAACGTGTTATGAATAGTCTAAACTATTGTGCTAAAAGGGCTCCCAAGGTATTATTTGACAGTCGCTCCGCCCTCTCCCCTATCTACCGAAGTACCACAGGTACCCATCCCTACAAGGTGTACTGCGTTAGTCAACAGTTTACGTAGAGCCCTTATGCCTATATGGTCTGGGTGTTGAGGGCTTTGCCCATTCCTCTAGCTGTCTGACCAACAGACGTCTCCCACGGATGAGTACGCCCTCACCGTCGTACTTGTCCTTGTCCACACGGTGGATCATTGGTGGATGTAAAGGCTCCCCTTAGCGGAGACAAAAGCCCACGTTAGTCCAGACAAGGTAATTCTGACGTAAATTCTTCACGCCTGTTAAAACTTTTTAGCTTGTCACGGCTATTAATCGTGAAAAAGGGCATGTTTAAAAAAGGTATTAAATACTAAACGGTATCCTTGATTTAGACAATGTTTTGTAAAAAGGGTTTATAATAGATAGTTTTTAGTCGGAAACTACGTAATAATGAAACTTCATTTCCCTGATTCGAGAAATAGACTTAAAGTTAAGTGCGAATTGTAGAGAAGACTGGTTCGAGCCTCAATGCGACCAGTACTAATATCTCCCGTAATTTTGAACGTTTAAAAGCCATGTACACCTTTTAATCTTACGTAAAGACCATGCGACCATGAAACGTAGAGGTAATTACAAGGATATCAGGTCGCATGTAGGCTCAGGTGAGGGTAGTAAAGTTTATTATAGGAGAAGGTGAAAAAGAAGTAACAGGATAATAAATACCTAAGTTGCATCCAGAAAGGAATTGAAAGTTCGCTTTCTTGTTCTTTCTTGCTTTCATTCACTCACTTTGTTGCATCCAGAAAGGAATTGAAAGTAGTATAGAAATCCTTGTTCTTCACATTCATTGCGGTCATGTTGCATCCAGAAAGGAATTGAAAGTAGAATCAACCACACTGGACATAGACGTCGACCTTCTGGTTGCATCCAGAAAGGAATTGAAAGTCAACTGGGTATTATACAAATACTTCAGGCAATATTTACAGTTGCATCCAGAAAGGAATTGAAAGTAATCCCATCCCTTTTTCTTCCGGATTATCATAGCACCACGTTGCATCCAGAAAGGAATTGAAAGCACTCTATCTTCCAGCTTCCCTAGATCTTCTTTAGGTTGCATCCAGAAAGGAATTGAAAGTTTTTGATGGTGTTTTTGTTCATTTCAACTAACTTCCTCGTTGCATCCAGAAAGGAATTGAAAGTTTTATGGTGCGGATACGCTTTCCTAGTGAGTTTATATGGTTGCATCCAGAAAGGAATTGAAAGATAAATCTAAGATCCCAAACCTTTACCCGGTTATCAAACGTTGCATCCAGAAAGGAATTGAAAGTGATAATCATCTGATCAATATCTAATTCCCAAACAGGTTGCATCCAGAAAGGAATTGAAAGAATTGGACTAGTCCTTATTAACTGCGTAGTGCTCCATGGTTGCATCCAGAAAGGAATTGAAAGTCAACTACTAGAGTTATACCCCTCGGTTTAGGGTTTGTTGCATCCAGAAAGGAATTGAAAGAAAACATCTAATAATGCATCTACGTATGTGGATTGTCCTGGTTGCATCCAGAAAGGAATTGAAAGTATTTTACTTGTCCAAAATTCGCCCTATATTCCACTCTTGTTGCATCCAGAAAGGAATTGAAAGAGGGGAATCGTTCAGTCTCTATACGAGATCAACTAAGTTGCATCCAGAAAGGAATTGAAAGTTTTTCTATGAGCTAATCAATAGGAAAGTGAATCTCTTCAGTTGCATCCAGAAAGGAATTGAAAGTGTACGTACTTGAAATGTCTTGCGTCCTCCAATTTCCTGTGGTTGCATCCAGAAAGGAATTGAAAGACTAATACCCCTTCCTTCATGAACTTTTTATCTTTCTCAGGTTGCATCCAGAAAGGAATTGAAAGTTATTGTATATGAACCAACATTACATACTACTTTTTCGTTTTGTTGCATCCAGAAAGGAATTGAAAGAAAAATGCTTTAGCAATTAAACTGAAGTCATATCTAAAAGTTGCATCCAGAAAGGAATTGAAAGCACTAAAATCTATATGGATAAGTCTCTCACCCATATAGGTTGCATCCAGAAAGGAATTGAAAGTAATTATAATGGCAAAGTCTCTCTTAATGGCAGAGTCAGTAGTTGCATCCAGAAAGGAATTGAAAGTTCGTAGGTCTTAGAAAATAGATGGTCTGGGACTCCACGTTGCATCCAGAAAGGAATTGAAAGGGCTTTAAATAATAATACTATATAGGTAATTAGATATAGTTGCATCCAGAAAGGAATTGAAAGAATTATGATCAACAACAGCTAACTGGTACATGTCCAGTTGCATCCAGAAAGGAATTGAAAGTAAATCAAGTTCAAATTTCTGTTCGCCCTCACCGTTCAGGGTTGCATCCAGAAAGGAATTGAAAGTTATGATAGTTTGTAGCGTCTTCTTTAGTGAACAATAGGTTGCATCCAGAAAGGAATTGAAAGATTATTGCGTCTCCGTCTGTCAGTGGCACCATGACCTACGTTGCATCCAGAAAGGAATTGAAAGATATAATACCCATCAAGAACAGGTAGAAAAACATGCACAGTTGCATCCAGAAAGGAATTGAAAGTTAAATACCTCCTTCCCTTCTCGGATACCATGCATAAATGTTGCATCCAGAAAGGAATTGAAAGTCATCTATGAAGATGGGGCAGGGTTTTATCATGCTAGTTGCATCCAGAAAGGAATTGAAAGATTACTAATTCTTTCTGTACAACATACTCTTTTTTACACTGTTGCATCCAGAAAGGAATTGAAAGACAAAAGCACTTCAACTTACACATTGTCAGACTACCAGGTTGCATCCAGAAAGGAATTGAAAGGTATAATCTACTAGCTCTCCCTTGCTTATCATTGCGTAAGTTGCATCCAGAAAGGAATTGAAAGACTTTCTAGGTCTGCCCTGCCATGATAGGGGTCAACCAGGTTGCATCCAGAAAGGAATTGAAAGGACATTACTTTCTGAAGAAATTGAATTTATGGGAACACAAGTTGCATCCAGAAAGGAATTGAAAGTGGGAAAATTTCTGATTAAGAGATATTCCTCACCTGGTTGCATCCAGAAAGGAATTGAAAGAATTGTGAGCCCATAGCATTACTTTTTTGTGTTCTCTGAAGTTGCATCCAGAAAGGAATTGAAAGTTAAAATCTAATTTTGCATCTACTTGTATTTTTAGGTTGCATCCAGAAAGGAATTGAAAGTTAGTCTGATTACCCTAGTCTTTCCGTTATGATCGTTGCATCCAGAAAGGAATTGAAAGTTATTTCCCTACATCTGTACTTTACACCTAATGTGTCGTTGCATCCAGAAAGGAATTGAAAGTTAATATGTTAGGGGCGATAAAGGATGCGTTCTTCTGAGTTGCATCCAGAAAGGAATTGAAAGCTTTGTAATTGCTGGGCTGATGCAGTATAGTTCTGGCTCTGGTTGCATCCAGAAAGGAATTGAAAGAGACCCGAATTTTGCGTTTGCATTTTCATTTTTCTTTTCGTTGCATCCAGAAAGGAATTGAAAGTTCAATACGAGCAGAAGAACTTGCTGGGTAACCTTACCCTGTTGCATCCAGAAAGGAATTGAAAGTTACTATGTCAGTATATTTTACTCTAATGACTGGAGAAAAGTTGCATCCAGAAAGGAATTGAAAGTTAAAAAAATTGAAGGACGTAACGATAAACTCTGTAGTGTTGCATCCAGAAAGGAATTGAAAGCCTCAATCCGAGTCGTTAAGCGTGTTAATACTCGCGATAGGTTGCATCCAGAAAGGA
>NZ_CP049074.1:300000-472500 GCF_013343295.1 Metallosphaera tengchongensis | reverse complement strand
GTTTGCCTAAAAATGTTTTGCAAGGAAACTGGTCGACTTGGGACTTTACGGTCTAGGAGGCACAAGTATATACGGTCTAGGGGATCAGCACTAGGGTGTAGGGGTGGGGATGAGGGCATATAACCCGATGCTCTCCAGTCTTATTTTCTAGGAGTTTCAATGAGGTTTCAGACTAGAACAAGATATGCTGGTATAGCCAGATCCTTTTAGTCATAATGTCGGGGTTGGGCTCCTATACCTGGCCTCAAGTCCATGATAATGGAAATCACAGTGGGGAAAAGGTTGCTGAGGTTAAAGGAAAGGGCATAATTGGTTAGACCTGGTTTGTATCCGGGCAGAGCTAGAGACTTGTCAGTTTTCAAACACTTCAAAAGGGTACTATGGCTTCCTCCACGTTGTGGCGAGACTTGCGCCAATCACAAAGAGAATGGAGGCTCCCTAACACATGAAAAGAGAGGGAATGGGTAACGTCAGAAGCGAGAACGTCCACTAGTAGGCATCGGATTAAATAAGCTTGGTATAGTCAGATCTTCTTGAGTACTAGGGAAGTTAAGGTAGACTCAACGCCCTTAACTGATCTAATGCTCTCAATAACGTTGTTTAGTTCCGCCGAGTCTCTAGCCTCCACCTTGACCACTATATCGTAGTCTCCGGAGATCTCCATTACCTCCTTCACGCCTGGAATCACCGCAAGCCTCCTGGTCACTGAGGTTGTGTAGACGTTAGATCCGCACTTCACCGAGATCACTGCCTCTATCTTTTCTGGTGGTCTCGGCTTAAGGACCTTCCCGGTTACCTCCTCAGCAATCTCCAGGAGATCCACGTCCCTAAAGTACCTGGTGTTCTGACTGGACTTTATCTTGGCCAAAACTTGCTCAAGTTCCCTATCGTCCAACTTGACGCCTAACCTCTCGAACCTGTCCTTCAGGGCATGCTTCCCTGTGTACTTGTCGATGACGTAGTCCCTACTCCTACCGAAGGTCTCAGGGGGCATGAACTCGTAGGTCCTCGGATCGTTAAGTATGCCTGCCACGTGGACTCCAGCCTTATGGACGTACGCGTAGTCCCCTGTTATTGGGAAGTTGGGAGGCATTGTAATACCACTGTACTTCTCCACCAACCCAGCAACTTCCACGAGCTTGTCCAGCCTCACAACTTGGACATTGAAGTGGTACTTGAGGGCAGCTGCCACTGCCTGAAGGGGGACTATTCCGACCCTCTCCCCGAGGCCGTTGACGGTAGCATGTATGATAGTCGCCCCGCCCTCAACTGCAGCCAACGCGTTAGCAACGGCCATTCCAAGGTCATTGTGGGCGTGAATGTCATACTCCACTCCAGGGACTTCCTTGACCATAAAGGAGAAGAGCTCCCTAGTCTTAGTCGGGTAGAGGATCCCGACAGTGTCCGCTAAGCTTACCCTGTCCGCTCCAGCGTCCCTCGCAGTCTTGGCTACGGTAACCAGGTAGTCAAGGTCAGTCCTAGTGGCGTCCTCCGCTGTGAACCTTACCTTCATACCGTGGGACTTAGCGTGGCTGACCACTTCAGCGATTATGTTTAAGGCCTGCTCCCTGGTGGTCTTGGTCTTAGCCTTTAGGTGGATGTCGCTCACGCCATAAAATATGGCCACCCTGTCTACCTCTAACTCGCCAGCGACCTCCACGTCCCTCTTCACTGCTCTGCTGTGGGCCAGGATCTCCGGGGTTATCTCGCCCTCTCTCTTCAGTTTCATTATCCTCTTGATCCCCTCGTAGATATCCGGTGAAACTGCCGGGTGGCCGGCCTCAATCATGGCCACCCCAAGGTCAGATAGGGCCTTAGCTATTTCCACTCTCTGCTCCGTAGTGAAAACCACCCCTGGGGTCTGCTCTCCTTCCCTCAATGTAGAATCTAGAATTCCTACTTTCATTAATCGCACCTAGAAGTTCTACATTGGTGAGTAACTTATTAATATCTATGCAAAACATGGGTGAGAAGTTCGAACTAAGAAAGGGAATTTAATATTAGTTCTATAACGTTCTCAACGCCGAGCTTAGGGGTATACTTCTCGAGGATTGACCCAATCAGGTTGAAAAGATCTCTATTCTTTTTCACCAAATCCAAGTGATTAGCGTACGCGAAAATAAGAGCTGACTTGACGTTATTGCCCCTCTTAGCCTCAGCCTCGACTTCGTCCAGGATAACCTGTACCTCCTTGATGTCGACCTTCGGCTTAAGGAGTCTCAGCTTTACAAACTCTTCTTGGTCTAGGATTGACATCGGTTACACCGGTTCCACTATGGTTGCAGTTTCTTCACCTTTAAGGATTCTGTCGATACTTCCTATCTTACTAAGCCCCATAACCATTACCTTGATCTTGGACCTCTCGATTATCTTCATGGCCATTGGATCGAGGAGCTCATATGTGCCAGCCCTAACTGATTGGGAGGACTCCAGTATGTTCTTGAGTTCGAGTGTTGTAACTTTAGGTAGAAGTTTGGCGTTTGGGTTCCTCTTGGGGTCAGCGCTGTAGACTCCGTCCACAGTCGTTATTATAAGGAGGTAATCTGCTGAAATAGCTTCTGCTACAAGAGCAGAGACAGCAGCGGTGGACTGGCCTGGTTGAAAACCTCCAGTAACTGTTACTTTACCGTGGGCCCAGAACTCCATGAACTGCTCTAGGCTTTCAGGGACCTTTGGGTAGGCTAAGTCCTGCATCGCCATTGCCATCAAGAGGGCGTTAAGCCTTGAGACCCATATCCCTAGAAGATCCAAACTGGCTTCGTTGAGACCTAGGGTTCGGCCTAGGTCTATGTACCTCCTGGCTATTCCTCCACCCCCCGTGACGAGGGCCACCCTGTGACCTAACCCTATCAACTCCTTAATGGAGGAGAGAAGGGAGGACTTGTCGCCCTCCATATCGAAAAATTTTCCGGTTATCTTAATGACTAGCTTCATCACGCTAAATTAGATAGGGGATAAAAAACTTAAACGGGGTAGTCGTCTGGTAGTTTATGTCTGAAGTACTTACCTGACTCTGGGTCCTTGAAGAGTCCTATCTTCACTCCCTTTCTGCCCTTCGGGGCTAGGGTCCAAGCCTTCTCAGGTGCGAGCTCAGCTTCCTTACCTGTTGGGGTCTTTATTTTAACTTGTTTCTTGTAGACCATGTCCATCAAGTTAATGTTGTAGGACTCATATTATAAACCTTTCCATGAGTAAGATAATTGATAATACCATTAATCAATCAAAGATATACGCTGAAGGAATACCTCAAACTGGAGTTAGGACTATTCATAGAGGAGTGGAAAGTTATTGAAAGGGGAGAGTCTAGAAATGACCCTTGATGGGGGGGCCAAGAGCAGCTCGTTCTATAGCTATGTGGAACCCAGTGGAGGAGTAGGGGCTCAAAGGGCTGATGAGGTACCGCCGTCTAGCAGTATACTGGTCCCTGTGATGTACTCACTGAAGTCTGAGGAAAGGAAGAGGAGTAGGGAACCCAAGTCCTTCTTGACGTCTCCTGTCCTTCCGACAGCGATGGGGTTAAGGACCCTCTCTTTCCACACCTCTTCGAATGACACGCCCTTGCTCTCGGCGTACTTCGAGAGGGTCCTCTTAGCCCCTGGTGTGTTGAAGCTACCCATGAGGACTGTGTTGAACGTCACTCCATGTTTGCCATAGTCCTTTGAGAGGATCTTGGTGAGCTGAAGAAGGGGGGAACGGGACACGTCTGCAAGGACTAGGATGCTCTGGGGTTCCTTCACTGTCCAGGAGGAGAGGTAAATTACTCTACCCCACCTCCTCTTAACCATGTCCTCTAGGGCTAGCTTAGTGACGTAAATAGCTCCTAACAGATAGAGCCTTACCGAGTTCTCCCAATCAACTATCTCGGTCTCTGAGAAAGTTACGGGCTCCCTTATTGGATTCCCTGTGTTCACCACCAGTACGTCAATTCCTCCCATAACCTTGATGGCATAGGAAACCAGAGAAGCTAGAGACTTGTAATCAGTCATGTCCGACTCGATACCGTAAACTGATGGACTAACTCTCCTCATCTCAGTAATGGCTGATTTTAGCTTCTCTCTAGACCTAGAGGAAATTACAACTGTTGCGCCGTTCTCAGAGAAGGTCTCAGCTACACCCCTTCCGATACCTTCCGTAGAGGCTGTTATCAGAACCCTCTTTCCTTTAACTGGGAACATGTGCCAACTAGTAAATCAGATGTATTTTTAGGTTATGTTTATCAACTGAACCTGACTTGACGTAAACACTTGATTTTCAAGCCCACGGAATAGGAGCCACGCTCAACAGGCCGTGGGGTTTAGTGAGAGGATTTAAACGGAGAGTGTACTCATGGATCTCTCGATCTGTACAACTTGAGGTTGACAACTAAGATGTCATTCGTCATTGTTACGTTCAGACTAAACCCTTGTAGAGCTCAAGCACCTTTAGGGCAGTGTTCCTCCATCTCCACTCCCTAGAAGTTGAGACGTTGTTTTCCGCTATCTCTTTCCTTGTCTTGGGGTCCCTAAGTTTCTTCACTGCGTCCTTCAGGTCTTCACAAGTTGAGACCACGAACCCGTTTACCCCGTCCTTCACTACGGTTGATAGAACCTTAGCTCTATTACCCACTATTACCGGGACTCCTCTGGCCATTGCCTCCTTTACGACGATAGGTTCTGCCTCCATTTCTGATGTTAGGATTACAGCCAGGGACTTATCCATAAGGGAGTACTTCTCCTCCTCGCTTACTACGCCTAGGTACTTCACCCTATCCCCGAGGCCCAGCTCGTGAACTCGCTTCTTGATCTTCTCCAAGTACTCTTTGTCCCTGACTTGCCCTATCAGGAATAGCCTTATGTCAAGGTCCTTAATACAATCAATTACAAAGAGTTGGTTTTTCTCGGGGCTTATCCTAGCGACGTAAAGTAAGTAGTCCTCAATACCCTCGGACTTGGGGTAAATGAACGCCATGTCGTCGACACCGTTAGGGATCACAACTATCTTGGAGCCGTCATAACCTAGGTTTACCATCTCCTCCTTCTCCCATTCGCTCACTGCAATCAGTTTGTCCACTCTCTTTCCCATCTCCCTCTTTAACCAGTTCAGGGCTCTACCCTGGTCGCTCACAAAAATATCGTGGGGGGTCATTACCAAGGGGGTCTCCACCAATGAGGAGATTGCGAAAAAGAGGAAGGTGTAGAGGTTCCAGGAACTGAACTTCCTTCCTAAGTTGTGGAAGTGAAGAATAGAGGGGGAATCTCTGTACACCCAGGTTCTCCTATGCCTTACCACTCTTATCCCATCCATGACCTCCAGCGGAGGGAGCTTCCCCCTCTCCGTGTAGGTATCCCTGGTAGTGTGGACTTCAACGTTCACAGACATCTTAACCAATTCCCTGCTTAAGTTAAACACGTGGACTTCGGTACCTCCCCTAACTGGAAGAAAGAGGGGAGTTAGCATCCAGACCTTGTTCATGAATCGACCTTTCCTCTACTTGACATGGAGTATATCTCTAGGACTGAGGCGTAGTCCTTCTCCGACAGCCCCATAGCTTCAGCCATCCTGTACAGTTGAAGGGCCAGTGAGGACATGGGGTTGATGACCCCGAGCTTCTGAGCCTCCCTCTCGATGATCTCCAAGTCCTTCCTCATGTGCTTAGTGGCGAACTGAGTGGAGTAATCCCTCGTTGCCATCATGTCTGCCTTGAGCTCTGACGTAGGAGACCTCGCACTACTGTACTTAGCTAAAAATTCTGATACCTGCTTAGGATCAAGCCCGCTCCTTACGCCGAGGTTAAACGCTTCAGCCATACTGGCTACGTAAGCTCCAATGAGCAGGTTATTCACTAACTTGGCGTAGAGACCCATGCCGTTCCTCCCCATATAGAGGACAGTAGAAGCGGTGTTAAGAAGGAGGCTCTTGATTTCCTGGAACCCGTGTTCTGGCCCTCCTACCAGTACGTTTAACCTCTTTTGCTCCACCATGATTGAGGTACCTACCACGGGTGCATCATACATCGTTCCCCCTCTTTTCTCGACTTCCTTGGCGAGCTCTACGCTCAAGGATGGAGAAATCGTAGACATGTCCACAACCGTTTTACCCTTTACGTTCTCAAGAAGGAGGTTAACTGTGTCCCTCACTGCCTGGTCGTCTGAGAGCATCAAGAGAATCAAGTCAACTTCCTTGGACAGATCCTGAACGCTTGAGGCTTTCATCACTCCAAACTTCCTGGAGAACTCCTCAGCCTTGGACTGTGTCCTATTGTAGACCACGTCCAACTTTCCCGCGTTTTTCAAGTTCACCCCAATTCTCCAACCCATTACCCCTAGACCTATTAGACCTACGCGCATAATGCCTATTCTCTCTTAGAAGTTAAAAGGCTCATCACTCTCCTGTGCCTCCCCTCAGTTTTCAGCAAGTCGACGGAGATGAGGGATACGTTCATCTCCCTTAGCTTCTGGGAGAGCTCCTCGTAGTTCTTAGCTTGAATCACCACATCTTGTATGCCAGCGTATATCTCGTGGCCTATCCTGTTTTCAGAGAAGAAGGTCACCCTGTAGTACCTGACTGTTGGCTTAGACTGAACGAGGAGATTGAATTCTTTCTTTCCGATTGGTCCGACTCTCCTCATAATGTAACCCGAGTACTCACCCTCCTTCGGCTCCTCCTCAAGCACTATGGGGTAGAACTCCAAGATCCTCACCGAGGAGGGCTCAGTGAAGGGCACTATGATCTTTCCCTTTATCTTCTGATCTAGGGACTCCCCTCCCTTAGAGTACCAGGAGGAGATTGGGACGTCTCTGGAAAACCTGGTATAGAGGTAAAGAGACCTCTTGGTCTTCTGTGTTACCTTCACCTCCCTAGTCTCCACGTCATAGACTAGCTCTACCTCTGGCTTATCGATTTCAGGCTCATAACCCAGGGAGGAAAGCCTTTTTCCCACTTCCCTCCTAATCTCGTTCTTCATACTCTCGTAGAAAATCAAGCCGTTCTCTGTGGCAAAGGAAGTCTCTAACTCTTGGGTTCTGACCGAAAGCCTTACCCCAAGGACATATCCTACCTTCCTCTCCCTCAAAATCTTAAGAGATTTGGAAAGGAAGTCCTCCTTAATCTCGTCTAAGGAGTTGTTGCATAGATAGCAGGTCCTCTCCTGCATTGGATCCTTAAAGTAGTGCTCATACAAGGGTTTAGCGACCTCTCCAGAGTTAAATAGAACCTCCCTTATCTCGTTCAGGTCGTTGAGCTGATGCCCCTTGATTTTTCGGTCTAACTCCATTAGGATGGATAGCTTTATCGCCCTCCCCCTCTCCCTGTTTTGATAACCGTGACCCAATTTCGCGAAACATCTCCCTAGGCACGAGTCGCAGAGAGGATACTTCTCCAATAACCTTAAGGCCTGGTCCACTAAAGTTTCAGCCATCCTCAACTAGTCAAGGTAAGAAAACATAAGCTTACCCTCTTTTTCATAACAGAGTTCCTACGTCTCGCCTCTCTAGAACTGCGAAAGCTTAACGCGAGGGCAAGAACGAGACACGATTAAACTCTGGGCAAGTCCTCAGTCTACTCACTCCCCTCCCATTTGTCCCAGGAGCTTCTCGACGTCCTTCCTTCTCCTCCTTAGAGTCCTGAGCGTTTTCTGTACCATGTTAAAATGCTCCACCAGCTCTCTTACTTCCTCTACCTCTGTACCAGATCCCATGGCTATCCTTCTCATCCTCTGCTTGTCTATTATTGAAGGGTTGTCGAGCTCCTCATAGGTCATCGAGTTCATTATGGAGATCCATCTCTGCATTTTCCTCTCACCCACCTTGACCTGGTCCTCCGGAATGTCTCCCATCATGTTCATGCCTGGGATTAACTGAAGAATCTTGGAAAGTGGACCCATTTTCCTCATGGCCATTATCTGCTTGTACATGTCCCTCAAGGTTAGCTTGGACTTTCCGCTCATTACCTCCTCCATTTTCTTCTGTATCCCCTCGTAGTCTTCGACTGCCTTTATCTTCTCTATAATTGCCTCAACGTCTCCCATTCCTAGGATCCTAGCGACGAATCTCCTTGGGTTAAAGACCTCTAGTTCATCAATTTTCTCACCGACTCCAATGAACTTTATGGGAGCTCCTGTCGCTGAAACTGCCGAGAGAGCTCCGCCTCCCTTGGCAGTGCCGTCCATCTTAGTTATGATAATGGAACCTACGTTGCTGGCCTCATGAAATTTCTTGGCTAAGTCGAAGGCTTTCTGACCTATTGCTGCGTCAATTACTAGGACCACTTCGTTAGGCTTTATCTTCTCGAAGATATCTCTCATTTCATCCAGTAGCTTCGCTTCCTCACCGTACCCGTGCCTCCCTGCAGTGTCCACAATTATGAGTTCATACTTATCCTTCAGGAATCTCTCAACCCCCCTCATAGCTATGCCAACCGCGCCGTGGTTTCCCGGCTCACCGTAGACAGGTACGTTTATCTGCTTTCCGATTTGTTGTAACTGTTCTAGAGCAGCAGGCCTATAAACGTCTGCGCCAACTAGAGCTACCTTATAACCTCGCTTCTTGTAGAAAAACGCCAGTTTCCCGGCTGTGGTGGTCTTTCCTGTTCCCTGTACTCCTACCAACATAATTACCCAGGGCAGGGACTTAGGGTTGAGGTCAGGTTCCTTATCTCCTCCAAACAGGGCTGATAGCTCATCGTAGACCACTTTTATGAACCACTCACGCCTTCCTATGGAAGAGGGAGGAGTTTCGTTCTTTAACCTTTCCTTGATCTTGTTGGTGAGGGAGAAAACTAGCTTAACCTGCACGTCAGAGGAGATCAGGGCCTTCTGAAGGTCCTTTATGAACTCCTCTACCGCTACATCGTAGGAGGAACTTCCACCTAAAAATTTTCTTACTGCATCCCTTATTCCATCTAACAAATCACTTTACCCTTACAATTTTTTTCCGACCCATTACCTCCCAGTACTCCACTTCCGCATCCTTCCTTATCTTACTTGCTACCTCTTCCTCTGAGGGCATTTCAATCTCAAAGGTTTCGTAGGTGTCTAGGTCCATGATCTGAACCTTGTCCCCCACGTTAGCTATAACTTGGCCCACATGTTTCTCTATTATCGGGACCTCCACAGTTGAGTCCACTGGTGCCATCAGGGTTTTCTTAGATCCCGTGAAAATGCTCACAGCTACTATGTTTGCCTTGGCGCTACCGTGCTTACCTGTCTTAGCCTTAGTTACCTCCACAACTCTGCAGGGTTCTCCGTCTATAACAATGTAACTACCTTCCTTCATCTCGCCTACTGTCGAGTAATTTATTCCCATTTACTATCACTTATCCAGACTTTAGAGCCAATTTAAAACTCTTGCTCCGAGCTTTGGCCCTTCATCACAACTCAGACTAGATTCTTCTTCACAGCAAACTTATTTTGAACGAATTCGGTTTATAAGTTATGCCATGGAAAGTCAAGTGTAGCGAGTGTAACACGGAGTACCTCATAAACGTAAGTTTCGACATAAGCAGGCAGAAGTCGTTGTACTACTTCTGCAGGACTTGCAAGAAGAACACATTCAACGAGATATTGGGGTATATGGAGTGACGTAAAACGAGTTCCTCATCGGAAATTGGGCTCTAAACGGTTTCCAGTCCAGGAGATCTAGTTAGGACTGTCCAGTCTAGAGTTATGATCGGATAGGGTTCCATAGACAGAACTTCGTCCTGAGGAATGCTAGGATGTTCTCAACAGTTTGAAGCAGAAGTTAATGAGCTCCCCAACTCAAGTGAAATGACCAAGATCCTATAAGATCTAAGGGGGCTATAACCTCTCTAGCTGAACGTTAACCTTTAGATCTCGCTTCAAAACATTAACTGGAATGAGGAGCCCAATTCAGTTTGATTGATGAAATAACCTGTCTCGCCTGACTTCCTTAAAGCTTCAACCTACAAAGTCCCTGGTTTGTATTTTCTCTGGTATGTACTGGAACGCTAGGAACTTAAGTCCCTTGCTAGCCATCGCCTCTATTTCCAACTTCGACTTTTTCTGTAGGAACATGTTTATTTCCTCTTCCCAGCTCTTGGTTTTAAACCACTCGTAGTTCTTTATTTCTAACGCGCGCTTTATGTCGGTATCTTTTGCCTTTATAATGAAACTGGACCTCTCCCTCTCGCTTAGGTAAGCTTTCTTCTTTGGGGTTCCAAATATATCGCCCATGGAGACCCCTAGGAACTTCGCGTCAGGAGTAGCTAACCTTTCGCTCTCATAGGAAAGCGAAATCGAACCGATTCTGAAGACGCTGTATATGTACCACCCGTACGGGTCAGCGTCGGTGAGGATGTAGACTGGGAGCTTTAATTCCTCATTCAGTCTCCTGAGGAATCTCCTGGTAGCCCTATCCGGTTGGCCAGCACTAGTAATAAGTATGCACTTATACTTACGCCAGAAGCCTGCCCTGTGTAACTGCTGGAAGACCGCATCCTTCTCCACTACCAGCACGTACTCAGCGTTGACCTCCACGAAGTCTATCAGGTCTGGAGTGGGCTCGATGGAGTAGGCACCGTGACCCATTTTGCTAAGATCTATAATGTCGTTACCGCTCCTCAATCTCATGTCCCCAACTACTTTTCCCTTCTCCTTACTTAGGATAAGCATTTCCTCTCTAAGCAGGGAGGTGAAGACTTCAATGTCTATTATGACGCTGTCGGACTCCTTCTGTTCGTCCCAGGTGTTCTCCTCGTGGGTCTTACCTCTGGGATCTTTCAGGACTATTGAGTGCTTACCCCTATAGTATAAATCACGTATAGTGGGGTACTCATCGTTGACAAGAGCATCATAGATAATGCTTCCCATCAACACAGTCTGCATGAACCTCCTAGCTTCGTTCATGTCTAGGAAGCTTCTCTTCATTTTTTCCTCTCCTAGAAGGAGCAACTTCCTCTTCTCGTCGTAGACCGTGTTGGTGAGGGTCCTTTTTGGTATCTCCATCACCAGGGGTTCGCCTCTCTCCAGCTGATCTACAAGGGTTAGGAACTGTTTCTTTAGCGTCTCGGCCGCCCTATTCCTGGCTTCCCTGTCCACCTTAGATACGAACTCGCTCATAATTCCTCCACCTTATATGACTTAAACAGTTCGAGGTCCTGCTCTTTAATGTTTAGCCTTGTTATCACTAGGTCCATGAGCTTGTTCTTAAGCTCTTCCTGTATTTTCGACGCTACGTCTTTCTTCCCGTCGGCCATGAAGATAGAGAGAGACCTGGATATCTCTGGGATATACTTTAGATAGGTAAGCAGTCTCTTCCTGGTCTCCTCCCCCTTCCTCTTTTCAGAAATAAAGGTCTTCAGAGATCTTGAGGCTTCCATGATCCCGTTTCTTATCTCCTTCTCTATCTCCTCAACGTCGGCTATGCTCTCCTTTCCTGCGCTCTTATAGGGAACCTTAGTGCTGCACAGGTGGACCATTACCACCAATGGAATCTGTTCCTCTTCTATTCCGTACCTTTTCCAGTCAATCTCTTCCACTACTTTCCAAATAACGTCGGATTTCTCATCGTAAATTAGGGGTATCTTGTTGGCATATCTAAGGACTGTGGGCTCCTCCGAGGGCTGGATATCCCCCCCGTAGGCTAGACCGACCTCAACTATGAAAGGATGACCCTGATATGCCTTAGGTCTCCTGGTCACTGCACCTACATATTCTGGGTTAAAGCTCTGTCTGAGTCCCAGCTCTATCAGATCCGAACCTATGATTGAGAGAGGTTCTGGGGAAGGGGATCTAAAGTCTGGAAAGTTCTTCATGGCGTCAACTAGCTTAGAGAGCTGTTCGTCGCTGAGCTTCTTCACTTTCTTGTCTGGATCTAGTCCAGCCAGTTCCACAACGCTTTGAGCTGTCTTCTCCCCAACTCCCTGGAACTCCTTTATCAGGAATTCCCTAACTGTCATCTCGTCCTTCTGCCTTGATATCATGTTTTTGAGAAGTTCTATATCAACACCGTACGGGTGTGGTTTGACCTCTTTAGGGGGAGGAGGGATCTTAGTGGTCAACCTGGGGTAGAAAATGACGTTACCCTCAGGGTCCTTAAAGTAGAACTCAGCGTAGGGAGTTATAATGTAAGTCCTCTTAATGTACTCATATATCCTACTCTTTGCCCTCATCCAGTCGCCTAGTATATACATGGAGACAGCCGTCCCGTGGGTTCCCGCTTCGTTGAACACCGAACCTCTTTCATAAATTATGGGCTCGTTTTTAGTAACGTCTATCTTAAGCTTGAAGAAGTAAGTCCTCTTGGAGTTAATAGGTGCCGTCACAATCTCAATGGGTTTATCCTGATACATCTGGCTGTAAAGAACTGCGGCTTTAACCCCAAGCCCATACATTCCCCTGGTCTGCCTGAGCACGTACTTGGAACTATAGAGCACTCTACCGAAGGCGTCTGGGACTACGTGAGGAGGAATTCCTATCCCGTTGTCCTCTACCGTAAGCCTGTAGATCTCCTTCTCCTGGTTAGTTCTCTCGATTATCACCTTCAGGGATGGGAGTATTTCGTGAACGTCCGTGGCGTCCAAAGCGTTCTCAACCAATTCCCTGAGGGCCTGATACATTGCTCTGGCTGGGTTGGAGAAGCCTGCAAGCTCTGGGTTCCTCTTGAAGAATTCGGCAGGAGAGATGCTAGTAAATTTCTCCTTGAGTGACATTTAACTCACCGTAATAGACATAGTATTAAGTGTTTCAGCTTATTAAGGATGAGGCCAGTAATGGAAGTGCTATAGTAGCATCCGCATATAGCACGACTTGCTCAGCTTCGTCCTTTATTTTGTTCCAAGAGATAGCTTCCTTGGGTCTAGCTCCGCTTAAACTTCCATCGAACTCCTGAGCTGTAGTAAGGTAAATAGCGTAATCAAGACCGTCCCTAAATTGGTTCCACCAAATTGTGTGATGTTTGCTTATACCTCCACCTATTAGTAAGGCCCCGGCTTTCTTGCTGGAGAAGACCCTGTCCTTTATCTCCCTCATATCTTCGAAAAGGTTTATCCTGAAACCGGTAAACTGAGACTGGATGAAGAGGTTAGTCCCAAAGCTTCCGTCTACGATCCCAGGAACTATTATTGGTGTCTTGGTCTCATACGCCGCCTTGAGTATGGAGTGCTCATCCTCAATTCTCTTGCCGAACTCCCAGAGCAGTCTATAGACTGCCCACTCCTTACCCTCCTTGACCAGTTGGGGAAGAATTTCAGTTACTGCTCTTTCCACGGCACCCCCATAGTCTTCAAAGGGGATGAGGATATTCCCAAGTCTGTGAACGTTGATCTTCCTGAGCTCCTCGTCACTAAGGTCGAAGGAGCCCTTGTAGTACTTCCCTCCGAAGGCCCTAGCTATATCATGGTCTATGGTACCTCCAGTGGTCACTACCATGTTGAAGAATCCTCGCCTGATAAGGTCAGCCAAAAGCCCCCTGAGACCTGTGGACACCAGGTTGGCTGTAAAGGAAATGAACCTTAGGTCGCATTCCTTTTCTATCCTTCTTAAGATCCTAGAGGCTCTGTACAGGCTTTCAGAACTGAAGCCGTAAATCTTATTGTAGATCTCTAAGTTAAATCCCTTAACGTCGTCCAGGGAGATGTCCTGTACTTCCTCTACCAGTACTTCCTCCCTCCTCATCCCTTGGTCACCCCTATTGGCCTAAGCCTCATGACTAACCTAGCTATCTTCACTTCATGGGCAACCCGGGCCACTCTATCCACATCCTTATATGCCCCAGGGGCTTCCTCGGCTACTACCCTTCTAGTTGCAGCTCTCACAACAATACCCTTCTCCTCTAGCGACCCAACAACTGAGTTTACCGGATAGTTCCTCACAGCGGCCTCCCTGGACATCCACCTTCCTGCACCGTGAGGTGCAGTGAACCAGGTTCTCCTTCCCTCTGGAATCCCAGCCATCACGTAGCTCGCAGTTCCCATGCTCCCAGGTATGAGCACTACTTGCCCTGTCTCCCTATGCTCCGTGGGTATCTCTGGACTTCCTGGGGGAAAAGCCCTTGTAGCACCTTTACGATGAACGAGCACTCTCTTCCTCCTCCCTCCTATGTCGTACTCTTCGATCTTTGCAATGTTGTGGGCCACGTCGTAGATTATATGCAGGTCAAGCTTCTCACTTTCGGTCTTGAAGACCCTCCCAAAGCTTTCCCTAACCCAGTGGGTTATCAGTTGCCTGTTACTCCAGGCGAAATTGGCCCCTGCTACCATTGCCCTAAAGTAGTCCTGGCCCTCCCTACTCTCGAAAGGAATCGCTGCTAGCTCTCTGTCAGGTACTTCAATACCATATTTCTTCATGGCTCTCTCCATTATTTGGAGGTAATCGCTAGCTACTTGGTGGCCTAGGCCTCTAGAACCAGTGTGGATCATTACAGTTACCTGCCCTTCCCTTGTTATACCCAAGGCTTTGGCTATCCTCTGGTCGTATATCTTATCCACGACCTGTACTTCCAAGAAGTGGTTCCCTGCACCCAACGTACCGAGCTGGGACGCGCCCCTCTGCTTGGCGACCTGGCTTACCTTAGTGGGGTCAGCGAGTTCCCAACTCCCCTTCTGTTCTATATTGTTCATATCCTCATTCCATCCGTACCCCTTATCCGCAGCCCATTTGACACCCTCTTGTAAAAGGTTGTCCAGCTCTTGTCCAGAGAGTTTAATCCTGCCTTCGCTACCAACTCCGCTAGGGACGTTCCTGTGAAGTTCCTCCACTAGGTCCGTGAGTTTAGGCCTTACATCAGCGAAGTCAAGGTTAGTCCTTAATAGTCTCACTCCGCAGTTAATGTCGTAGCCTATACCCCCAGGACTTACGACTCCTCCTTCCTCTATGGAAGTTGCAGCTATCCCTCCGATTGGAAAGCCGTAGCCCTGATGACCGTCAGGCAAGACGTAGACGGATTCCTGGACTCCAGGAAGACACGCCACGTTCCTGGCTTGCCTCAGAGTCTGGTCCTGCTTCATCTTATCAATGAGCACGTCGTCCGCGAACACTGAAACGGGTACCTTCATGCAACCCTGCTTCTCTATTTTCCACTCAAAGGAGTCCACACGTCTTAGAGAAATATCCATGGATGATTCCAAATCATATCAATCTTTATTAACTAATAAAACTGTTTTCGTGTGTTAGCTTGATACGTTGATGAGTGTGGCGGACCCTGAGCTCGTGATGACTAAAACTACTCTGAGAAGTTGTGCAACAGGTCAGATCTTTTTCTCCATCCCTTTTTTGTATTTCTCTAGTCTATCCTCATACTTTGACTCGATATCCCTAAGGGAAGGTGAAATGCAGTCCTCGGATATTGAGAGTACCAAATCCTTCAGGAAAGCGTAAGCGCATGCCTTGCTATGGAACTCCAGGCTTTTACCTATTAGAGTGAAAGTCACCCCCTGGCCTTCTGGAAAGGGTCTACCGCACGTGAGACACTGGAGTTTATTCGACATAGTGAAGAGAGTAGATTTTATATTTTTAAAAATATCTGTAGTTGTTACTGTCGCACCCAGCAACATAATTGGTGAAAAGGATGACTGAAGGGCTTAACCATAAGATATCGAGCCTAATGAAGGAGAGAAACTGGAAAAAAGTAACTCAGATTCAAGAAATGTCCATGGGTCCAATCCTAAAGGGTCACAACACCCTGATAATAGCACCTACAGGATTTGGGAAGACCGAAGCTGCTATTCTTCCCATACTTAGCCTAATGACTGAGAGTGAGCATAAGCCCGTCTCCATGATCTACATTACTCCACTGAAGGCTCTAATAAATGACATAACCATTAGAATAGACTGGTGGGCGTCAAAGCT
This sequence comes from Metallosphaera tengchongensis, assembly GCF_013343295.1. Lineage (NCBI taxonomy): Archaea > Thermoproteati > Thermoproteota > Thermoprotei > Sulfolobales > Sulfolobaceae > Metallosphaera > Metallosphaera tengchongensis. The sequence continues at coordinate 456,719 of NZ_CP049074.1, read as the reverse complement.
TGGCCTCTCCGTGAGCAGGAAGCACGGTGAGGTTCCACAGAAGGAGAAGAACTTGAGGCTAAAGAAGGCCCCTCATATCCTGGTGACAACGCCCGAAGGATTGGAGATAGATATGGATTGGGCCTCCAAGTTTAGGGAGAACTACAAGAACGTCAATTGGATAGTTGTGGATGAGATCCATGAGCTGATCAGCTCCAAGAGGGGTGCGCAACTCTTCGTCCTCCTGGAAAGGCTTAAGCACTTCTCTGGGAGGGACTTCCAAAGGGTAGGTCTCTCAGCGACCATTAGGGATGAGAAGTTTGTGGCTTCCTCCCTTTTCGGGTCTTCGTGTAGACCTATATCCATAGTGAAGAGTAACATGGGGAAGGAGTTCAAACTGAGGATAAGGGAGGTTAGGAACTCTGGAAACCTTTGGCAAGAGTCAGCTAAGACCATAAGGGACTCCCTGGAACCTCCTAGCCTGATCTTCACCAATTCTAGGTTTCTCACAGAGAGACTTCATGAGGAGCTGGAAAGGCTAGGGGAGAACGGGATATTCGTTCACCACTCTTCAATTTCGAGAGACTCAAAGACCAACACTGAGGAGCACCTTAGAGCAGGTAAGGCAAAGGCAGTAATATGCACCAAAACTCTTGAGCTGGGAATAGACATAGGTCAAGTCAAGAAAATTGTCATGTATAGACCGCCTCCTTCGGTAGCTTCATTCTTACAGAGGCTGGGTAGAAGCGGTCACTGTGTGGGGGGAGTCCCTCAAGGTGAGATTATATGTACGCAGAGCTTTGATTGTCTCGAAGCCTTAGCCATTTACTCTCTCTCCAAGAGGGGAGTTTTGGAGAAACCTAAGAGAATGAGACCTCTTGACGTAGTTGCAAGGGAAATAGTGGGGATGGCTCTTCAGTACTCATCCATTTCTCTAGATACCGTTTACTCCATTATTACTTCTTCTTTCGTGTACAAGGATCTCTCGAGAAGGGAGTTTCTAGACTTGATTGAGTACCTTAAAAAGAACAACCTTATCGTAATTGAGGGGGATCAGATCAAGCTCGGTAAGTCTTTCTTTAAGATATGGACGTTCAATAAGAACAATAACTTCGTGTGGGCTAAGAGCTTCTCGGAGTTCTTTTCGCTCATAACCAACGACGAGACCTTCAGGCTAAAGAGTGGAGATAGGAGTATAGGGGAGATCGACGCGTTGTATGTTTATAAGCACATAAGGCCTGGAGATATGATTAGGATAAGCGGAAAGCTCTGGAAAGTGGCTAGGATCCACAACGGTAGTTTGACCATAGACTTACTTCCAGCAGACAAGGGAGAGGGTGAGATACCTATTTGGAGGGGTGATAGCGTACCCAAATCCAGCCTCATTCCGAAGGAAATGGAAAGGATCTTCAGGGACTCTGATCTTCTGAAATCTGAGATACTGAACGAAGAAGTAAAGAGAGACCTGGAAACGATCTTACGAAAATATGAGGAAAATGGTCTACCCATTCCATCCTCCAGGATAATTTACGTAACTCTCACAGACAAGGAGATAGTTTACTCCTCAATAATGGATGAGAAAGTGGCCAATACGTTAGCTCACGTCTTGATGTATATGGCAACAACAAAGTACACCCTTAACGTCTACTCCAGAGCCTCCATCTACGGCTTCTCCATAGGCTTCACGGAGAGGGATTTGTTCTCAGATCTTATCTCCATGAATGAAAAGAAAATCAGAAAATTAATAATAAAGTCCATTTTTAGATCACCGCTTTTCATGTCTGTAGAGAAGGAAATTCAAGCTAGCTTCGGGAAGATAGGAAAGGTAAACCCAAAGGAGGACAAACTGATCGTGAGAGAAGCGTTGAGGCAGACCGTTAGAAAGTACTTCAACGTCAAGGGGACCTTAAAGTTCATTGGCTTACTGAAGGCTAAAAAAATAGAGATTGTCAGAACGCAGGAGCTCAATCCGTTAGCTGAAGCGCTACTTTCCCATGCGCCCATAAGGCCATGGATGTCTGGGGTTAACCTCTTAATTTATGAGACGCTGAAGGAAGGGGCTTACTCACTCAAGGAGTTATCAGAGATGCTATCTATCCCACCCAAGAGTCTAGAGGTGAAATTAAAACAGATGAGAAAGACTGAATCCAAGTACAGGGTTACTAGCTTCATTGACGTGGATAACAAGGAGATGAGATGGTGCTTAGCTGAGGAACTGAAGTCCCTAGTTAATTCCGATGAGTTCTTCACATCCTTTTCTTCCATTAACAAGGATGAGACTTTCATCGCTGAGATGAAGTCGGCTGATGGATCTAGCAGCACGGAGCTTATTTTCAAACCCGGTCAAATAGAGGAAAATCCAGATGATTTCATAAAGAGGATTCCAATGGAGGAAATAGGAGAACTTAGAGTGGTGGATCCAGTAGACCCTGTTATATGTAACATGTCACCGAGATACTATTTCGTAAAAAGAAGCGTAGTTCCCTATCTGTTATTAAACGCCTCAGCTTATATTCAAAACCTCAAATATACATAAGTGATGATGATAGCCCTAAATATGATAGGTGATACTGGCCCGTGTTTCTGATGGACCAGCAAGTTCTTAGACCATTTAAGTTTGGATACTCCATCCCTCATGTGGAGACCGTAGATAGGGAAGTAGTCCCTTTAAAGCGCGCAACGACCCTACTCGACTTTGACTCACGGCACTTTAAATAAGGGTTTGAGAGAGGTGATTCACACTTCTAAATTCCAACCCTAGCGAAACTCTGTTCCCTCAACGATAAAGTATATGGTAGGTTCTTGACAGCCTCCACAATATCAATAGATTTATTTCTTCATTCCAATCCATGAGAGTGGGAAGTAATCGATGGAAAGGTCAGCTCAATTCGTGGTCAGCCATGGTAAACCTATAAATGAGCAGGTCCTGGAAATAATCTCGTCCTTCAACCGTGGTGTGAATGAAGTCGAATTAAAAGGATATGGTAGGGAGATCGATAGGACAGTAGATATCTTCAACATATTAAAGGAGAAACTTGGAAATGGGGTGATATTGGACCAAGTGATCATAGGCAGTGAGTTCAAGGACAAGAGGAGGATCTCATATCTCTTGTTCAGATTGAGGAAGGGCTTTTAATGATTTCAATTGATCGAGGATACTAAACAGAACGGATGCAGGTTCCAAACTGCCCGTTGATATCATGTCCATTTTTGTCAGGAGCTCGGCAGTTAGATCCTCAGACGTAAGGCTTGGGAACTTGTCTAGAAACTCATACGCGGTAATCCCTTTCTTTGTCGCAACTAACACAGCCCTCTTTTTGCTCTCCACCACGTATCCGTGTCGAAGAAGGCTTAGGATGGTCTTTGCGTAAGTGCTGGGTCTGCCTATGTTTTTATCCTTCATGGTCTTTATCACATCTGCATACGTTAGCAACCTGGTATTGGATCCCCTTGCCACGGAGACCTCCACACTCACCTTACCTAACGGTAGCTGGTACAGTTTATACTTATAGATCTCTGAGAACCCTCCTCCCATCCCTACTAACAGCTCAGTTTCCCAGGATTTAGAACCTAAATTTATCCTAAACCTTCTGAAGATTCCCTCAGACTCTCTCATTTGACTCGCAATGAACCTCCTAAATATCAGATCGTATAGAGCGAAATGGGCCCAGCTAAACTTGACGCTAAGAAGTGTAGGATTCTCCCCTATCTCCCTCTTCAGTTGTTCAACATCAATAGGTCTAGTAGGTCGTATCGCCTCATGGGTTCCTTCAGAGCCCCACCCTCTAGGTTTATAGTGCACCAGTAGGTTCACACTGGTTAGGTAATCTTTAGCTATCTCCATACCCTTACTCGAGACGTGATGACTATCCGTTCTGTGGTACGTAATTAATCCACTTTCGAATAGATCTTGAGCAACTCTCATAACTCTTTCAGCTGGAAGCCTGAACCACTTGTAGGCCTCTATTAACAGATCTTCCGTGGAAAACGGAGGAGGAGGCTGCATAACGTCCTTCCTCTCCTCCAATATCGAGACCTCCGCTTCCCGCGCCTCAATGGTTGGCTTTTCCTTACTGTACTCTCTTAAGAGATAGTTGCCCACCTTTACCTGTAATATCCATCCCATGTTTTGTTTGTATTCATTTGTTCTTTTCACTATCCAACCCAGTACAGGGGTTTGAACTCTCCCAGCTCCGTGGTTCCTCTCCCCAAACCTCAGCTTGAGCAACCTGCTGAGCTCAAATCCGACCCATCTGTCCTCAACCCTTCTGACTATTTGGCTGTTAACCGTATTTTGATCCAGATTAGAGGTACTTCTCAACGCTTCTATTATACCTCCCCTTGTGACCTCATGGTACTTTACCCTGGAAATTCTGGGATTGTAAGGAGCAATGCTTACAGCTACATCGAAGGCGATCTTCTCGCCTTCTACGTCTGGATCAGTTGCGATGAACACCTCGTCCACCTCCAATGCTAGCTTCCTCATCGCGTTAACTGTAGATAGAGAGGAAGAGATAAGATCAGATCCGCAGTACGGACAAGAATCTACTGGCATGCTTACAACTTTCTTGCAACTTATACATCTGTATAAATGTGAATAGAGAGGGTATATTCTCCCCTCCTTCAACTCCACACCGTAGTATCCCTTCTCCTCTAGGGTTAGGTCAGTAATATGACCTCTAGTAGCCATAACGTCTAGGATGTAAACGTTAGTTTTATCCACTACCACGGTCTCATATACCTGAGCTCCACCGATTGTCCTCCTTGAAGGGAAACCGAACATCTTTGAAATAGTTTTAGCTTTAGTAGGTGACTCCACTATAAGGAGCCCAGTCCTTACATCAATCTTGTTTCCTCCTTCTCTCCTGGTCCTCTCCATTTCGCCCTTCAGTTCCTCAAGGTTTATTTCGTTGAAACTTACTGGATTGAATCCTTGTATCAAGAAATTCATCTTTTTCTTAAAGATTTCAAAGGCCTCCCAGTCGTCAACCAGAACGACGCTTAAACCTTGGGTTAAACCACCATTTATTAACCTGCTACTTCTACCTGATCCTTGAAGGTAAGTTATGACGTCAGGGTACTCCAAGAATAGCTCTCTCCCCCTTCTGGTTAGGAGAAACGTCTCTCCCTTAACGGTGCCTTTAACGTGCTTGAGGACTTCCTGAACCTGCTCAAGATAGGGCTCCAGTTTGTCGAGAGTATCTGCGAGCCTGCCTTGAAGCTTTTGTCCAGTCATTAACGCTATCTTTATGGCCTGGGCTTCGGCTGGAGACAGGGTTAAAATCTCCTCCTCAGGGACCTTTACCCCCAAGAGCCTGGAAACCCTCAACATGGTGAAGGGGTTCTTCACGGAGTCCTCCGCCTTTACCCTAGACTTTGGCACCCCGTAAAACAGTACGTATTTCAGTCTCTTGGGTTCATCTATTCCCCTTACAGCAACACCGTAGTATGAGGCTGACCCTACCAACACATCTGTTTTCCCTAATGAGAAATCTTCCAGGAACCTCTGCCCGCTTGTGGCTAGCTGAGCCCTGATGCCCATACTCAAGAGCCTGTCTCTTATTTCCTTGATCTTAGCCTTTCCGTACTCTCTGGATACCAATATCAGACCACCAGAACCTAGTTTCTCCACCATTTCTTCGATGCTCCCAGAGGAGTAGGAGTCCACAATGTTTCTTGCGTAGGTCTGAGCTGTCGAGATGTCAAATCCTGAAATGTACCTGAGGGCTTTCTGCTTTACTCCCTTTGGTCTTAACGTTGCGCTAGCCACCACGAGCTGAGCTATAGTCCCGGAGAAGCTAGTTATCTTTCTTTCCAAAGAGGCTATGGTCTCCATAACCTCGTCTTTATTTTCCCTAAGGTACAGTAGCCTTCTTAACCTTACCAACTTCATGGCATCCTCGTAAACTTCTTTGGGGATACCCATCAACTCGACTAACTTGTCAGTCGTCTTTCCACTCTTTATAATGGCGTCTGCGTCGTCCACAGCTACGAAGCTAGGTCTGTAATTTCTTACACTTTCAAAGTTTTTATTTAGATAGCTAACCGTGAGGACTGAAATTCCATTTGGATCTACCTTTCCACAAGATACCTGAGACAATGCGCTTATTTTTTTACAGATCTGTTCCTGCAGTGATTTGGTCGGGACTACGTATAGAACCCCTTTGGATATGTAAGTAGAATATGAGATCAAGGTCGTTGTCTTACCCATACCAGTGGGGGCAGAGAGGGAAAAGTTCTCCCTCTCGCTGAGCCTTCTTAGCCAAAGCCTCTGAAGCGACCACGGTTCCTTTCCTACTGTCTGTTTGAAGTAATTTATGACCTCAGAGAACATCTCCGTGGTGTAGTACAGTTCCCAATATTTTCCTAATTTACCGCTGTTTATTAAGAGGTTGTAAACTACCTTGATCTTTTCCTCCAACTTGAGGTTCTTGTACGCGTCTACGTCCCCTGGGAGGCACTTAACGCAAGGTAGACCTGCCAGAGCTCTGTAATCCTCTAAAGGTCCTTGACAATTAGGACAAGAGCTGTAAAACACTGAAGTTATCATTAATTCCTAAGCTTATGGAAGGTGCCCATTTATAAGTCGTGACTCCAGATGTTACCGCTAATCCTAAACCAGAGTAAAGATACATTATGCCTTGTACCTACGTTCCTTTAACCCAGTTTCCCTTCAAGTGTCACGGTTTTACATCTTGTAACGCTTTCATTCTTGATGAACCGTTGAGACGTTTAGCTTCCATTCAAAATTTGAGATTACAGCACACTCCATAGACCCACGCCCTAATAACAAGGCTACGTACCCTGGAAAATAGGCAGACCCTAGATTAACTTTTTAAACTTTCTAAAGGGTATTCAATCCGCACACAGGTGAATAAAATGAGCGGAACATCTCCAACTCCAAGTAATGTAGTACTTGTAGGTAAGAAGCCAGTAATGAACTACGTATTAGCTGCCTTGACTCTACTGAATCAGGGAGTTCCTGAGATCATAATAAAGGCAAAAGGTAGGGCTATTAGCAAGGCTGTAGACACTGTAGAGATAGTTAGAAACAGATTCCTACCAGACAAAATAGAGATCAGAGCCATTGGCGTAGGCAGCCAGGTAGTAACTAGCCAAGATGGAAAACAGTCTAGGGTATCTACGATCGAGATAAGTATAAGGAAAAAGGCATAAACGGTTAAACGATGTTTTTTAAGCCGTTAACATCTAGTACCGTCGGAACGAATTCTGTTAGGATTGGGACATAGTTCTTTTGCATACATTTAATAACGAAGTAACCGATAGCTAATTGATAGGATATGAGTCAACCCACTCACAGGGTAGAGTTTGAAGGAAAGGCAAAGATAGGGGAAGTGATGGGAAATTTAACTTCAATACAGTTAAGACCAGAAGACCTTTCTAGCCCAATAGCCTTCCAGATGGCAATATCTAGAATATACTCAGAGCTAATGAATATGATGAATCAAGGTCCGACTAAGCACTACGTCGCCGAGGTAAAGTTCACAGACTCCATGGGTAACCCTGTAGCCGTTGGGGTAGATTTCGGGGATAGGATACCTCCACTCTCAAAGAAGGAGGTTAAGGTTAAGGTAATTTTGGAGTTTTACGACGAAGAGTAGATCTCCTTTGGAGATATGGAAAAGAGACCATAGAGAGATACTCCTCGAATGGCAGAAGGAAATACTTATCACTTTTTCTTAGTATTATCCCGCTTTTTATCATATATCTTATGCTTGACTTGGACACTTTTAATGAAAAATAGGGGCTTAAGAGTGAGTAGGCCTCAAGCAAGGTGAAACCCGTATCCCTGAATTTCTTTAAGAGAAGAAAGTAAATTATTACATCCCTTTTCTTCAACCATCTCATGAACCCATTTCCCCACAAACATCCAGAAGCCGTTCAGGTTTTAAGTTTGACAACGAGAATAACGTTGCCGGGTCAGTGAAGGATTAAACTGAAAGGTACAAGTCCTTTTCCCTAGGCCAAGCAGATGAGCTCGTCCATTAAGCTCACTTAAGCCTGGTTACTCATCATTATCAGCCCTTACAAGTCATATCATCGCTTTTATTTAATTAAGCAATTTTTTGTTATGCCATATATACTTAACGGGAGAATATGCAAACCCAATGAAGTGAAAAGGGTGGAGAGAGGCGACATAGTTATCGTTAAGCCCGTAAGTGTTCTTGTGAACGGTAGGTACATGGTCTTTCCTCCCCTCTCCCTAGTTTCCGATCAATGTCCTCACGTAATAGGGAGCTCAGTGTGGGTAGATGGAGTTTCCGTGGCTGAAGATGTGGATATCGTTACCTCAACCGAGGAAGTAGAAGGAGAGCTAGAGGTACTCAGCCATGAATTTTTACCAGCTTTTGTCGCCAAAAGAATCCTAGGAACCACCAAGTTCAAGACTAGCAAAGTCGAAGGTATCCCCATAGTTACAGTGAAAAGTAAGCCCATAATTTCGCTGAAGGGTACCAGAATACTACTCACGGACTCCAGGACTACACTCCTTCTTCTATCCCACTCCCTAAAGTACTACACTTCGTCCCAGGACTACCTCTTCGTATAGAGCTTAACCATAAACAGGGAGGCTGAAGGACGTGAACATACCTTTCTATCAACTGTCCAGCCCGTAGAAAACATCGTCTAATCTTTCGGATCTCCTCATCTTGGACTGATACTCCTCTGATGTCCCTTGTGCGACCAATTCATACAGAACTGCTACCTTGTCCCCTGAACTATTCCTCAAAAGCCTACCTAATCTCTGGACGAATTGCCTCCTGGAGGAGGTTCCAGCGACTAGGATACCGACGCTAGCGTCAGGGATATCCAAACCCTCGTCACCCACAGTTGTAAGAACTATAACACCACTTTTAACGTTCTTAAAGTCGGAAAAAACTCTCTGCCTCTCGTTTTTGCTCATTTGACCAGTGAGCAACTTACCATTGATGGCTTTAGCTATGACCTCAGCGTGATCAACGTATTGGGTAAAGACTATTATTTTTTTATCTTTCTCTGAATTTACTATCTCTTTTATTTTTAATAGTTTATTTCTAGTAAGACCTGTTAAAGATTTTATCTTGCTATATATCCTAAGCGCGTCCATGGCTCTAACGTCTCCTCGATTTGCCATTTTAACGATCTCTTGTATCGGTTTACCCAATGAGAGTGTCCTGTACTTTCTCATGAGCTCGTCGTATTGAACCTTTTCCTGGGGAGTAAGGGGGACCTTTATCCTGACAAGTTTGAATTTAGCTAGGTAGCCTTTGCTTACCAACTCGTCTATTGATTTATAGTAAACCAGTCCACCCATGAGCTTAAAGAGCTCTACGTGCTTGCCGTCTGAACGATAAGGAGTTGCCGAAAGGGCCATCCTGTAAGGTGCTATGCTCCCTAGGGCTATACTTCTGAACTTATCAGCAGGCAGGTGGTGTGCCTCATCTATGATAAGGAGTTGGAACTTGGATAATTCTCCCATATGCTTGATTGCGGTCTGATAAGTTGTCACGGTAATTGGGCTTATCTCTTTTTCTCTACTGTAGTACAACCCTACCTCTGGATGGCCCTCAGTATACTTCTCTATGCTTTCTTTCCATTGCATAAGCTGCTCTCTCGTAAAAGTGACTATTAGGGTCGGACTCCTGGCTTCAACGATTCCTCCTATACCTACCAAGGTTTTCCCAGCACCCGTGGGAAGAGCTATGACTCCCCTAAAACCGCTCTCCTTCCACGCGCTTATTGCCTCAATTTGATAGTCCCTTAACCTTAAGGTCATCTTCATATCCAGTTTCTGAAAGTCGAGCGCTAGTCCCTCGACTTTCAAGCCCTCCCTCTCTAGTATTTTTTTGATTATATAGTAATAATATGGTTTAGTTATATAAAATTTTCTAACAGTATCATAAGGGATTTTAATTCTATACTTTTTAAATATATCTGAGATATAAACGTGAGGCTTTATAATTAGCTTATCTTCCATAATTTCGAAGGAAACTTTAAAATCCGATAGCTCTTTCTCTATGAATTTCAGGTCACCCTCGCTCAATTTCACCCCTAACCTTTCCAGAGTTTCCTTTATTGTGGTTGAGTTTACCCTGTTCAATCTAGCTCTTTCCACGTCGAGCTCAAACTCCTTCCCCTTCTCGCTTTCCCCTAGATACCTTGAAAACAGGACTAGTCTATCAAAATCTGCCTTATCTAAACCCTTCACGGAGAAAGTCCTCGAGATCACCGGATATCACTTCCACGAATACGGCCCTTCGATTCTCGCCAAGTACTTGATTTATTTTTTCCATTTCATTTTCAATATAAATATAATAAACTGTCCCGTCCGACCTGATGAACGCCCCCAAAGGATTAAGTGGTAGGGGCTCCTTGCTCATAACTAAGACGTTTCTAATCTCCTCATCCGGAGAAATTCGAAGAATTATACCCATCCCATTGTCCAACGTAATGCCCACGAACTCTGAACCAAGATAGGAGGCCTCTGACGTTCCTAAATTCACAGCCTCCCTTATACCCTCTACCTTTAGAGCTACCTCGAAGGGCCTCATCATGTTTATTTGGTTCTACGTGTTTAATATTTTCTCATGGGCGGAGAGTACGCTCTGGTATTGAGCACGTTATCCGGCTTGGAAAAGGCCAAGGAAATAGCCAGAACCTTAGTTCAAGAGAGGTTGGCAGCATGCGTAAACATCGTTCCTGGGTTGATCTCCATATATAGATGGGAAGGGAGAGTTGAGGAGGATTCGGAGGTCTTATTACTAATTAAGACTAAATCAGAATTGACCGAGAAGTTAATGAAGAGGTTGAAGGAAATACATCCCTATAAGGTTCCTGAAATCCTGACTGTAGATATAGACAACGGTTTTAAGCCTTATTTAGATTGGATAAATGAGAGTGTTCAGATGTGAAAGTAGAAGTTAATGAAGAACTAATGAAGAAGTTGGAGAAACTTGCCCTAATTTCGTTGTCAGATCAAGAGAGGGTGGAGTTCATGAGAGATCTCTCTAAAATCTTAGATTTCTTCAATGCTATAGACAGGGTTAACCTAGAAGGGGTTGAGCCCATGTTTCATCCAGTACCTGGTAGCAGACTAAGAAGCGACTCGATCCAACCTAGTCTAAAGAGGGAGGAGGCTTTACTCAACGTACCGAAGAAGAAGGACGGTTTTATCATAGGGCCAAGTACGATAGGTGGATAAGGTGATAAGCGAACTCGTGTCCAAGTTACGCACAGGAGAACTGTCCCCAGACGAATATGTTGGGAGAACCTTTGATAAAATATTAAAAGCTGAGAAAAATATTAGATCATTCATTACGTTGGAGAGTCAGGATGAGGTTCTTCACCAGGTAAAAGCCTCATTAAAGAGGGGAGGAAGGCTCGCAGGAGTATTAATAGCAATAAAGGACAATATCTCCACTAAAGGAATAAGGACCACGTGTGCCTCTAAGATGCTGGAGAACTACATTCCTCCCTATGATGCTACCGTAGTATCTAGATTGAAAGAACAGGGTGCAGTGATCCTAGGGAAAACGAATATGGACGAGTTTGCCATGGGATCAACTACGGAAACTAGTTATTTCGGTCCAACAAGGAACCCTTGGGATCTAGAGAGAACCCCTGGGGGATCTTCTGGGGGGAGCGGAAGCGCACTAGCCGCAGGTTTAGTGGAAATTGCCTTGGGTTCAGACACTGGAGGCTCCATTAGAACCCCTGCATCTTTTACCTCAACTTTTGGCCTTAAGCCCTCTTATGGTACCGTAAGCAGATACGGCCTAGTGGCATATGCCAACAGTCTAGAGCAGATAGGCCCCATGGCCAGGAATTCAAAGGATCTATCCATTCTCTTCTCGGTAATTGCAGGCACCGATCCTAGAGACTCCACTACAATCGATTACTCCCCGCCTAATATCGTAGATCCGATTCCCGTAAAGGGGATAAAAGTTGGGATCCTTAAGGATCTGATGGACGCTTCTGAAACTGGAGTTTCCTCAGTAATCAGGGGATATCTAGATAAGATGTCAAGTGAAGGTGCTGTAATTGAGGAAACGACTTTAGGAATAATGGATTACGTTCTTCCAACGTATTACATCATAGCCATGTCTGAGGCTAGCTCGAATCTGGCTAGATATGATGGGATAAGGTACGGTTACAACTCAGGTACAGAAGGGAATTGGAAGGAAGTTTACAGCAAAACTAGGGGAGAGGGATTCGGCAAGGAAGTGAAGAGAAGGATTCTCTTGGGGTCCTTCATATTGAGCGCTGGTTACTACGAACAGTTTTACATAAGAGCACTGAAGGCTAGGAGACTCATCAAGGATTCCTTGGAGAAGCTTTTTAGTAAATATGACATTTTAATTTCACCAACTACGCCAATCCTTCCGCCCAAAATTGGCGAAGTAATCGACGACCCGGTGAAAATGTACGCTATGGACGTTGGAACGGTTACAGCGAACCTCGCCGCCGTACCGGCCCTTTCAATACCTGCAGGATTTTACAATAACTTGCCTGTGGGGGTTCAACTGATGGGGAGATATCTTTCAGACACGTTTCTCATGGGCATTTCCATGTTCATGGAAGACGTCACGGGAATAAAAGACATGACGGCTCCCTTATGAGATGTTTTATAGTTAAGCGTTTTAAGCCAAAGCGGATATTTCTTTTGGTATATTTAATGGCAGTTAAAGAGAGTTACAGGATAGACACGCTATCTAAAATCAGGAACGAAATGGAGAAACAAAGGTATCATCTCATAGGGGGGCACAGCGCCTATAAGAAGTGTCACTGGACCCACGAGGCCTTGACAAGTGGTAGGTATTGTTATAAAGGGAAGTTCTACGGAATAGAAAGCCACAGATGCGTGCAGATGACCCCAGTTAGTACATGGTGTTGGTTCAGGTGTATCCATTGTTGGCGATTGGAGCCAGAGGATATCGGTTTGGAATGGGACGAGACTAAGATGCCTTACATGGATGATCCGGAGTACATAGCGGAGAGATCAATAGAGGAGCACAAGAGGTCTGTCTCGGGCTATTTAGGAAGAACTGGCGTGGATCAAACCAAGGCAGAGGAGGCTATGAGACCTTCACATGTTGCGATTAGTCTAACTGGAGAGCCTACGCTTTACGAAAGGTTAGGGGAGTTAATAAGGGAATATCACAAGAGAAACATAACCACATTCCTTGTTACTAGCGGTGTCAGACCTGATATTTTGGCCTCCTTAGATGAGGAGCCAACCCAACTGTTCGTCTCTCTTCAGGCCCCCAACGAGGAGAAGCATAAGCTGATCAATAGACCTGTCGTTGCTAACTCCTGGAATCTAGTTATGAGGACGCTAGATATCCTGCCTAGCTTCAGCTCACCTACCGTCATAAGGATGACAATGATGAAGGGAGTCAACATGTCCGTTAATGACGCTAAAGACTTTGCGAAACTAATTGAACACTCTAAACCTACATATGTGGAAGTTAAGGCTTATATGCACGTCGGACCGTCCACCTACAGACTAACGAAGGATGCAATGCCGAACCATGCAGAAATAAGGGAGTTCGCTAAAGAGCTAGCCAAATTCTCTAATTATTCAATTATTTCTGAGCATCCGCCCAGCAGGATAGTCCTCCTTAGCGCCTTGGACAGACCTATGCAGATCGGGAACGCTTGGACAGAGAAGTGGGACTGGAGGACTCAAGAGATCCAGGATGACGTTAATGGGGAGTATAGGGAGGCTGAGATGGGGTGTACTGAAGAAGGTGAAGGTAGAAACCATGAGTGATGAGTGCCTAATAGCTAAGATTGTGTACATGTCCCTTAAGGGAAACGAAGTGACTCAACAGAGCATTGCGAACGAGCTGGGGATGTCCCAGCAATATGTTTCAAGAAAGCTGAAGGAATTGGAAGAAAGGAACTTGATCAGAAGGTCTCTATCAAAGGAAGGAGAGTCCATTAGAGTTACTGAAAACGGAGAGAAGCTCCTGACAGATTGTCTTTCCATGATGAGGACCATTGTGGTTTCAGACCATACCTTAAGTATTAGAGGCAGGGTTATCTCAGGATTGGGAGAAGGAAGGATATTCCTCTCCTTACCCTATTATGTGGAATCCTTTAAGAAACTCCTAGGATTTGAACCGTACCCTGGAACCCTTAACCTCGCAATATACGATAGAACGTCACTGGAGAACAGGTTGACCTTGGACATCTCAAGAGCCATTAATATCCCGGAGCACAAAGAGGAAAATAGGGTACTTGGTGGAGTTAGGGCATTTCCTGCATCCATTAATGACGTTAGACCTGCGGCCATAGTCTTCCCATTGAGGAGCGTGCACCCTAAAAGTATAATAGAAGTGATCTCTCCATACCACCTGAGGAAAGAGCTGAACCTAAGGGATGGAGACGAGGTTACCGTTCAGGCTTACACATGATTACAGTATCTATCGGTTATCTCCTTGATGATAGAAGTTGTGCTACTGTGAGGCCAAACGTTCACTCTCTTTTCAAGTCTTTGCACACTTACAACCACTCCCCTCTTAGCCAACTCGTCCTTCAACTTCTGCTCGTCGACTCTTTGGTCAGGCCCAAGGAATACTATATCAGGCTTTACCCTCTCAACGCTCTTGAGGAAATCGTTCTCGTCCCCTAGAAAAGCCTCATGTACGTACTTTATGCTCCTCACCACTTCGAGTCTATGATTCTCGTCGTTTATGGGTTTCCTACCCTTTACCCTTTCAGCGTTTCTATCCCTAGACACTGCAACGTAAACTCGCCCTAGGCTTGCAGCGTGCCTAAGAAACTCTATGTGGCCTGGATGTATAATGTCAAAGGTCCCGCCAACGAATACCTTTTTTTCATTTCCATCATTGTCCTCCTCGCCTAAAAACTTTAGGGCGTCCACTAAGCCCTCTGCATAGACTACGTCGACAAGGGCTGTCTCCTCATCTCCCCTATCCAAGTAATACTTAGCATCATTGGTGTACTGCCTTGCTAAGCTAAGTATCTTCTTGTACTTCTTCTGGCCACCTTCTTCTAGTTTCCTTAAGGTCTCTTCCATACCGCTTATATATTTGATAACCCTGTCTCTCAGACCAGACATTTGAGAGCTTCTACCTCCATTTCGTATAGGTTTCTGGACGGAACTATTATAATATGCGGTGGTTCTCCGAATTTTTCCATTTTTGCAGCTTTTATTTTCATAGCTCTCACCCTTTCGTCTGGGCAACCTAACCTCTCTCCTACAACTATCCAATCTTCATGAGTTAGAACGCCCTCTCCAATTTCCTTCTCTAATTGTAACAAGTAGTTCAACGCAACCTCGGCGGTCATGACAGCGTCCTCCTTCAAGTCTAGATAAAGTATGGTATGAAGCCCCTGTTCCCTATTTGCCTTAATTACCCGGTAAGGCGTGGGATCGAGCTTTCCCAAGACCGGGAAGGTCACTGTCACTGACCTTCCGAACTTATACGATGAAAGCATGGACTTAGAGATCACGTAACAGTGAACTGAGATTCCTGGAATAACCTTCAGATCGTGCCCCTTTTTTCTAGCCTCTATCGCTAAACTAACGTGTGTGGTAGCTATCATTGGGTCTCCTACAGTTACCACAGCAACGTTCCTACCCTCATCCAGATGCTTTATTATCTCCCTCTGCCTGTTCTCCAACAGGTTACGATCAGCCAAAATTACAGGCCTACCTGTTATCTCTGTCAAAGCCTCTGCTGTCAAGTCACAAGTTATGGACGTGTATTTGTCTAGCATGATTAAGTCTGCATTCCTCATGGCTTCGATTGAAGCTTTTGTAAGAAACATTTTTGAAGGTCCGAGTCCTACAAAGTATATGTTTGCCATCGGAATTTAGGTTTAAGGAAACAAGAATAAGGGTGTAACGGATTTGGTTAATATAATAAATGGCCTAGAGGTTGAGGGAGATCTGCCGGTTCTATACTCAAGGGGATTGGACTCTGTGATATTATCTGACGTTCATATTGGTTATGAGGAGGAGATGGCTTCCAAGGGAATTTTTCTTCCTAGAATTCAGAAGAAACGATTCATTACAATTTATAAAAAAGCAATTGAAATATTTCATACAAATAAAATAATTATTAATGGCGATATGAAACACAGATTTAATGCGTTAGGGAGACAAGAGAAGGAAGACTTATCGGACATATTTAAGGACTTGAGGGAAAGCGGGCTTTCCGTAAAGCTTGTGAAGGGAAATCACGACAATTATATTTCTTTAGTTGCGGAAAAATTTGATAATGTAGATCTTTTGGACCAAATTGAAGCTAATAACCTGTATATCTTTCATGGTCATAGGGAAGTGGAAGTAAAGGAAAACGTGGTCTACGTTATAGGGCATGAACATCCAAGGCTTTCATTGAGAGACAAATTGGGTTTCGCCAAAAAGTTCCCCTGTTTCCTCCTAGCCCCACTTGGACAAAATTCTTTCGCTGTAGTCCTACCAGCCCTAGGGATTTATCAGTCAGGTAACGATGTGTCGCTAGCTCACTCCGGTTATATGAGCCCTATAATGAAGAAGCACGCAGTTTTGGAGAAAACCAAGCCTTACGTCATTGTGGAGAACGAGGGTATAATGGAATTTCCGGAGCTAGGCCTGTTGAAGAACATTATTTTCTAATAAAACAATTTTAAAGATTTACGTAAAACTAAAGAGGATTTGATTCACAGGCTCACTTCTATGTCCAAAGCGTCTATTATTTCCTTATATCTGTTCCTAATTGTAACTTCAGTTATTTTCAGAGCCTCAGCAACCTCCTTTTGGGTCTTTTTATGATCCATAAGAGTGCTCACCAGGTAAACTGCTGCAGCAGCTATGGAGAGGTAGCTTTTGCCGCTTGTGAGTCCGTTTCGGTAAAGCATGTCCACAATGTCAGCTGCCTTGGTCTCTATAGGCTGAGGTAGTTTCAGGGTATTGATTATCTTTGGAATATGCTCTATAGGGCTTGGACCCCTCATGATTACTCCCTCCCCAGCCACAGGATAGGGATAGTTTATCTTCTCGGCCTTAGCTACCTTCTGGACTCTCTCTAGGGCATTCCATAGATCGCTAGAGTTGAGCTGATACCTGTCCTTTATCTCCTGAGGATATATGGGGATCTTGTTAACCCTACAGACGTAGTATAGAGTAGCACCTACAAGGGCATACATGTCTACTCTTCTAGCCAAACCAGACTCAACTAACTTCTTTAGGATACCTGCAGCGTCCTCTTTTACATGAACCGGTAAGCCTAACTTACCGGCCTCACTGTTCAGTATAGAAAGAAAAGTTACTATTTTTTTGTCCTTAGAGGAGACCCTTGTTTTATTCTGTAACCTTTGGAGCCTCACAGCCTTTAGCTTATCCTTTACCCTTCCTCCAAAGCCTATTACTGTGGCTATCCCCTTGTCGTGAACCCTTTCAGTAACAGCTGCCCCTACCCTGCTCTTTTTCTGATGATCAGAGGGATCGAACACTCTCCACTCCGGTCCTTGATCAACTAGATTTTCTTCTATCACAACGCCATCATTTCGACAGACGTACAACCCTCTGCTAGGATCTAGGATTATGTCTATGCCTCCACAAATGGGACATTGCATGAGGTCTCACCTTCTGCTCTTTTTAAATGGCATTTCCAAGAGAAGCTGACCTTTAGGAACCTGGTCTTGGAGAGGTTCTACTAGAAGGTAAGGCCTCCTTTGGTTTCCTATTACATCGAGAACTTTCCCTACCCTATTTTTACTGGAATCCAGGACGACTAAACCTGATGGATCTTTCTTAGAGTAATCTATTGACGGATTAGCTTCGATGAGCCACTTATCCTTTAACACTACAGATTTTATCGAGCCCATAGGAACAAGTTTAACGTGTTTCACATTACATATTAACGCCAATCTTGCACTTATATATAGCACATGATAATACCGACGTTATGATACGTCGTGATAATACGGGCTTGGGATTAGGATTATTAGTTGTTTTGTATATAAGCCTTTGATGTACCTTTCTTAGACTTCAAAACATATACGTGACACTGCTATTTTCCTTAAGACAAATAAGAACCGGGTTATCCCTTCAATCTTTAGAGATGTTTTAGGAAAAGTTATTAACACTGGACTGTTAATGTAAGACTTGATGAGCAATCCGCCAGCAGAGGCCACGGAAGAGAGCATCTATAAAAAGATATCAAACGTAAGGCAAGAAATTTCAAATCTTCGAGAGCAAAAATATGCCCTTATTGAGGAAGTAAGGAAAATAAGGCAAAAGAGAGCTGAGAAGATAGAGAAGCTGAAGGCAACTAGGTTACAAATAAAAACTGTTTTTGAGGAGTATAATTCTAGAATCAATGAGCTAAAAGAGTTGAAGCAAAAGAAAGAGCAATTATTCGAAGTAATTAAAGAGATGAAAAAGGAGTTCGAAGAGATACGAAATGTAATGAAGAAAACTCAAGGAATGAACCCTGACCTTTTGGAGAAAAGGATCAAAAGTCTAGAATGGAAAATTCAAACCTCATCCCTAACCCTTGAGGAAGAGAAAAAGTTGATTCAGAGAATAGCTGAAATGGAGAAAAAACTTAATGAAGCGAAAAAAATCCTAAAAATTAAGGAAAAGGGTAGCGAGGAGAGGGCTGAGTTTCTGGCTAAAAGGATAGAGTTGGCTACTATCAGGCAAAAGATATCAACCTTAATTTCTGAGATTACAGATAAGAGGAAAATACTAAAGAGTTTAAGGGATGAGAGAGATAAATTAGTAAAAGAGCTTGACCAATTGTCTTCTCAATTAAAGGAAAAGAGTAAACAAATAGATGATTTAAACGCTCAGATAGACTCCAAGAGAAAGGAATTGGACGAACTGTCTAAAACAGTGAAGGAGATGAAGAGGGGCGGAAATGTATACAGGCCCAATCAGACCGAGGTAACGGAGATGATGGAGAAAAAGAAGAAAATGGCAGAGGAAAAACTAAAGAACGGTGAAAGACTAACCTTCGAGGAGATATACGCCCTCTACGGGGACAATAGGGGTACTAATGAAGACGGCGATAATATACATTGATATTGATGACGATTTAAGTAAGGCAGGGATATCCTCTCCCGTAATAGGGGAGACTAAAGCGCGTCAGGCTATAGAGAAGGCATCTAGATTTTTGGCATTGGACTCAGACTTCAATTCAATGGTTACCGCTTTCAATATCTACTTGGACATGAAGGAGAAAGGAGAGGACGTGGAAATCGTTTTCATTGCTGGATCTCAGAGGGGGGGTCTGGACTCTCAAATGGTTTTATCTAAGCAAGTTGACGAGGTTATAAGAGTAGTAAAGCCCGACCAAGCCATCCTTGTGTATGATTCCCCAGAGGATGCTAAGGCAATCCCAGTGATTGAAAGTAGGTTGAAAATTGTGGGGATAGAAAGGGTTATAGTGGAACAACATAGGGGAGTTGAGGAGACTTACATTCTTTTCGCTAAGTATATTAAAAGATTGGTGACAGAGACGCGCTACTCTAGGCTTTTCCTCGGAGTTCCTGGTATAATCCTGTTTGTATCTAGCATTTTGGCAATAGCTGGATTAACGGCATACGTTTTACCTGCTATACTTCTGGTTTTAGGGGGTGCGATGTTAGTGAGAGGATTCGGGATAGACGATGCCTTGGAGAAGTGGTGGGAAAACTCTACAGCCATGGTTATAGTTGCCATTCTTTCCGCCATCTCTCTGGTTTTAGCAATAGTGAATGGATACCTTACCGCTTTAACTTTTAACACATTATCAATAAAAAGCACCTCTAGTATAATATTGGCAATATTACCCTATCTTACATTCTCTATTATTATACTCTATTTTGGAAAATTAATATCCAGAGCGTTAATTAAAGATATAAAGATATGGCATGATATGCTTAAAATTGTGGCTTCAATTTTAGCCTACTTTATTCTAAGTGATATTCTTAAGAATTTGCAGAGCGGAATCTACGTCATTCAGTTGCAATATCTCTACTTACTCCTCCTTTCGTCTTTCGTCCTCATTGTTACTTATTTTGGATTACTAAACGTCGAGAAGAGCAGAGTAAAAAGCCAATAGAAGCTAATTCCCTCTTATTAGCGTAAACAGGTTCTAGAAAAGGAATTTAAAATAGAACCTTTCATAGGTCTTGGAATAGAAAATATAAGGATCAGGTTTTAAAAACCTTAATTATAAAATAATGAACAAGGATATTTAAGTTTAGAATTCTAAGCTTGCTTTATTTGTAGCTTATCCCTAACTTCTAGGGGAATATCCTCAACTTTAAGTATCTTAGCATTCCTTGATTTCTTTGCGACAACCTTCCCAGTAACTAGATACCTGTCAGCTGAGTTCTCTTCCCTACTCTTTAACACCCTCAGTACTGCATATCTAGATTTTCCTACTTCCACATAGACGTACTTCCCATGTTTGAGAGACATTATGAATCACCAACCCATTAATTCAATCGCTTAAATTTCTAATTCCTCCTCCTCTTCCACAGGCTTTATGCAGTCCAGTTCCTCTAACTTGTCGAAGATTCTCTTTACTGCTTTGTAAACCTCATCTTCCCTCTTTGCACCAGTTATTACCATCTTCCCGCTACTAAATATGAGAAGGACTACTCTAGGGTCGTCCATCCTGAATATTAGGCCTGGAAACTGCTCCGGCTCGTACATGTTGTTCTCCAGGAGAAAGGCTGCCTTGTCCAAGTTTACGTGGACGTGCATATTGGCGGAGGCAACTATATTTTGAATTTGTATCTTAGGTTTGCCACCTATCCTTATTCCATATCTTCTTAGACTTTTGATAATCCTCTTTACGGCCTTTATCAACTCCTCGGTACTTTTAGCCCCAGTAACCACCATCTTCCCAGACTTGAATATGAGGGATGTTACCTTAGGACTCTCTAATCTAAAAATTAAACCTGGAAATTGATCTGGATCATACTCCACATTTGGAACGCTTCTTTCCATCGCGTACAAATCCAGAGTTTGCTCCAAAGTTACGGTAGCAACTATATTCTCGATACTTATTATTGGCTTATAAGCCGGCGAATTGGAAATACTGAGTCACCATAATATAGTTTTTATACTACTTTATAAACTCCAGCTTTTTAATCCTCCTTAAATATCGACCCAAAGTAAGGGTTTTAAGGTTTTGACATTTATTAACCATGCTTCTAGTTTATATTTTGAGGTTACTGTTCTAAACTTCCTTTTCAAGTGTAGAGGGATCCGTGGGGAGAATACCAATAAGTAACATTGAAGATAAGATACCATCTTCCATAAATTACCTTGATTAGATTACAGAACTGTTGCCTCAACAGTTCCTAAACGCGTAAAGATCCTCATACCAGAGAAAGAATCCACGAAGATAGTTTAGTGCACGAGCTTGGGTTAACGTGTGCACCGTTATCACATTTAAATAGAAGCTTACACGAAAAACATGGAATGTTCTCTATACTGACTAGGTTAATCCGAATATTGGACTCTTCTATTGTCCTTATGGCAAAAAGCTTTATGACACTCTTTCCATTTTCCCTGATGGCCTTCTTGGTTATCATTTTCTTTTCAATAAGTTTTTTAATGACAACGGCAAGTTCTCTTGTAGAAAGTCCAAGACTCTTCGCCAGTTCCTGCTGAGAAATTCCGTCATCTCCTCTTTCCATTATTTTTTGATGAATTAACTCCTCCTTTTCTATTGAAAATTTTGATTCCAAAGTGTTTACACCCGCGTTGGCTGATTATATAATATGTGATTCCTATCTTATTTACTTTACTACCGTTTAACTGAGCTGAATTTAAGCCAATATTCTGTTAAAACATATTAATCCTTGACGTTCAACCATGGCTACTTGATTTTATGCATTCCAAGACCTCATGAAATTCCTTAGAGGTCTTTATTCCCTGGAGGTGGAAGTGGGTTCTAGTAGCGTCTCCAAGGCATTTGATCATCTCTTCCATGGAGGGCATATTTCGTCTGAGCTTGGACGACAGGACGTCAAGTCGGTAGTACAGTCCATATCTTTGCTCGCTGGTCAAAGACCCAATGAGTTTAAAGAGGGCTGGGAAGTTCTCAAGATAATTAAATCTAGGGAGCAATTCTTTCACTTTACCCAAAAATTCAACATCGGCTAGCTCTCCTATCCATGCTGGATACATTGACCTCAAACTTCCCCCACACACGGGACATACCCTATCGCAGAAGCCCTTACCCATAAACGAGTACCCGCAACTTTCACATTCATAAAGAGACCCGATTTTTTCCAAAGTATTGTCGGCTTTCTTCGCACCGTCTTCCATCCTAACAAAAATTCTGTAATAGTAATCCCTATACAAGGTTATTAATGGATGGATCCCCTTTTCCACTATTGAAGCTTCCATTGCAATCTTTGCCAGGAGGAGTCTTAATCCAGCCTCCTTAGAGAAGGAGAGTTTATTGCAAAATGCGCCGTATTTCCTCTTACAGGAATTCCTTGATTTTCCCTCCAAAGCCGATAGGTCTGTAGCTGTCACTCCCAACACTCCCCTCCTTCTAAGAGATGAGACTGCTGCTTGCAGAAAGGGAGCTGGGGTTCCAAAGGGATCCAGATCGGTGTACTCTACCTTCACCCTATGCATTAGAGAATTGGCATCTGACCTCTCTACCCTTGCCTTCTCAACGCCGTTCGATGCTATATTTTTTGTAATAAGTTCTGTAGCAACAGGGTTTTTATCGTTAAAAATAATTTCTCCGCGAACCTCGCTCTCAAGATAGTATCTTATTCCCCTTACGCCAGTAGCGGACATAACGTCCAGAACTGATTTGGGGGAAATGGAAGATACAACTACTACACTCAGATCCCTGTTGAAGATCATCCTGGGATTGTAAAAGACTGGGGACCAGGCAGGATCGAACCTACCGTCTCTCTCATACTCCGAGGGATCAGGGAGTAAAATTCTTGCCTTTCCTTCAACTGTCTCTATTAACCTCATTATCCAGGCTACTGATAGCATCGGACATGAGGGTTTTAAATCCATCCTTCCTGAGCTTATTTGCTAAGGATGCGCTCCTCACTACTATTAGAAGTTCTGACATCAGCTCGTTGGCTATTTTTGACGCTTCCCTGAGCTTCTTCTCTATCAGCTCAGAGTTCCTGGGCTCAATGGTTATCAAAACCTTCTTAGAACCCTTTGAAGCTGCTACGTCCACTGCAGTAAACCTGACTGACGTTGATTTAAAACCTATCTCGCTCAAGTTCTTTGCTATCCTAGAGCTTATGGTATCTCCTTCTTCCCCTTCTTCTACCTGAAGTTTCAATTTTGAATACTCACAGACGTCACCTATGACCTCCTCTCCGAACAAATCGACTAACTTCTCTGCGACCTCAATGGACACATCTGACTCTCCGTTCTCGTAATCGTAGATGGTTTTCCTGGAAACTCCCAGTATTTTGGATAGGTCACCCATACTGTAATTCATTTCCGTCCTCTTTCTCCTTAGTACATCCGATTTAATTTTTACAAATATCCCTCCCCTGGTTCTATATATGTAAATCTTCTCTCCCCTTACAGCTTTTATTAGCCCCTCTAACGAAAGTCCGACCACGTTGTCCTTGCCAATTGCAATGTCCTCTTCCGTTTCCTCGGTGATTATTATGGGCATACCTCCAACAACCGCGGAGAAGTTTCTTAGATCCTTTGCCTCCTCCTTTGAAATTTTTTCTGAGGATACTTTAATAACAAATCTTCTGTCCTTGTATCCCTTTGCTATAATATCTATTGATTTTCTAGTCTTCTCCGGGTACTCTATCAGAGTGAAATTTACACTCTCTTCATGAAGTAATTCCAATACCTCTTCAAAAAGTTTAGGCATCATGTTATAAACCTTCCTCTTTGATGCTCTCTTCAGAAATACTATCATAACCAAGGGTAATAAATATTAATGATTTAAACTCCCTCAAAAGGGATTCCATTTGTCCTACAGAAATTACCGTCCTCGAATCCTGAAGAACCATAGATATAGCCTTCCTATCCCACTCTGATCCGTTTATTGAATATTCTCCAGGAGTCTGTAACTTAACTATGATAAATGGTATCCTCACCATTGACCAAAGGTATAGGGGAACCACGGAAGAGATCTTCTTTACTTCGTTAATATCAAAGCGGTGCTTTAGTCCATTATGTAGAGAAATTTCCAACTTACCGTCTAGAGCTTCCTTTAGAGTAACGTATTCCGCTGGCATAGAATCTAAGATATCCCTTAGTCCTATCTGGAAGATTTTATCGAACAATGGCTCAGCCCTTGAACTTGGCTAATACCATGGCGTGGTCCTTGTCGTACGGAGTTAGATTTATTATCTGAGATATATCGAAACCTTCTCTGCTCAACTTCTCTGCTTCCGCTTTAAATATCTCAGATGGGTCCTTAGTGACGTCTATGCTTCTGGCCTTTATTGCCAACAGCAGGCTTCCTCCCTCTTTTAGGAAATAACGCGCGTTATAAATTGCTATGTCCGTTTGATCCGGCTGAGCGATATCAACATACAGTATCTCAACGTCCTCTATTAGGGAAGAGTATGTGTGGGGGAATCTAGCGTCTGCTAGGATAGGGAAAAGGTTGGGCCTATGCTGAGCTACAAGTATTAACTCTCTTACAACCCTAGGGGAGAACTCAACTCCGAATACTTTTCCTTCTTTCTCTACTATGTCGGAGATGTGACTCGGTGTAGTGCCAGACGCAGCTCCTAAATAAAGAACCTTTGAGCCTTTTTTGACCGGGTTCTCCTTCAACCCCTTCAATATAGCTCCAGCCAACTTACTCCTGAAGGCGTTCCACTCCCTATATTCTACACCCTTAAAGTTCACAGTTCTCTCTCCGTAAACTGTAAATCCCTTAGCTAGGTTCTTCGTGCAAAGCCTTACAGTCCCATCATTGTAAATGCACTCGTAAACGTTCTCCATCCCAGACTCTTTTATAGTGTCAAGAGTTTCAGACATGATTACTCAAGCTCCTATCTTCTCTTACCCTTTTTTCCCTTTTTATGCTCTTTCTTGCCTTCCCTCCTTTCGCCTTGATCCTTAGGGGGCTGTGCCTTTCTAGGCGGAGGCTGTGCATACTTAGTCTTTATCTCCTCAATCCTCCTGTTCATCTGATCTACAAGTTGAGTTCCGATGAACCTCCCGCTGTATGCATCTATCCTTGAAGCTATCGCCAACTTAGCCGCTAAAGCTCTGGCTATCTTACCTCGTTGCCATCTGGGGGAGACGTGAATTGCTGGATATTGGAATATTATTCCATGTTTGGGAGGCCTGCTTCCGCTCTTTAGAGCCCTGAATAAAGCTTTCTCAGCCCCTAGAACCTGAATGGTGCTAGCTGGCATCTTAGAAAGTTCCTCCAAGCTGCCAGCGAGGCTCAACAATCTAGCGCCCAAAGTGGGTCCAACTAGGGCAGTCACGTTAGGTGCGACTTCCCTCATTATGGAATCTAGATAATCGTAAAGTGAATTTCTCAGTTTATAAAGAGACAGAATCGTGTCAGCTAAGTCCTTGATGGAGTTTATATCAGCCTCAGATATGTCAGCCCCTATGCTTTTCTTTGAAGCATCGAAAAGTTTCCTCGCCTTCTGTTCATTCAAACCCAATTGAAGTAGTTGATCCTCCGTGACGTTGTCCCTGTACCCTATGTTTGACACTATCCTTGAGTACTGCTCGTGATCCTCTATCATTTTATCCATTTCTGGGAAATGTATACTATACCACTCCCTAAGCCTTTCAGAGAACAAGTTAATCGTCTTGTCAATATCGTCTATTGCCCGTATAGCTTGAATAGCTAGGAGATCCCTCTTCTGAGCTGCTCTTCTTAGTTTCCTCCTGGTGTACTCCAAGGACACTTGATAAAGAAAGTCATAAACCTCGTCCTGATTTTCAGCAAACTTAGTTTTAATCGCATACTCAACAAGGGAGTTCCTCAAGGTTTTAGTGCCCAAGTGATGTGGTTTAGATGTGACCTTCAGTCCTAGGCTTTGCATCTTTGCGCTTTCACTCTCGCTTTCCAGAACGACTTCGGTTGGTTTCACTTTCTGCAAAAGCTCTAGTGTGGATGGCATGGGTTCTCCCTTCTCTGAGTTTATTAGTATATCAACAATCTTTCCCAGCTCCTTCGGGTTCAAAACGTAGTCTATAAGCTTTCCATCCTCGTCGAAGGCAAAGGACCCAATTGTGTGTTCCGCTAAATAAACTTTCATTGAGTAAGCCCCGATGTCAGTTATGCTTTAAGTTTAAATGTCTTGTTTTACCACAATATAACTGAACACTATGCCATCCCATGGTTCGCTAACCAAAGCAGGAAAAGTGAGAGGTCAAACTCCTAAGATACAGGCTAAAGAGAGACACAAAGAAGTCCCAAGAGTAAGGAACAGGATAGAGTACGAGAAGAGAGTATTGAAGCAGAAGGAACAAAGACCTCAGCGCGCGTCAAGAAGAATGTAAGGTTTTTTAAATATTTTCCCCCACTACTTCTAAAATGTTAGAAGGATATAGGGGAAAGGCTTTTGAAACATTGAAATCATTGAATGTTGATGTAGGAGATATTATAGAAATTGAAAAAAACGGGATCAAGGTGGAAGGAATTTTAATGCCCTCTTATTCAGAGGATGACTCCATAGTTGTCGTTAAACTAGACAACGGCTACAACGCAGGGTTCTCTTTAAGTGGGGCCCAGGTGAGGTTGATAAGTAAGCGCCTAAGAGTGGATCAGTCAGAGTACAGGGAAAATCGGGAGAAGGGCGAGGTGAGAATAATAAGCACAGGAGGTACAATCGTGAGCAGAGTAGAGTATGAGACCGGTGCAGTTAGACCTGCCCTGACCACAGAAGAAATCTTGAGGTTTGCGCCAGAGATTCAGGAAATAGCTTCAGTTTCAGCAGAAATTCTTTTCAGTATATTAAGTGAGAACATGAAGCCTGAGTTTTGGATTAAGATCGCGGAATCCGTGAAGAGGGCATTCGATGAAGGGCATGAAGGGGTAGTAGTAGCCCACGGAACGGATACCATGACTTACACAGCAGCGGCCCTGGCCTTCTCCCTTATTGGGCTTCCAGGACCGGTGGTGCTGGTTGGATCCCAGAGAAGCAGTGACAGGCCAAGTAGTGACTCCGCTATCAATTTAATTTCCTCGGTCATCCTAGCAAAGGAAGCTCCCTTCGGAGAAGTTGTGGTAAACATGCACGGAGAGAGCTCAGACACATATACTGTAGCCCATAGGGGGGTAAAGGTCAGGAAAATGCACACGAGCAGGAGGGACGCTTTCCAAAGCATTAATGACAAGCCCTTAGCTAAGGTTTTCCCCAAGGAGAAAGCCATTAAAGTCCTGAGGAGTGACTTCATTAAAAGGAACGATACAATAAAGGCTTCCCCAAAATTTAATCAGAACGTTTTCCTTCTCAAGTTTTATCCAGGATTAAGACCAGACATAGTGGATACGTTGATAGCCTCAGGTGTTAGAGGGATAATTATAGAGGGAACTGGCCTAGGGCACACGTCCACGGATTTCCTAGAGGTCTTCAAAAAAGCAACTAAAGAAGGTATATTTGTTGGAATGACTTCTCAATGTCTGTTTGGAAGGGTCAACATGAACGTTTACCAAACGGGGAGATTACTTCAACAGTCAGGAGTGACCCCATTGGGCGATATACTACCTGAGGTCGCCTTAGTCAAATTAATGTGGGCACTAGGTCACGAGGATGACCTTGACGCAGTAAGGGGGATTATGCTCACCAATCTTGTCGGTGAGTATAATACGAGACACTCCCTTGATCTGTTTCCTAGGTGGGATCATGAGTGAATACGAGAAGCTTGGATTAAGGGTAGGTCTGGAAATCCATCAACAATTGAATACGGGTCATAAACTATTTTGTGACTGCCCTACTCTCTTGGATGAAACTGATGGAGGTAAACTGGAAAGGTATCTAAGGCCCGTTGTAAGTGAGCTCGGACAGGTAGATACTGCGGCGTTCTTTGAGTGGGAAAAGGGAAAGAGGTTCCTCTATCAAATCCCTCAGAAATCCAGTTGCCTTGTGGAGTGCGATGAGGAGCCGCCTCATCCCATGAATAAGGACGCTTTAGCGCTTGGTGTTGCCATGACCTTGGCCTTTAACGGACAACCGATAGATGAAATATTCGTAATGAGGAAAGTCGTGATTGATGGTTCAAACACCTCAGGATTTCAGAGGACCGCCATAGTGGGGCTAGGCGGCCGAGTGAAGGACGTTGATGGGGATATCTCAATTCAAACCGTAGCCATCGAGGAGGATGCAGCCAGGAAAATAGAGGAGGGTCAGGACTTTGTTAAGTATAGCCTAGATAGGCTAGGGATTCCTCTCATAGAAATTTCCACAGGACCAGACATTAGGAGCCCGGAGCAGGCTAAGAGAGTAGCGCTTCTGATTGGACAGATGCTGAGACTTACTGGAAAGGTGAAGAGGGGGCTAGGAACCATTAGGCAAGACCTAAACGTTTCAATTTCTGGAGGGGTTAAGGTTGAGATTAAAGGAGTCCAAGATTTAGATTTAATTCCAAAGATTATAGAAAATGAGGCAAGAAGACAGCATGAGCTTTTAAAGCTCAGAGAGGAATTAAGATCCCGTTTGGATAAGAAGCAGTTTGCTGAAAGATTCCAGATCAAAGACCTTTCTTCCTTATTCGCGTCCGCTAAAAGTAGGTTGGTTCAATCTGAGCTGAGAAGAGGAGGTATAGTTCTAGGTTTCCGTGTGCCAGGGTTTAAAGGTCTTATTGGAAGGGAGTTAATGCCTGGGAGGAGGTTTGGAACAGAAATTTCGGACTACGTGAAGGCCCTCGCCGGACTAGGCGGGATATTTCATTCAGATGAGCTTCCCAACTACGGAATAACTAAGGAGGAGGTGGAGAAGGTAGTTAAAGAGCTTAGCATAGAGCAAACTGACGGCTTCATCCTGGTCGTTGGGCCTAAGGACAAGGTGGAGAAGGCATCCTCAGTTATAAGGGACAGGTTGCTTCAAGCCTTCGACGGGGTACCAAAGGAAACCAGAGCTGCCAATGAGGACGGAACGAGCAAATTTATGAGACCCCAGCCTGGGTCTGCTAGAATGTATCCTGAGACTGACATCCCTCCCATAGCCTCTAAATCCCTGCTTGAAATGGCTCAGAAACTAATACCTCCTTCTCCTGAGGAGAAGCTCAAAAGCCTGTTAAAGCTAGGATTGAATGAAGAGGTAGCAAAACAGATTCTCAACAGTCCTAGACTAGACCTTTTTGAGCACCTATACATGAAGTATGGAGGGAGGGTTTCATCTATGGTAATTGCGACTCTTTTGGAGAACACTCTGAAATACGTTAAATCACAGGGGGGTAATCTAGATAAGATAACCGACGAAGTTATCGAGACCCTTATAGCTAACGTCTACGATGGAAAGATAAACAAGGACTCAATACCTCAGATATTGCTGGAATTTTCAATGCCGGATGCCAAAGAGACCTTAAGTTCCATTATAGCCAAATACTCTAAGATATCAGATGATGAATTAATAAAAATAATAGAAAATATAATAAACGAGAACAAGGAAGAGATAAGGGCAAAGGGAGATAAGGCTTTCGGGTACCTAATGGGAAAAGTGATGGAAAGGGTTAGAGGGAAAGCCGAAGGAAAGAGAGTGGCAGAACTAATAAAGCAAGTAATGCAAGAATAGTAAAGATGAAGAGTTACCCCCGAACCTGAGATGGTGACGAAAAGGCATTTGTCGGATCCAATTCACCTTTTCACTTGAGGGAACTGAGGAAGTTATTATGTCCGTGGGATCTTCGAAGTAGAAATGGGGGTGTAGCACTCTTGATTTGTAAGAATCTCGCGATGAAGATCTGAAGGTTTTACGCTTTTCTTATTCCGTACATTAGGTTTTCTGATCTAAGGAAAGATTTAAAGAAATGGAATACCTTTTATTAGAGCCTCTTTTTACCTGATTAAGATATGCTTTTGGAAGAAAATCTAGAAAAAAGTCTAGGAGTGAGAAGAGGAGACACAGTTTATATAAACGAGGATTTAATGAAACTCGAACAGCTTCCGCTCATATCGAGAATCTTGAATCTTTCTTTAGAGTGGAGGAAAAACCTCGAACTACATGGACCTGATGAAAGTATTGTCAAGGTAAAAGGTGAAGGTGAAACGCTGGAAGCTTCCTCTCCTCTAGTTCACGGCTCTTTCCCCTGGGCTTTCCAAAGTATAGACAACAATTCCTTTGTCTCCTTAGCTATGGATTTGATTCCATGCTCTGAAGGCGAGGGATTTATCAATCCATCACCGTGGGAAAGGGAAGTTATAGATGGAGGGAAACTTGCTAGGAAAGCCCCAGGAGAGGTGGGGGAGGGGCAGGTGAAGGAACCTGATCCCAATTTCCAGAAAATTAGGAATCTTAACTTGTTCAATGCCAAGTTTCACTATCTCAATCCGCTCTATATATCATCCGTTGGCCCATCCTCAAGCTTGAGCTTGACTACCTCCATGATCTCAATTGAAGGAATATCCAATTCCCTCACCCTAGTGTCCAATAGACCATTTAATTTTAGTTTCAATTCTGGAGAAATCGAGCTGGAAGAAAACGTTCAAATTTACAGAGAAGGGTTGAGGAACGAAACCAAGCCCCATAGGCTAGCTTGGAACCTAGTTAACCCTATTATTCCCATAGACTGTAAGCCAAAATATAGAGTCTCATTGATAAAGATTGAGCCGTCCTCTGTAGTCCCACTGTATCTTGACTATAGGAGTTCAACGCTAACGCTTGGAATTCTCAATTTGGAAAGTAGGCCCGTAGTTGCTACAATCTATCTAGCAGGTAGGTTGCTCTCTACCCAGGTTGTAGATCCTAGGGATGGTCACGTAGATAAGTTAGAACCGGAATTTGACAGAGTCAAAGTCCCAGTGAGAAGATGGGGCCTACTCTTACTTAAGATCGAAATAAGGAAATTATTGGAAGGGCTTCTAAAGAAAAAGTCACTTTAACATCAAGTTACTCTCGTACAAGCAAGAGGGAAGAGATATTCCGTTCCTCTTGAGAACCCTCTTTCCTTCAGCACATAATATGCAATAGTAAGTAGCGAGCTGATTAGTGCTTCCTGAAGAGGCCATTTTGTCAACTAAATCCCCTATCATCTCCATCAATCTCTGATCCTTTTCGATCATACTCTTGATAGCTGTACCTCTCTTTCCGTTCATGTAATTCGCAACGGCTGCAGGAGTAACACCCATTACGAGGGCAGCCCTGTAGAGCGGGTAACCCTTATCCTTCACTAACTTGGTCGCTATTACTGACCTCATGGCAGGCAACAGCTCCTTTACCGAAAACTCACAGGGTGGAACCAAAGACATTACTCTATCATTTTAATGATTTGTAAACACACATATAAAAACATGAACTTATATTACGCAGATCTTTTAGATTTTATATAGAGTACACTGCAAAAATCCACAGCTCACAATTCGCAGGTCTTACATCCGCCAGCGAAGTTTTCATTTACCTCGACAAACTTCTTCTCTAACCTCATGGAGAGTTTAGCCTTCTCTTCCCTTTCCTTCTTAATGCCGAAATAGATGACCTGTTGCGACTTACTCTTATCCCTATACACTGTGATCCCCTTTATGCCAAGTTTCCAAGCTAGTAAGTACACCTTCTCTACAACGTCCTCCTTTTCCTCGCTCCTCAAGTTGATGGTCTTGGACGTCCCTGAGTCGTTCCACTGTTGCCAGCTAGCCTGGTGGAGTACGTGGTAGATTGGCTCCACTTCATGTGCAGTTCTGAAAAGCCTCTTGAGGGTCTTTGGCATAAACGGGTTGTCCCCGACCTCTCCCGTCTCAGCTATTTTCTTCACCACTTCAGGGGTATCAAGTTCGTATTTCCTGAGGTACTCTAGGAAGAGGGGGTCAATCTCCATAAACTTCCCCACAGCTACGTTCCTAATGAAGGCTAAGGCAAAGAGTGGCTCTATAGAGGAGGAGGTGCCGGCAATGATAGAGATCGTACCGGTTGGAGCTACAGATACCACAGTCGCGTTCCTAAGCCCATACCTGAGCCTCATGTCCTTGAGGATGGAGATGTCCAACCTTTCAGCCTCTTGCATTAGTCTCCTCACCCCTTCCGAAGGTTCTCCCTTCACCCCAGCTATCGATAAGAGTTCGTCGAATTCCCTGGCAGATTCCCACACGTCCCTGTACCTAATAGGGTCATAGGCTGGGAAAGATCCCTTTTCTTTTGCCAGTTCTATGGAAGTCCTCATGGCCTGATAATATATGAACTTAGCCAGTAGATATGAAACATAAATAGCGTCGACGCTGTCATATGGTATACCTAGCTTTATCAACATCCTGGCCAGCCCCATAACTCCTAGACCCACCTTTCTAGTCATCTTCGTCGCCTGTTCTATCTGGGGTAGAGGGTACCTATTGGCGTCCACGACGTTGTCCAAGAACCTCACGGCGTACTCTATGGTATCCCTAAGCCCTTCCCAGTCAATGACGACCTTACCGTCCTTCTCTATGACGAACTTCTCCAGGTTTAAAGAGCCTAGATTGCATGACTCCCAGGGGAGGAGGGGTTCCTCACCACAGGGATTTGTGGCCTGGATCTTACCTAGGTACCAAACTGGGTGACGCCTGTTTATTTCATCTATGAAGAGTAGTCCAGGGTCACCGCTGTCCCAAGCTCCCTTGACAACCTGTTGGAAGATAGTCCTTGCGTTAACCCACCTGACTACGGCCCCCTCCTTCTCTGCAATTGCTAACGCTTCGTCCACAGTTATCAGTTTACTCTCGTCCAGGTAGACAGAGCCCTTCTCCTCTAACTCCCTAAGTATTTCCTCCTGTACCCACTCTTCCCGCATATAGTTTCTTGCCTTTACCATGTAGTACTCGTGGTCAGTCCCAGGGATCTTAGTCTTTCTGGGCGTAATAAGGGGGACTTGCTCCTCCCTTAATACTGCCTCCATGAAGTAGTCATAAACACCTACAGAGATATTGAAGTTCTGTAGCTGGACGTCCTTTAACTCCCCGGTCTTAGCGTGGATAAAGTCCTCCACGTCTGCATGCCAAGCGTGCATCACCCCCATGTTAGCTCCCCTCCTCTTCCCTCCCTGCTTTACCACGTCGGTGGAGACGTCAAAGATCTTCATGAACGAGACAGGGCCTGATGCTACCCCGGCTGTTGAGGCGACTACGTCGCCCTTAGGTCTGAGCTCAGAGAAATCGAAGCCAGTCCCACCTCCCTGTTGGTGGACTAATGCCATGGCCCTTAACGTGTCGTAGATCCCGTCACCCTGAGCCGAGGTCATGGAGTCCTTAACAGGCAACACGAAACAAGCTGAGAGGATACCTAGCCTAGTGCCTGAGTTCATCAAGGCAGGCGTGTTGGGTACGAACTTGAGAGAAGACATTATTTCGTAGAACTTCTCCTCTATCTCCTGTTTCCTTGTGCTTTCAACGTTAGCCAAGTGCCTGGCAACTCTCCTGAACATCATCTGTGGCGTCTCCATATACCTCAGGGTATCTGGGTTCTTGAGAAGGTACCTAGCCTCTAGAACCTTGAGGGCATTATAACTTATGAGCAGATCCCTTCCATCGAACTCCTTCCACCTCCCCTTGCCGAAAACATGGTTGTAGATCCTAGCGAGGACATACCTCTTGGCCAACTCCATTAGTTCTGGATGCTCAAGAGATCCCTCAATTAAGTTCCTCTCGACTATATCTGCTAGAACTCTACTACTAATTACATTGTCGGAGGAATTTTGGGCTACATCCTTGACTATCCCATCTATTATTTCTTCAGGGATTGAACCTAACTTTGATAAGATCTTCTCTAGCCTGAACTCCTCACGTTTTCCATCCCTCTTTATTACAGATAACTTGGAGATGGAAAGTACACTGGTATCACTCTGCATGAGAATCTATTAAAATATATTGTTCCCATAAATAAACCATTTCTGCTATTGTTTCCATAAATAAACCGTTTCCTGATAACGGTTGGTATTATCTATAAACAAACTGTTTCCTGATAACGGTTGGTATTACCAGATGAAAAGCCTAGTTGATAATTCCACACTAAATCTAACTTATTTAAAAAATTTTTACTATTTTCAGTTTTATAAGTATAATGTATGGGTTCCAATAGATAGACCAACTGTACATCCAATAACATAACGCTCAGGGTCTAGGAAGAGGTGATGGATATCATTCGGACTTCCTCCACGTCTCAAAGGACGAGGCACTCGTTATGTTGCAATTTACGAAGGCCTCGACCTAAACGTTAGAATATTAGAGAGGATTTAAAGCGGACCCGCCGGGATTTGAACCCGGGACCTAGGGCTCCGGAGGCCCTCGCTCTATCCTGGCTGAGCTACGGGTCCAGGCAGGCTCTCACATTTTGGTTAACGAGTTTATACCCAGTACACCTAAGCCGTTCCTCATTACTATCTCTATTCCCTTGACCAAGTTCAACCTGCACATCCTCTTCCTTTCGTCCTGCTCCTGCAGGACTCTCTCCTTATCGTACCAGGCGTTGAAGAGATCCGCCAACTGTCTAAGGTAGGACACCAAAACCTCTGGCTCCAGGCTCTCTGCTGCTGCAACGAAAGTCTCAGGGAATTTGGCCAAACTCAGCAGAATACTTCTCTTCTCCCCCACTAGGTCGTCAAAATCTACATCCAGAGTTATCTCCCCAGGATACTTAGAAAGAATGTTATAGGCTCTCACGTAAGTGTACTGCAAATATGGACCGCTATTCTGCTCAAAGTTGGTCACTCTACCTACATTAAACGTAATCTGCTTATCAGCTGAGACCGATATCATCGCGTATCTTATAGCAGAGTTCACGATTTCCCCCACATTTACCTCTCGGCTCCTATTCTTTATCTTCTCCTCCACAGAGAGCCTAACCTTCTCATAAACCTCGTCTAAGGAAACGTATCTGCCAAGTCTTCCACTCATCGTCATCCCTGGTAGGGTCACCATACTGTAGGAGTAGTGGATTAGATTCCTAGCCATGTCAGGATAACCAAGCAGATAAAGCGCTGCTCTCAACTGTATTTGGGGAATAGATTGTTGTTCTGCTATGACGTTTATCACCTGGTCAGCTTGGCTGGTTATGAATTTCCTTACGGTATAAGCTATGTCTCTGATGGTGTACAAGGTCGTTCCATCCGATCTGGTTAAAACTAGAGGAGGAATCTCAAGCCCTTCAGGTATCCTTAGCTCCTTCCTAACCGTATCGTCAATGTACTTGTTTAGATCTAAAGCTTCAGTGCCTTTATACTCAAACCTTGCTGGAGAGTTGAGAGCGGACCTTAAAATCGCTTTAACTTCTCCTGACCAAAGCAGATCGCTCTCGAAGTCAAAATAGTCGAAGGTTATATTGAGTTTACTAAGGCTCTCCTTAAATCCCTCCAGCACGTAATTAACGTATTTCCTGACCACTTCTTTCATATCCTTATCCCCGCTTTCATATTTCCTGATTATTTCAGCTATCTTACCCTCAGGATCCTGATCGTCCCTAACTGCCTCAGCAAGCTTGTCGAAGTACTCCTGGTTTCTCATTCTAATCTGAGAGGCTAGCCCAACTAGCTCGTCTCTCTTAGTTAACTTCTCTCTGTACTCATTCTCTGGAGCTACCTTCAATTCCTCAGATATGGATCTTATTTCCAAGATGATGTTAGTCATGGCGTAGATCATTCCGGCCCAAATGTCCTTTTTGGCGTCTGCTGGTGGCTCAGGATACCCGAGTTTGGAGAGACCATATATAAGTATAGCTACCTGTCTCCCACTATCGTTGACGTAAAACCTCGAAACTACGTTATGCCCTCGGGCTCTCGAGAGCCTAACGAGGGTATCGCCTATTATTGCGTTTCTAAGATGACCTATGTGCAACGGGTGAATGGGATTTGCGCTGGTGTGCTCTATCACGACCTTTTTCTGCTTTTCAGCCTTCTCAATTCCATAGTCTGACGTAATGGATGAAAGGAGCTCCATAAAGAGCTTTTTTTCGTCTATTCTAAGGTTGAGAAAGGCTCCTGACAGGTGAAACGATTTGATGTAACTTGATTCTACTGTTATTTGGGGTACCCCCTTTACGTTTAATGCAGGCAAAGGGATTGCTATATCTCCCATTTCTTCTCTCGGAGGGTACTCCATAGCCTTATATACTAGGTCTTGAGAAACGCTCAGGCTTCTAGCTACTGCGCCAGCTACTTCCCTTTTTATCTTTGCTAGGACGTCCACGGGGGTTATTATGCTATTAGCCTTTTAACTCTTTAGAGGCAAGAGTTTTATTATGAAGAAAATAGCTGAAATATTAGTTATAGAGGACTTCTCCGGGAGGAGCAACCAAGTGGACGTTCAGATTCAAGAGGTTATGTCGAAGATAAAAAACGTAGATGAGGTAAAGATAAGCAGGATCCACGTTCCCATCTGGACTGAGGATGCAGAGAACTTATCTGGTATCCATGTAGTAGTGAGAGAAGTTGCAGAAACATGATATTTGTCCCCACTACAAGTCTGGCTACTGTACCTCCCCGATGCTTGACACTCCCACCGCTGATGTGACCAGCCCAAATCGTTGCTTTAATTCCTTTAAGGGTTGTAGGTATTTCGTTGATACAGGAGAGGAAAAGCAAGGTCTCGAACTATATCAATCGGTTGAGCAAGAGATAAAATTTTACCCTTTGGTGAACGTGATGGAAAGCCCGCTGGAAAGCTCATGCGAGAATTACAGACCTATGAGAACTGGTAAGGGCTACGTAGCCTTTTGCACTGCCTTAGGGAGAATACTCACGGTCACGAACGCCGAGATGTGTAGCAAATATTGGAGAAGTTGCCCTTACAGGACATAAATTTCAATCTGTACCTAGCTTGGCGTATCTGCCGTCTTCCAACATGGTAACGTGTCTACTTTCAGTTAAACTAGCTAAAGCCCTTCTTATTTTGTCTTCACTTGCTATTCCTGACAATTTGCTGTGTAATTCCTTCAGGTTCATGGGCTTTTCCGTCAGGAGATCTAGTAATATTTGCTTAAGTTCCTCCTCATTGGGGGCCGTCATTACCACTACGTCCTTATCTGAGTAGACTACCTTCAGCTTGCTCTCTACTTCACTATCCTCTTCCTTCACTCTTCTGCTTTTCTTACTCTTGGTGCTCAATCCACTCACTAATATAGACTCCTAAATCTCCTTTTTAAATATTGTGAAAGGGATAGATTTTTTCCTGATGTACCAAAAATATTGCCTCAACTAGATTAAGTGTCTTCTTGATAAATTGTTACAATGAAGAAGCTATAACCAATTTTAATACATTAGCATTTCATACTCAGTTTAAATTAGTTAAGATAAAATCTAGAATTAACTAGTTTATCATAGTGAAATAGCCACATGCAGGTTCGGATTCGATGAAAAGTTTTCGAATTGAACGCTAGCTTTCTTCACTAGACCTTACAGTACCTTACTATGCTTTACAGTTTTAAGTTGGAGCTTCCCTACACCCTGGATTGATAGTTAACATGTTCCCTTTAAACTTGAATCCCAGTCCTTTATCCTCTTTCCTAATCATGACTTCAAGATAAACTAATCCTTTTATAGATGTGAGGGATAATACCACATTAGGCGATTGGATTTTGGGCGAACCGGACTTTCTGAGAAACATTGCGAGTAAGATTTTGACACCCACAGCCTTGGATCTAAAAAGGCTGGATGACGTGAGGAGGTTACTCGCCAGTGCAGAGTCGAAGTATAAGTTCTCCTCATACGGAGGGGATCCAAAGCGACTTGTAGAGTATTTTGAGAGCCCAGATTTCGTTGACCTGATACTCGTTCTGGGAGTGGAGTTATCTAAGAAGCTTCTCCAAGAGGTAATTGCGAGCTATAGCGATAAGGACATTCAGGCAGCAGCAAAGAAGGCCCTGGATGAAATAGATGGATTCAAAAATATTGAAGATACGGATACTTTACTAATGTATAAAAAATTTTAAATTACGTTACCCGAACGAGGGAGCTCCTCCAGCTCCCATTCCTTCTCCTTCTTCTCCTCCAGCCTTCCCTTTACCACCTTCTGACTTCAGCTGAGACGCGGCTATCAGATCGTCAATCTTAAGCACAGCTGTAGCAGCTTCAGTCGAGCTCTTCAGGACTTGCCTCTTCACCCTAACTGGCTCTAATACATTGATACTAAACATATCATCCGTGATCTTACCGTTTATCACGTCTATTCCAGCGTTTGAAATTCCCTTCACGTGCCTAGCTCTTAGGTCCATGAGGGCAGATATAGGTTCCATTCCAGCAGTCTCTGCGAGTATACTGGGTATCTCCTCCAGCGCATCAGCATAGGCTTCTATGGCCAACTGCTCCTTGCCTCCAACAGTCCTAGCGTATTCTTTCAACCTCATGGATAGCTCTACCTCTATTGCTCCCCCACCGGGAACTATCATGGGCTCGAGCAATATGTTCCTTAGAGCATGAAGTGCATCATTTATGCTCCTTTCAGCCTCATCCAAAGCCATGTCGTTCGAACCTCTCAGGAGGATGTTTACTGCCCTGGGATTCTTTGCGCCCTCTATGAATACCATCTTATCGTTACCAATTCTCCTCTCCTCGACGAGCTCAGCGTAGCCTAGATCTTCGGGTGTAGCGTCCTTCACGCTGCTTATTATTCTGGCTCCTAAAGCCTTCTCGAGCTTCTCGATGTCGCTCCTCTTCACTCTCCTCACAGCGAGTATACCCTTCTTGGCAAGGAAGTGTTGGGCGATGTCGTCGATGCCCTTCTGGCACACCACCACGTTGGCACCAATGCTAGCTAACTTGTCGACCATTTCCTTGAGGTACTTGGTCTCCTCGTCTAGGAAAGACTTAATCTGGTCAGGACTGGTAATGCTTATCTTTGCAGATATTTCGGGCTTCTCGACCTCCAAAGCAGCGTCAAGTACCGCAATCTTTGCCTTTTCTACCCTCTTGGGCATACCCGGATGGACAACTTCCTTGTCTAGGACTAAACCGTGGACTAGAACACTGTCCTCTATTGTTCCTCCTTTCTTCTTGTCAATCTTAACCAAGTCAAGACTGACGTTATATCCACCGTTAGGTAGAGGTTCAGCTACCTTAGCCACTGCGTCAATTATTATATCCATTATTTTGTTCATTTCAGCTTCGGATTCTGCAATAAACTTGCTAGCCATTGTCGTGTAAACTATTTTCTTCAGGTTAGCCTTGACTGAGGGATTCTGCAAGTCCTTGACGTCGATCTTGGTTGAAATTTGGCTCAAAATGTCAAGGGCCTTGCTGAAGGCCTTCTTGTACCCTTCTATTATGATTGTAGGATGAACGTTCTGATCCAATAACGCCTCAGCCTTCTCCAAGAGAAGTCCTGCAAGAACCACTGCGCTAGTCGTACCGTCTCCAACCTCAGCGTCCTGAGCTTTAGCAGCCTCCACGAGGAGCTTGGCTGCCGGGTGTTGAATCTCCATTTCTTTGACTATTGTAGCTCCATCATTGGTGATAGTGACGTCGTTAAAGCTATCAATGAGCATTTTGTCGAGTCCTTTAGGACCTAGGCTTGACCTAAGCATTTCAGCTAAAGTTCTTGCTGCTAAAATGTTATTTCTTAACGCATCTCTACCAGTCGATCTGGAAGTACCTTCCTTGAATAGAAGAACTGGAACTCCAGCCATACATTATCACCTTTTCTGAAGTCCATTCAGATCGGTTATATATAAATTTTTCTATCCCCCAACTTAAGGACAATTAACGTAGAGTTGTCTTATCAAGAGCCTAGTCTCGGAATTTATCTGGTTCTAAGCTTAAATGAGAGTAACTTCCCTATGGAATCTCCTTTTCTATAACATTACTAACTATAGGGTGGTTAGGATACCAAGTAAATAATATTTTGATGTGTTCCTATCATAACTACTGGTTCATAAGGTGAAATGCGTTAATTGCGGGAACGAAGGAGCCTCCTTAATGGTTAGCGGAAAGTTACTTTGCCCAAGATGTTCTAGGAACGAAGTTCTTCACCGGGTAAGGAAAAACATGAGCAAGACTGGAATAAATCTAAGAAAGCAGAGCATTATCATAGCTTACCCAGAATTTTACAAAGAAGTGGGCGAGCTGTTATCTTCAATGATGACTAAACTGTGTCTCCAATGTGATCTTAATATAAAAAATATAATAACAGAAAATTATAATAGAATTAATCTGACTATACGTAGTTTAATATTAAGATTAAATCAAGAGGAAGAAAAAATAGTAGTCTTGCCTTTCACGGCCGACTTCTTTGAAGCTTATCTAATTTACTCCTCGTCTGAGCTAGAAAATTCATACCTCTCTCTGTTTTCCCTAGTTAACAGAGTAGGAGACAAACTTTTTCTTCTCCCCCTTTACAACACTCCTCTCACCGAGATGATGGGATTCTCGGAATTAACCGGGGAGTTAAAGACAGGTGACGAAGTCTTTGACGCCATATTTCTCTGGTTACATGACAGCTTCAAGGATAACGAGGTGTTTCACACTTTTCCGCCTTCCATTCAAGTCATTTCGAGTAGATTCTCAAGGTGCAAAATGTGTGGGGCATTAATCAAGGATGGTGAGTATTGTAAACTTTGCTCAAAAGAGATTTCTCCTGGCCATTGAGTACAATTTCATAGTATATTTCCATTTCTTTTGGTTTAAATCTTGAAGGTGGTATAGGCCCTGCAGAGTTATAGTAAAGATATCCGCTGGAAATAATTTCCTTTAACCCTTCAGCATCGTACCTTACCATCTCTTCCAACT
The DNA here is from genome assembly GCF_013343295.1 of Metallosphaera tengchongensis. Taxonomy (NCBI): domain Archaea; kingdom Thermoproteati; phylum Thermoproteota; class Thermoprotei; order Sulfolobales; family Sulfolobaceae; genus Metallosphaera; species Metallosphaera tengchongensis. Next base: position 415,954 of record NZ_CP049074.1, on the reverse strand, counting down.
GCGGAATCAGGTTTATTGAGTCCTTGAGTTCCTTGCTGGATAGGACATATCCACAGATTTTACATGAGTAGTCTGGCATGACAGCTTCGAAACCACATTTAGGGCACTTTGCGGGGGATTTTATGCCGTAAAGATTCCAATTATACCTCAAGTTGTCCAGTAGATCAGTTCTTCCCCTTCTGGTAACTTCCCTATATAACGCTGGGGCTAGATCAACCACTGCTCTACCTGAGTAAAACACAAGAAACTCAAGTTGATCGTCTGTAAGTTTGGAGAGCTCCACTAACCTTACTAGCTTTGCTGCTACGTACTCCATCAGGACGTCCTTCGAGGAGTTGAGCCTATTAATTATGGTTTTAGGTTTTGGCTTAGACTTAACCTGTCCTACTGCGGAGATGAAAGGTTCCTTAATTATTTCCTTAAATAAGTCCTTGCCCAGCTTAAGATGGCTCAGCCCCAGCCCTATTTCGACTTCCTCAATATATTCGTCCAGTAGCTTTTCTGCGTCGATGTATTTTTCTTTCTTAGACTTCTTGTCCTTTTTCTCCTCCCTTTCCTCTAGTTCTCCCTCTTCCTCATCCGTCTTTTTCCTTACCACTCCCGTTACACGCTCTATCTTACACAGATTGGGCTAAATCTAGGAAATCCAATGGAAGTATTTTCTTTTTAGATGTAAATTCTTTGTATTTATTGTCTAAGAAATCTAGAAATACAGGACAATTCTCATATTTTCCATCTCTATTACATTTACTTGAAAGTGAGAGGAAGCATTTGGAAGTTTTCTTATCGTAGTACGGGCATACCTTATAGTAAGTCTTGGCGCTCTTCATCATTTTGTCCATCCATATTTTTTTATGATCTTTCTTTTCAGCCTCCTTTTCGGCCTTTTCCAAAGCCTTATCGATCTCCTCCTCGGACATTTTTACTGATTTATTCGAAGACAACTAAAGCACCTCTTTTGTCTTAAGCTACTCTTCCACTGGACCAGTTATATAGATTACTACTACTCTTACGCTAATTTATTGTCTTAAGAGTCTTTACGAAAAATCCAATCTTTTGTATAATTATCTAATGGATCCAGACTGGGTCAACAAGAAAACTCGGATATAGTAGTTGTAAATAACAACTAACGCTGTTTTACAGGGTTAAGAAGAACTTGTAATGAATTCCTCTGAAAGGACACAGGACAGGCCTGCGAATACTACGATTAGCAGTTCTCAAGCTTTCTCTTGACAGATTGCGAAAAACCTATCCTGAAACCCAGTTTGGGGTCGTTATAAAGGTAGAGGACTCTCTTAGTCTGCAAACCTCTTAGAACTTTGAAGAGCCAGGTCGAATCGGCCTTATATTCCTCCTGAAGCTGGTCCAGATAGACGTAGGTTGAACCCCACTGTTTATATCTTTCTAGTAAGAAAAGGAGAATATCTTTCTCGTCATTGTCTAATTTCTCTGAAATATCAGATATACAAACACTTGGATCCGTTCTTTGTTGTTTATTGACATCCGATTTGGTTTTAGAGTCAATAAACGACAAAACTTCCTTAGGTTCACTTCTGTTACTTTGTGGCTTTTTGTTGTTTATTGACTCTTTAACCGGTTCGTTTATCATTTGCTTGGCTATCATTAGCATTTCCTTGAACCTCGAATTAGAGTAAGAGTCTATGATTGTGACCGCTAGATTTTCTCCATCAGGAGTAAGGTACCACCTCCCTCCCTCCTGGTACACAAGTCCCCTCTTTTTCCAATAGCTCAAGTAACTGCTAACGTACTTAGTTTCATATCCCAGATTGGAGGAAATTTCAGAAGTACGGAGAGGTCTAGCGTGAAGAAGGACAAGTATAGCATCCATTAACTTAGATCTAGGAGAGGACCTAGAGACCTCCTCGCTCAGTTCAGTTGCCCTATTGACGCTAGAGTCTCTATCAGACACTGTGAAACTAATATGCGTAAACTGGTTTTTAATGGATAACCAAACGTAATCCTGGGTAATATCACTGTTTTCCGATCTAAGTACTACACGTCTTCACGGCCATGGTCTCGTCGTAGCCTATTATGACTCTGTAGACTCCCTTGAACTTCTCGTCAAGGCTCGGATCGCCTGTGTCGAATCTTAAGCAATCGATTCTGTCCAGTTTCTCGCGAACTGAAAGGATGATAATGTCCTCCTTTTCTATCCTCCTCAGGATTTCAGGTCCTATTTCTTGATTTCCACGCCCAATAACGAACCCTTGGCCCCCTATCGGGGTGAGTACTATCTTTAGTTTTAACCCCCCAGTTAAAGCAACTAAATCAAGGTAGTTTGCATTTGCTTTGATTAACTTTTTTCCCAAGAAGACGTCTATGCCGAGAAAGTTGGGCTTAAGGCCAAGCCTCTCCTCTATCCTCTTTACAGTGGATCCTGGACCCATTATGTAAACAATTCCATCTTTCATCACCTTATCCAGGAAAAAGTCGGCTATACCATCCAATTCATCAGAATAACTATATTCCTGTTTAGATGGTGTCAACAAACGGTTAAAAGATATAGTTTTTGCTATATAATACAGTTTTACTACATACTTACCTCTCCTATACATTTCTTCATCAACGTCTAAAACCTCGGTAGCGACAACTTTAGCCCTCCCCAGAACGAAGTGGGAAAGGAGTGTGCCTGCAGCTTCTGGCGTGGAAGCGAAGACTCCACTATGCATTTTGACACCTGCAGGAACCCCTAAAATAGGGATCGTGGTACCAACTACCTGGGCAACGTCTCTAGCAGTCCCATCACCTCCCACAAAAGTTATGATATCCGCTCCCCTTTCAATCATCTCTTTAACTGAATTTACAGTATCTTCTCTAGTTGAGTCGTTTTTCCCAGAATTTAGTATGATCACTTTTTTATTCGATCCAGCAAAATAAACTTCGCCCATCTTTTCCCGGGGAGTTAAATACTCGACGTCAGGAGCCTTTGAAAGAAACCTGGAGACCCTAGCGGGAATTTCTGGGTTTTCCTCTCTAATATCATCACTCCCCTTATATCCGAGCCTACCTCCAGCTCCAGCGTAAGGATTAACCAGAAAACCTACCTTCATTCATGGTTCCTGAACCCACATTCTGAAAAGCTTTGCTCAAATCCTACAGGAGACCTGCTCCGTCTCGAAACGTGGAAACTTTAGTCTGCATGGGACTTTTTAATTTCCTTCAAAATGAAAAATTTAATTCCTTTGAAGTTTCTGTAAAAGAAATATTCCAACTTTATACGCAAGGTGTAAATCACTTGGCTTTATGTAAATAATTAAATCCCCAGAACTATACTGGGAAGAGAGATTGGATAGTTCCTCTAAGAGTGATTTTATTGCAAATTCCTCTGTTTTAGGGGGAATTTCTATATCTTCCTGAGTTTTAACAGTAATTAGAACAGCATCTGCGCCTATTTTTATAATATCATCTCTTAGTTGAATAATACCTACCTTTTCGATCAGTTCTCCACCATTTTTTAAGGCTATTTGTATGGACTCCCAACCTATGGAGCTTAAGGTTGCGCTGAAAATTGAAACCCTAGATCGCCACTCCTCCACCAGCCTCTTTCCCTTGAGGGTAAGTTCAGCTCCACCTACCCTGTCCACAGAGACCAGATTGGACTCCCTTAACCTCCTGAGCATAGTCTTCACTGACGCCTCGCTAAGAGTCAGCCTTTTCATGAGAGTAAGTCTTCCCATGGGAGGTTCATCATATATGAGATTCAAGGCCCAAAGTACGTAAGCCTCATCGTAGCTAGGTTTGTTGCCCTGCCTAGCTCTTGTTGTCTCCTCCAGGGCCGACAGTTCGCTCATAGCTTATAATATTCATCTTTTACTTTTAAACGATGCTAAAGGGTAGAAATCTCATTTGTCTTCTCGACTTCGATAGATGGGACTTACAGAGGCTTTTGGACGTTTCGTTCTCCATGAAGGAGAAAGTGTTAACCAATTTGGTCCCCAAGTCGTTGGATGGGAAGAGGATAGTCCTTCTTTTCGAAAAGCCCAGTACTAGAACCAGAATCAGCTCTGAGCTAGCTGTATCAATGTTGGGGGGTAGCCCAATAGTAATAGGAAAGAACGACATACAGATCTCGAGAGGAGAACCCATCGAGGATACCGCAAGGGTTTTGGGGAGGATGGTCCACGGTATAGGGGCTAGGGTTCTAAAGCATGAAACTCTCCTTAAGCTTTCCGAGTACTCAGGGAGACCGGTAGTGAACCTACTCAGCGATTTATCTCATCCACTTCAAGCTCTTACTGACTTTATGACAATAAAGGAAATATTTGGGACGTTAGAGAAACCTATCGCCTTCGTGGGAGATGGGGGAGATAATGTCCTGGTAAGTCTAATGGCATTTGTGGCTAAATTTGGTCTAGAACTCAAGGTAGCTTCACCAAAGGATATGAGACCTAGACCTGACATATGGAAAAGGATAGAGGAGGAGGCTGAAAGTAGTGGCGCAATCATCGAATTTTACGAAGATCCTTACGAGGCTGTGAGGGGAGCATCTGTGGTATATACCGACGTCTGGGTCAGTATGGGGCAGGAAGGCGAAGCTCAGAAAAGGAGAGAGGTCTTGTCAACCTACAGGGTGACTGAGGATCTGATGAGGTATACCTCTTCAGACTCCATTTTCATGCACTGTTTACCTGCAGTGAGAGGGGAGGAAGTAGAGCAGGGAGTAATTGACGGAAAGAAAAGCAGGGTCTGGGATCAAGCCGAGAATAGGCTTTACACTGCCATGTCGGCTTTCTCCTTGATATTTTAGGAGAAGAAAGAGTCTATTCTACTTTGGCCCAAAACCTGTTTAATCACCCTAACTTCCCTAAGGTTAACTCCTTGGACCTTCAATCTAGAATTTACTAGGTCAATTGCTCTTTGCAGGTTCTCTACCACGGCAATCTTATTCTGGAACGATCTTCTAACAGTTTCCCTAATGTGCCAATTACCTAGTGGCGCAAAATAATCCCTCGTGATCTCTCTCACTATTATTACTCCAGCTGATCTCCTGATGGAATTTAGGTATTCGAGGACTGAAGTCCTAGCTGCCATATATCCCCCGTCTATGGTCTCGTAGTTACCCCAATAGTCTTCCTTGAGGTCTGAAATTACTAACTCGTTAGCCCAAAGGGACATCTGGTGCCAAATCTCGACCCAGTAAGAGGCGTACGCTGAGGGAAACAGTATGACGTGAAAGTGGTTCCCAAGGTATCCTTGATAAAACACGGAGATCTCGTTCACTGGCTCCAGATCTCTAACCTTTTCGTAAAGGGACTTTCCTACAATAGAATCCACCGCGGTTATGGCCCATCTCGTTGGGACGAGCTTCCTGGTCTTTCGTTTGCCTAGGAATCCTAATGAGAGAGCGTCAATTATTCTGTAAACGTCATTCCCTTCCTCGTATAGAACGCGAACTCCTTCCTCCGCCTTTAAGTCATCGTTGAATAACTTCTCCAGAGTTCTGGGAGGCTTGGGGTCCTCCACAATCCTAATGTTTTCAGCTACGACCGAAGGACCTCTAGGCATTACAACTCCATCAAACCTCAGTTTGGTCTCCAGTTTCCCAGTTATTTTGCTCTCGGAAACTACAGGCTTCTCCGAAACTATAGCTAGGGACAACTCCTTCTCGTAGAGCTTCCATACGTCAGTTATTCTAACCTCGGACAAATTGGAGACCAGAGAAGATCTGTAATTTATTATATCGTAAATGTTGGCCTTTCCCCACCAATTTGCAGGGTCGTTATATATCCTCGTCTCTTCCCCCGTAACTCCGGGCACTACGTTGAAATTTAGGGAAACCTTTGGGTAACCTCTTTCCCCGACTATGGCGCTTGGGGGCGTTGAACCTTCGATTATTCCCTTCTCCAAAGATATTTTTGACGTGGTGTTTACGATGGATCTGAACCTTTGAGTGATAGGACAAGAGGGGAGACCGCAGAGGAACTTAGTTCCCTTGCATCTCACGCACAACTCCGCCGGTATCTTTCTCAAGTCTCAGTTTCCTCTCTATATACCATTTAGCAATATTTAATTTAGCAGTTACCGTCAAGCCCCTTGGAACCGGTTTAATCTCCCTTTTACGCAGCTTCTCCAGGATAGCCTCAACGTTGAACTCCTGGAGGTCTATCTCGTTGTACGCTGATCCTAGAGCTTCCTTGACGTGAGAGTCGCTATTAGCAAGGCCAGGTAAATTTAACCTTTCAGCAGCTCTCCTCGCAAGTTCATTGGCCTTTCTAGGAGCTTTGGAATTGAAGACCTCTAATGCAGTAAATTTATACTCGTACACATGATTTCCTATTCCTTTCCTAAAAAGGTCGAAAGGATGGGAAGGAAATGAAATGCAGTTGTTATCGTTGGCGTAGTCAACTAATGACGCTATTTCCTTTGGAGGGTTTGGGAGAAAGTCGCAAAGAACTACGACATGTCCAAACTGAGTTGTAACCTCTTGGCCAGGCACTACCATTCCCTCGACTCTGGAAATTCCTTTGGAGGTATCGTGGTCCGTAAGTGCTAGGTATATTCCCATTTTCTGGGCAAATTTCACTAGAAAGAGAGGATCGTACTTTCCGTCGCTAAAAAAGGAGTGGACATGAAGGTCTATCTTCATACGTAACCTAACTCTCTCATGACCTCTAGGGTCAGGATTGTGATCCCAGCTGCACCCCTCACTAGGTTGTCACCCAGCACTACCATTCTTATCGCATTACCTTCGTTCTTTACTCTCCCAACGCTAATACTCATCCCGTTCTCGCTTCTTACGTCAATCTCGGGTTGAGGCCTATCTTCTCCCTCTAAGATCCTGATGGGAGTCTTTGGAGCAGTGGGTAAATTCTTCTCCTGGGGTAGAGATCTAAACCTTGAGAGCTCATTCTTAACTTCCTCTGCGTTCACTTGAGAGTCGAAGAACAAGTACATTACGCCCATATGTCCTACTTTTACCGGAACTCTAGTGCTAGTAACCATGGCCTTAAGCTCTACATGGTCTATCCTGTCCCCGTTTAGTCTTCCAAGCATTTTTCCTGACTCTTTTGGGATCTTGTCCTCCTCTCCCTTAATGTAGGGTATTACGTTATTAGTAATGGACATGAAAGACAGTCCGTTGTATCCTGCTCCGCTAACTGCCTGCAGTGTAGTAATTATCAGGTTGTTAAGCTTATACTTCAGGAGCGGTTTTATTGGCATGCTCATTATTGCGGCGGTGCAGTTGGGGTTCTTAACCATTAGTCCTTTCCAGCCCCTCTTCTGCCTTTGAGTATCCAATAGCTTTAGGTGTTCCCAATTTACCTCAGGGTTTATTAGAGGAACTTCTGGATCCATCCTGAAAGGACTGGCATTGGAGACCACAGTTATTCCTTCCCTTACTAACTTCAGCTCTATTCCCTCAGCAAGCTCATTGGGTAAAGCAGAGAGAACAACGTCTACGTCCTTATGATCTTCAGGTTCAGTGGAGACTACTCGGAGGTCAGTGGCGTGCTGAGGTATCTCTCCGCCCTCAACCCACTTGACTGCCTCACTGTACTTCTTTCCAATCTTCCCAGGGGAAGCACTTACCTTGGTGAGCTCAATGAAAGGGTGGTTGGAGAGAAGCCTAACCATTTTCTGCCCAACCATTCCAGTAGCGCCCAGGAGGGAGACTCTTAGTTTGTCCATCTTATGACCACCTCATGTAAGTCCTTTGCAAGATTAAAACCTTCATCCCTTTTAACTATGAAGGTTGCGCTGACGTTACTGAGCCCTCTTGAAACGGAGGTGATATCAAAGGAAGAGGCCTCCCTCAGGATTTCCTTGAATAGCTCCTTTTTTCTCAGACCGCATCCTACCACGCTTACGGCGCTGGCGTCCTGAACGTTCACCGTATTTACGTCCTTTAGTTCCTCTAAACGGGAAGTTAAGGTGTTGGAACTTCTAGCGTCCACCAAAAGATGAATAGTAGTCTCAGATGCGGGTTGGGATAGGGACACGATGTTCACCCCAGCTTCTCTAGCTTTCTCCATAACTCTTGCAGCGGAGCCAATTTTGCCTACTATCTTTGTGCTTTCCACTGAGATGAGTTTGAGGTCCTCAAGGATCGCTATCCCCTTTAACTTATCCGAGGAGTCACAAGTTCCCTCAACGAGGGTGTAACCTTCGTCGTATAGACCCTCTATATAGACCTTGAGGTCATTATTGAACATGGGCTCGAAAGTTCTAGGATGAAGTCTTTTTGCACCCATTTGAGCGAGCTCCATCGCCTCCTCCAGCGAGAGACGGGTTATGGTCTTAGCCCCTGGAAACTTCCTCGGATCGGCAGTCATAATTCCTGGAACCTCAGTTATTAGCCTCACTTCAGAAAGGCCCAGAAGTTTCCCCAGCAACGTCGCTGTGTAGTCGCTACCTCCCCTTCCCACGGTTGTGTACCTATCCATAACTGTCTTCCCTATGAATCCAGGAGAGACAACTATCTTGGAATCAATCTCTAGAAGCTTTCGGGCCTCATTAATGGAGAGGTCCTCTATTACGTTAGCCTCTCCAAAGGAGTCGTCAGTTACTAGAACTGGTTCAGGGTAGGCTTGGGCGTTCATCCTTTTGCTCTTCAGAACCGATGCGAGAGTAACGCTAGCCATTCTCTCTCCGAAGGAGAGGATATAGTCCCTCACCCTTGTGGAGGTCTCGTCTAAAACCTTGATTGACCACGCTATTCTAAATAGCTCATCCGCTAGTTTGGAAAGTGACTTGAAAGCGTTTTCGAACTCCGGTCCCTCAACCAGCTTTGACAGGAGCTTTACATGTCTGTCATAAATTTCGGTTATCAGATCCACAGCCTTATCGCGGTTCTCAGTAGCTTCAATTAAACTGTTGGTCACACCTTTTAAAGCGGAGGTTACAACAATCACTTTATCAGTCTTGCTGGAGTACTTTTCTATCCTTTCTGCTATTAATTCATAATCTTTCTCATCTTTTTGAATAGATCCTCCAATTTTAAGAATTGGCATTAAGATCACCTAGAATAATTTTTTCCAAATAATCTGGATTAGTGGTTATCCTCCTTGATCCAGATCTGACCATGGAGTCTGGATCCTTTAGGGCATGCCCAGTGAGAATTAGAACTGCTTTATCCGAATTGCTTAGAATCCCTTCCTTTAAGGCTTTCCTATGACCAGCGAAGGACGCCACAGACGCTGGCTCGGCACCAACGCCTTCGATTCTAGCCAGATCTCTTTGAGCATCTACTATCTCACTATCACTGACGTATATGGCAGTTCCTTGGGACTCCCTTATAGCCCTTAAGGCTTTCTTCCAGTTAACTGGTTTACCTATCCTTATGGCAGTGGCAATAGTTTCAGGGTTTTCAGTGAATTCAGGGGTATTTAGGTTTTGGGCGATGGCTCTAGCTATAGGGGACGCCCCCTCTGCCTGAACCCCTATCATCCTGGGAACCTTATCTATTAGCCCGGCGTTTCTCAATTCAGTAAACCCTTTCCATATAGCGTATATGTTTCCTGCATTCCCAACTGGGACGACCACAGCGTCTGGAACCCCTATCTCTTCTGTTATCTCGTAGGCTATGGTTTTCTGTCCCTCTAGACGCCATGGATTGAAGGAGTTTAGGGGGTAAACGATTCCCATTTCCCTATAAAGTTTCATTACAGCCTTCATTCCCACATCAAAACTTCCTTCCACCTCTAGAATTGTGGCTCCGTATAGGATAGACTGTGCTAATTTACCTACCGCAACTTTATCTTTTGGCAGAACCAGGTAGATTTTCAATCCAGCCCTCGCAGAATACGCAGCTGCTGAGGCCGCTGTGTTTCCTGTGGAAGCGGCAACTACTATTTTATAGCCTTCATTGACAGCAGAGCTTATGGCTACGGTCATTCCTCTATCCTTAAAGCTCCCTGTAGGGTTAGCTCCCTCAAATTTATAGTAGACGTTCTCGTTGGTTTTTGACCTAATTAGCGGAGTTCCCCCTTCATTGATGCTCACTACCGTTTTGTAGTTTCCCGCAATGGCCTCGGAGTATCTCCATACCCCTCTTCCTCTTAACCTTGAAAACGAAAATGTGGAGGGTAACTTCACGGAAATTTCCAGAATTCCCCCACATCTAGGGCAAGTAATGGTCTTTTGATCCAATTCGGTTTCAAACCCGCAATCGATACAACGCATAACCCCTTCTAGCTTGTTTCCAACGGTATGTCACCAGCCTTCATGATCCATGTATGTAAAAATTTAAACTTTACCTTCTTTAAGAGGTTTTGATTATTAAGGGAGTTTGTGTCAAGATCGAGCTTCTATGCCGATGGATGGGGTACTGTGACGTAGAGTTTGGTAATTTGATGGATTTGACGGTAAGGATCTAGACGGTGTACCGAGAGCAAGCTCCTGACGCGTGTTGGGAGTCAAAATTCCTTAAGCAACTTGTTAAGCAGGATTAAACCAACTTCTCAATACCACCCAACGTTTAACGCGGCGTAATAAAGCTCTTGAATAAAAGGTAATAATAGTGCCCATATGGGCTTTTATTGTAAGGCTGAATAAAAATGGCTTTCAAGGATCTCAGGCATTACCTAGATTTTATGCGATCGAAAAACAAGTTGGTTGAGATAAGCGAAGAAGTTGACCCCATCTTAGAAATACCAGAACTGGGTCGTCAAGCCACTTACTCCCACGTTCCACCTCTCCTCTTCACTAACGTTAAAGGATTTCAGGGTTGGAGAGTACTAACCAACGTTTACTATTCCATGGAGGGGGTCTACGAACTTTTTGGTACTAGAAACTTAGAGCAGATAGCCGAGGGATTCCTTTCCCAGTTTGGAGAGATGCCGGTGACCATCATGGATAAGGTGAAGTCGCTTCCATCTCTCCTAAAGATGGGGAAGTATATGCCAAGTTCAAAGAGACCCTTGTTCAGTGAGGACGACTCGGTTAACTTGGGGAACATCCCTGCGACCAAGACCTGGCCCCACGACGCAGGAAGGTATATGACTTTCTCCATTGTCATTACTAGGGATCCTGAGAAAAACGTTAACAATCTGAGCATTTATAGAGTACAAATTTTGAATGAGCGAGAAGCTTTAGTCCACTGGCAAGCCTTTAAGAGGGGGTCAATGGCAGCATCCAACTACAGGGACAAAGGAATAACTAGAGTTCCCATAGCCATTGTGAACGGAGTGGATCCCATTATCACATTTACGGCAGCCTCTCCTGTCCCTCCAGGGTTGGACAAGTACCTTTTTGCGGGGATTCTTAGGGGAGAAGGAGTGGATGTAGTAGAGCTGAGTAACGGTATTTTAGTTCCAGCCCACGCGGAGTCAGTTTTAGAGGGTTACGTCGATTTAGAAGATAACAGGCTTGAGGGTCCCTTCGGTGATCACTTGGGATACTACACACCTAAGGACTACTACCCAGTATTTAAACTTGAGAGGGCTTACATAAGGGAGAATCCAATATACCATGTGACGTCAGTAGGGAAACCTCCCCTTGAAGACGCGTGGATTGGAAAGGGAGTAGAACGCGTTTTCCTTCCCTTCCTGAAAATGGTGATCCCTGACCTCGTTGATATGAACCTTCCTGAATATGGACTATTTACCAGCGTGGGCATCTTCTCCATAAAGAAAAGGTATCCGGGGCAGGCAAGGAGAGCCATGATGTCCATTTGGGGAACCGGGCAACTGGGCTTCCTCAAATTGATAATCCTGGTTGACGCCAACGTTGATGTTCACGACATCAACCAAGTAATTTACGCCATAGCTAGCACCGTAGATCCTCAAAGGGATGTTATGATAGTCAATAATGCGTTAAACGACAGTCTCGACCACACCGTTTTAAATCCTCCGTTGGGTAGCAAAATGGGTATAGACGCTACAAGAAAATTCAAGGAAGAGCTTGGAAGGGAGTGGCCTGAGGAAGTGGCTAGCGACCCTGAGGTTGTCAAGAGAGTCTCAAAAATATGGGATAATATAAAGTCTAAATATTCAAGTCCTCCCTAAGCGTTTGTTCTCCTTCCTTGTAAATTACTGAGATTCCAACAACATCAAGACCTTTTGTAGGAATTTCGAATTTAGTTATTCCCTTTTCGACCATTAATGAATCAGATATTACTCTCCTAGTCCTCTCCTCAGAAGGAGAGGTTGAACTAACGCTATACTTTACTATGATTTCCCTAACTTGGATAGGCTTCCCATCTATAGTTTCCAATATAATCTTTTCTCCGTCTATCTTTGCCTTGAACTTTACCATATAATTATAGAGAACTTATCGCATATTATTAACGCTTTATCTTAAAAGCATAACTATCTCAATTAGTTGTTTAGATACTACATGACTAGCAAAGTAGAAGAGTTCGTTAAGAACTGGAACGGTAGACAGGAACCCGGTATAGGCGAGAAATTTAAGAGCGCATTTAAGCAGAAGCAACCACTTAGGTACAAGCTAGTCACCTCGAATTACAGGCTGAAAACCACCATAAATAGGTTGGAAGTCTACATCTCCAAGATGCAGGAAAGGGATAGAGTTCTATTTGAAAGAATAGTAACTGCCCAGATGTCGAAGGACAACGCAAGGGCTGCCATGTATGCAAACGAGATAGCTGAGATAAGGAAGATGACCAAGCAGCTCATTGGAGTACAGATAGCCTTAGAGCAGGTTCAGCTCAGGCTTGAAACTGTGACTGAGGTGGCTGACGTATTCAACAGTTTGATCCCTGTTATAGGCGTAGTCAGAGAGTTGAGGAACGCTATCAAGGGCGTTATGCCAGAGATAAGCATGGAGCTTACGGAGGTGGAAGAGGGGTTACAGGAGGTTGTAATTGAGGCTGGTGACTTCACTGGAGGAGGACTGGAGCAGGCAGCATCGAGTCCAGAGGCAAGGAAGATATTACAGGAGGCTAGCATGATAGCTGAGCAGAGAATGAAGGAGAACTTCCCAGACTTACCTTCCTTCGTGAGTACTGCTCAGAAAGCTGAAAATGGTAACGGATCGAAATAATCATTTTTAATTTAAATTCTTTTTGTACTAGTACTTTTTTGGAGGTTTTAATGTTCTAAGTAGATTTTTAAGTTTTGATTCGAAATAGATACCGGGGATATCTTATTGGTTACGCAGATTTTGAAAGAAGAGGGTATCCTTTCTCTCTCGCAAATAAGGAGGGAAATGGTAGATCTCGCTGGAGGAAAGGGAGCTAACCTAGGAGAACTCCTTAGCCAGGGGATCAGAGTACCCCCTGGCTTTGTTATTACTTCAAAAGCTTACTCGTACTTCCTGGAGTATAATGGGTTGAGAGATAAGATAGTCTCTATTTTAAAGGAGGAGAACTCGTCCGAGAGGGCAAGTGAGAGAATAAAAGGTCTTATTTTGGAGTCAAAGATGCCCCAAGACCTTGAGAACATGATATATACTTCATACGATGAGCTTTCAAAAATGGCCGGTAAGGAAGTCTTTGTAGCAGTTAGATCCTCAGCAACGGCGGAGGACATAGAAAGCGCAAGCTTTGCGGGGCAGCAGGACACCTATCTCAACGTAAGGAGATCCAATCTGATCGAGATGGTAAAGGCAGTATGGGCTAGTCTGTTCAACGAGAGGGCTATAGAGTACAGAAAGAGCAAAGGAATAGACTCTGCCAAGGTCGAGATGGCCGTCGTAGTTCAGAAGATGGTTAACTCAAGGTCAGCCGGGGTAATGTTTACACTGAACCCAGCCGATGGAGATCCAAACTTCATTGTCATAGAGTCCTCGTGGGGTTTAGGGGAAGCCGTTGTCGGAGGGAAAGTGACTCCTGACGAGTTCTTGATTTCTAAGTCGGAACTAAAGATAATAGACAGGAGAATATCCAAAAAGAATTTGAAAATCATATATGACCCAGAATCAGGTAGGAATAAGGAAGTTATCATTCAAAATCCGGAGAGTGAGAGCTTAAGTATAACTAATGAGGAAGCTTTGGAGCTCGCTAAACTGGCACTAAAGATTGAGAAGCATTACGGCATGCCAATGGACATAGAGTGGGCCATAGACGCTGATCTTAAGTTCCCTGAAAACGTTTTCATAGTTCAAGCTAGACCCGAAACCTTCTGGTCTTCAAAGGGTCGCAATGGGAAACAAGAGGCTCAGAGGGAAGTAACTGAGAGAAGGGTACTAATAAAGGGACTTGCTGCGAGCCCTGGCATAGCAAGCGGGAGAGCAAGGGTTCTTATGGATGTCAAGGAAGCAAAGGAATTTGAGAAAGGCGAGATCCTAGTGACCAAAATGACTGACCCAGATTGGGTTCCAGTAATGAAGATTGCATCTGCCATTATCACAGACGAGGGTGGAATTACAAGTCACGCCGCTATTGTATCAAGGGAGTTGGGGATTCCTGCCATTGTGGGTACCAAGGACGGTACCAGGGTTTTAAAGACTGGGCAAGAGATTACGGTTGACGCCACAAGGGGAGTAGTATACGAAGGGAAAATAGTTGCAGAGGAGGCTAAACAGGAAGTTCAGAAAGGTGGTACGTTTAGCGGAATATCAAGGGACGTGTTGCTGAGCCTGTTCCCAGTAACCGGAACAAAAATTTACATGAACTTAGGTCAACCTGATGTAATAGAGAAATACCTAGATCTTCCCTTCGATGGAATAGGTCTAATGAGGATAGAGTTCATAGTAAGTGAGTGGATAAAGCACCATCCACTCTATCTCATTAAGATAGGAAAACCAGATGAATTTGTCAATAAGCTAGCTGAAGGGATAGCTAAGGTTGCTTCGGCCATATATCCAAGACCGGTTGTGGTTAGATTTTCTGACTTCAAGACAAACGAGTACAGAGGTCTCATCGGCGGAGAGGAATTTGAGCCGGAAGAGAGAAACCCAATGATAGGATGGAGGGGCGTATCTCGATACGTGAGTCAACAATATGAGCCCGCATTTAGGCTAGAAGTGAAAGCTATAACTAAAGTCAGGGAAGAAATGGGTCTCAAAAACGTTTGGGTAATGTTCCCATTCGTTAGAACTACTTGGGAGTTGAATAAGGCGGTGGGAATTATGGAGGATGAAGGGCTAAGAAGGACTAGCGACTTTAAGGTATGGCTCATGGCTGAAGTACCGTCAGTCATAGTGTTAGCTGACGAGTTCTCGAAGTTAGTTGACGGGTTTAGCATAGGAAGTAATGACTTAGCTCAGTTAACTTTAGGGGTAGACAGGGACTCTGAAATACTTGGGAGAATGGGATACTACGACGAAAGAGATCCAGCGGTCCTTAGATCCATGAAGAAGTTAATCAGGACAGCCCATAAATATGGCAGAACGGTTTCGATATGTGGACAAGCACCTAGCGTATACCCTGAAGTAACCGAATTCCTAGTTAAGGAGGGAATAGACAGCGTTAGTATAAATCCTGACACCGTTATTTACACGAGAAGGCTAGTGGCAAGTATAGAGCAGAAGCTATTATTGAGAGGGCGCAAATGAGAGACTGGATCTGTTTTTCGAAAGCAGTAAACTTCTAGTGTGAGTTGACTTATCTACTTAAACCTTTTGACTCAAAACCCGATTTTGCTTCCCTTGATAGCATTTCTTGCATACCCTCTTAGAGCCTATGGCGAAACCTACACAGTCCTCGCAAACGAGGGAACCGCAGGAATTACAGTACCCTATGGAAAGGTTTTTACCACAAACCTGACACATACTAATCTCACACACTGAGCATATATTACCCTTCATGTGCGTATCGCATACATTTCTCCCACAAGTCTTACAAGTGTAGCTAGCCTCTCTCTCTTCGCATATTTCACATCTCGATGAATTTCTTGAATTGTAAGTATGCTTCTTCATCATCTTTCGCCTGCACGGGAGGGTGTTTGAAATAGAAAGCAGATACCTCTGTTAACGGACCCCCTATCCCCCTATCTTTAGCTAGCTTTACTGCCCTTATCACATCAACAATGACAGAGGCACAGTTTGACTTATCATCCACCTCAAGGCTGGCCTCGACCTTAATTGGTCTTCCAGCGAATCCTGTTCCTTTAACGTAAATGTATGCTACCTTTGTGTTGCCTAGAAAGGGAACGTAATCACTAGGCCCTATTCTTATTCTACCTCTTTCTTCTATTTCTTCGTTTTCGAGGGTGCTTGTAACAGCCTTAGTTTTGCTTATCCTCTTTGAGTGTAACCTCTCCTCAGTCTTCATGTTCAGGAAATCAGTATTGCCACCCACGTTTAATTGATAGGTCTCATCGACCTTTACACCTCTAAGTCTGAAAAGCGAAGTGATAGCCCTGTGGAATATTGTAGCCCCCACCTGCCCTTTTACATCATCTCCTGCTATGGGTATGTTGGCTTCCTTGAATTTTCTAGGAAACTCCCCAGTAGGATCGCTCGCTATGAATACCGGTATGGCGTTTATGAAACCTACCCTTGCTTCCAATGAGGCTTGAGCGTACGTTCTGGAAGCGCTCTCGCTACCCACAGGTAACATGTTTACCAAGATGTCGGCCCTGCTACTTCTCAGCTCTTCTATGACTAAGTTAAGGCTGCCTTCACCCAGAGGATTAAAGATGTTCTTCATGTGCGGGGCTACTCCATCCAAAACGGGACCAGGGGAGACCTTAACACCCAGTTTGTCCAGGTCCACTATCCTTGGGGTAATATTTGGTCTTTCAAAGATAGCCTCCGACACGTCCTTCCCTACCTTATTTGCGGACACATCGAAAGCTGCAACCACCTCTATGTCAGTGATCTTATACCCTCCAATGACTGGGGTGATTAACCCATCAAAGTAATTGGGCCCCATTCTCCTGTAGAACTCTATCCCCTGTACCAACATTGAGGCGCAATTCCCAAGACCTGCTATAGCTACCCTAATCATCGCCTTTTTAGGGGGAACATGCATTAAAAAATATAGTGATGAAAGGGATTTAGCAGAGAAGTGAAGAAGTGGAGCGACTCTGAGGTGATGTGATGGGTTTAGCTAGGTTATATGCACTTGTGGAAGGAGAAGTTCAAGGAGTGGGATTTAGAAGATATGTTCAAATCCACGCTGCTAGGTTAGGCTTGAAGGGTTACGCCAAAAACCTACCAGATGGAACAGTAGAGGTAGTTGCTGAAGGTTACCAAGAGTCTCTTGAGAAGCTACTCAACCATCTATGGAAAGGTCCACCACTGGCTCTAGTAACGAAGGTAACTCACAGGTATGAGGAGTATAAGGGAGAATTCTCATCGTTTGAAACTTATTGACAAGAGGGGAATAAGCCCTGCCCTTTAAGGTGAGGAGATAGATGCATAAAGGTTAATTCCCAATGGACATGTGATAGTTGTACTGTAAAACTAGCACGGCTTCTGAGTTAAGCCTAGGGGAGAGGTTTCTTAAGTTTCAGGACTCGGAATTAAGTTTGGGCATTCTGACCCCCAGCAGTAAAGTACGAGGTTTGCCGTTCTTGTGACAAAGTCTGAGGACGCTAGCCTCTAATTGAGGCCAAACAATATGATTTATAAAGGACAAAGTTATTTAACTAGCTAGGTGTTCTTGTTGCACCAATGGCAAATATAGAGGATATAATACCAAATTATTGGTATAATATAATACCAGATTTACCCAAGCCTCTTCCTCCCCCTAGAGATCCACCAGATGCCGAGTTCTCTAGGATTGACCTTCTGAGGAAGATCATGCCTCAAGAAGTTCTAAGGCAACAGTTCACTGTGGAGCGATTCGTAACAATACCCAAAGAAGTCCGAGAAGCCTACTTTAATATAGGAAGACCTACTCCTCTTGTCAGGGCAAAAAGACTAGAGGAGGTCTTGAACACACCTGCAAGGATATACTACAAATACGAAGGAGCCACACCGACTGGCTCCCACAAGATAAACACAGCAATACCTCAGGCCTTCTTTTCCATGAAGGAGGGAATAAATCACTTGGTGACTGAAACTGGAGCAGGTCAGTGGGGCACTGCTGTAGCGTTAGCTGCACGGATGTACGGCCTCAATTCCACTATATTTATGGTAAAGGTAAGCTATGAACAAAAACCCCAAAGAAGGACTATTATGCAACTATATGGAGCCAAAGTGCATTCAAGTCCTACGCCGCTCACTGAATTCGGAAAGAAGGTAATAAATCAGAACCCCTCTCATCCTGGATCCTTAGGTATCGCTATGAGCGAGGCTATAGAGTATGCAATGTCCAACGGTTACAAATACCTAGTAGGTAGCGTCCTTGACGTCGTGGTATTGCACCAAAGTGTAATAGGCCTGGAAACCATGAGACAGTTAGAGGACATTGATGAGGAACCAGACGTTCTTGTGGGTTGTGTGGGCGGAGGTAGTAATTTCGGCGGATTTACTTTTCCCTTCATTGGCTCTAGAAAAGGTTCTAAGTACGTTGCAGTGGGATCCTACGAAATACCTAAATTTAGCCAAGGGGCATATAACTACGACTTTCCAGACAGCGCAGGTCTACTTCCTTTAGTTAAGATGATAACTTTGGGCAGAGACTATGTTCCTCCACCTATTTACTCAGGAGGTTTGAGATATCACGGCGCTGCACCTTCTTTGAGTATGCTCATTAAGGAGGGGATAGTTAGCTGGAAGGAATACAACGAGAGGGAGATTTTCGAAGCGGCTCAGATGTTCCTACAAACCCAAGGTATAGTGCCTGCTCCTGAGTCAGCCCACGCTATAAAGGCAGTTATAGACGAGGCTAGGGAGGCTAAGGCTAAGAACGAAAAGAGAGTGATAGTGTTCAACTTAAGTGGTCACGGTCTCCTAGACCTACCAAACTACGAATCCATGATGAAGAGGATAGGTTAAATTGAGACGGCTTTTGGTGTCTTACGCTACTCTAGGCTATCCCAATAGGGAGGAATACCTTAAACTAGTGAAAGGTCTGGTCGACGCCGGTTCAGATATCCTAGAAATAGGTCTTCTACCAAAATACGCTAAATATGACGGACCTGTGATAAGAAGGAGCTACAAGCAAGTTTCTAGTTGGCTACGGGATTTCTGGGGACTTCTGGAAGAGACCAGAAGAACAGTTAACGTTCCAATAGTAATCCTAACCTATCTGGAGGACTGGTTATCCAGTTTGGAAGAGACTTTGAACAGGCTAAGGATAATTGGAATAGATGGCATATTATTTCCAGATTTACTTATTGATTTCATAGATGACTATGAAAAATATGTTAAAATTATAAAGAAAAGTAACTTAAACGCTATTATCTTTACCTCTCCCTCCGTGCCCGATCCAATAATTCATAAGGTTTCTGGAATTTCCGATATGTTCCTCTACTACGGGGTGAGACCAACTACAGGAGTACCGTTACCGGTCAGCGTGGACTCCCTAATAACAAGGGTAAGAACATTGGTTAACAATAAGCTAGTTGTGGGTTTCGGGTTGTCCGACGTTAACGATATGAAGAAGGCGTTGCTTGCGGGCGCAGATGGGATTGCCATAGGGACTGCATACATAGAGGAAATCGAGAAGCATGGAGTCGAGTCTGCAATTTCCCTCGCTAAGAGTTACAGAGGGATTCTCGATGGAAGCTAGGGAGATCTTGAGGAAACTCACGGAAGGAATATCATTAACTGAAGAGGAGAGCAGGGGGCTAGCTGACATGATAATGGAAGGGTCCATACAAGAGTCGTTAGTTGCAGCCATACTTGTTGCGCTCAAAATGAAGGGAGAGACAGCTGAAGAGATAAAGGGATTTGTGAAATCCATGAGAGAGCATGCCATAAAACTTGATCTTAAAGATACCTTGGATACAGCTGGAACTGGAGGGGATGGTTTCGGAACCATAAATGTTAGTACAGCAGCTGCTTTAGCCATAAGTAACGTCTTCCCGGTTGCTAAACATGGGAATAGGGCCGCCAGTAGTAAAAGCGGAAGTGCGGATTTTCTAGAAACGTTGGGTTACAACATAACCGTTCCCCCAGAAAGGGCTACTCAACTGATTAAACGCGACAACTTCGTTTTTCTTTTCGCTCAACTTTATCACCCTTCCATGAAAAATGTAGCCCCAGTTAGGAAGCTCCTGGGGATAAGGACCATATTCAATCTCCTAGGTCCTCTAGCTAACCCAGCAGGTTCCAAGAGGCAGGTAATGGGAGTTTACTCCCTATCCATAATGAGGAAGATAGCCCAAACCTCAGCAGGTTTAGGTTACTCCAAGCTCTTAATACTGCACGGAGAGCCAGGACTAGATGAGGTCAGTCCACAAGGAAAGACGTACATCACGGAAGTGAAGGGAGATAAAATGGAGGAGATGGATGTAGATTTTAGAGACATTTCCAAAAAGGAAGTCCCTCCGTCGAGGCTACTAGTGTCAGATTCAACAGAATCTGCCGTGAGGGTTTTGAGGGCATGCAGAGGGAAGGATCCGGATGTAAATCATTTTATCAGGATAAACGTGGCTGTTGCCCTTTATGCGGCGGATGTAGTAACAGATTTCAAGGAAGGGTACGAGTTTTCAGAGGAGTTAATCTTGAAATTACCTGAAAAAATAGAAAGTATAGTGAAAAATAATGGTGATCTGTCTAAATTCATGAAAATAAAGGAGATCTCATATGGTTAAGGTAAAGATATGCGGTATATCCATCCTTTCCGACGCTGTAACCATATCCGCTCTAGGGGCGGACATGTTGGGATTCTTAACCGATCCGATCAGTCCTAGATTTGTTAAACCAGAATTTTTGAAAATTGTAAAGAATCAGGTTCCGTCTCCAATTGTATCTGTTAACGTCAAATCTAACCTAGAGGAGATGCTTGTTAGATCAGCCAATGCCGACATTCTTCAAGTTCATAGGGTACTCAACCAAGAGGAGCTTGAGATGATAACTTCCTTCCAAAAGAAGGTAATACTATTTGTTCCAATTTCGGAGAAATATCTTCCATATCTGAAAAAGGCGATAGATTTTACGGAAATGGTTCTCCTGGATCTGGAGAGGAAAGAGGATAGACCAAACATGGAACTAATCTCTAAGGTGTTAAGGGACTACCCAGGTCTTGGGGTAGGTGGGGGAATAACCTTAAGTAACGTTTCCTCATTCGTGGCCTTGGAGCCGGGCTGGATTGACGTTTCGAGGGGTGTAGAATCCTATCCTGGGAAGAAGAACCTAGAGCTCGTGAAGAAACTTTTGGAGGTGGCTAAATGAAGACCTTTCCTATAACCGCTTTTGCCCAGCCCTATGAGGTTTTTCAATGCGTTGAAAAAGATCAGGAAATCGCAGCTCTAATGGAAAGTGTAGAAGGTTCACAAAACAACGCTAGATATAGCGTAATTGCCTGGGGAGTTAAAAGGAAGCTAGTCATATCTAGGGAAGACGATTTGGAGGACTCAATTAATCAATCTTTGAAAGGAACTGAAGAGGGAGAGCTAAGGTTTACGGGAGGCCTATTGGGATACATATCGTACGACGCAGTGAGGAGATGGGAGAGGGTCAAAGACATAAAACCGGTGGCAGAGGACTGGCCTGATGCTGAGTTCTTCATCCCTGAGAACGTCTTAGTCTATGATCATAACTTAGGTAAGGTTTTTGTTGAAGGTGACATGCCGGAAGTTAGTAATTGCGTTAACGATGACCATTTCAAAGTCTCGCCTTACGACGAGTCCATGTCAAAGCCCGAATTTGAATCCGGTGTAAATTCAATATTAGAGCAGATTAGAGCAGGTTACGCTTTCCAGGTGGTGTTATCACGGTTTTACAGGTATTCAATTGAGGGCGATCCCATGAGGTTCTACAGAGCTCTTAGAAAGATAAACCCTTCACCCTACATGTTTTACATGAAGTTTGGGCAAAGAAAATTGATAGGCTCTAGCCCTGAGCTCCTCTTTTCCACGCAGAAGGGAATAGCTGAAACTTTTCCGATAGCAGGAACTAGACCTAGAGGGAAGACTAAGGAGGAAGACTTTGAACTTGAGCAGGAACTTCTCTCATCCGAGAAGGAGATGGCCGAACATCTTATGCTTGTGGATCTAGCTAGAAATGATATGGGTAAGGTCTGCGTACCAGGTACGGTTAAGGTTCCGGAATTTGCCTATGTGGAAAAGTATAGTCACGTTCAGCACATAGTCAGCAAAGTGGTCGGGACTTTAAGAAAGGATGTTAGTTCTATAGACGTGTTGAAATCCATGTTCCCTGCAGGAACGGTCAGTGGGGCGCCAAAGCCGATGGCCATGAATATTATAGAGACACTCGAACCCTACAAGAGAGGACCATACGCCGGAGCTATAGGGTTCCTCTCTAAGAATAGCTCAGAATTTGCAATCACAATAAGATCTGCGTTCATTAACGGTGACCTTTTACGTATCCAGGCCGGAGCCGGAATAGTTTTCGACTCAAACCCTGAGCAAGAATATAGAGAAACCGAGCATAAAATGAGGGCTTTGAAAGTATCGTTAGGTCTGGGGTGATTAGATGGACATCACGTTAATAATTGACAATTATGATAGCTTCGTGTACAACATAGCTCAAAGTGTAGGGGAGTTAGGGAGTTACCCGATAGTTATCAGAAATGATGAGATTTCGGTAAAGGGTGTAGAGAGATTGAGACCGGACAGGATTATCATTTCTCCGGGTCCCGGATCACCTGAAAATCCTGAGGATATAGGGATCGTCCCACAGGTAATTAAGTATCTCGGGAAGAGGACGCCCGTTTTAGGAATTTGCCTAGGACATCAAGCAATAGGCTTCACCTTTGGGGCTAAAATAAGAAGGGCAAAGATCATCTATCACGGCAAGCTAAGTACCATAGAGAAAGTCAACGAGACCCAGCTTTACTCCGGATTACCTTCTCAATTTAAGGCCACTAGGTACCATAGCTTAGTAGTGGACAAAGTATCTTCCCCTCTTGTTGTAGATTCCATTTCAGCAGAGGACAGAGAGATAATGGGGATTCATCATGAGGAGTTCAGGATATTTGGGGTTCAATTTCATCCGGAAAGCATAGGGACATCTAATGGACAAAAAATATTTTACAACTTTCTCAACAGAATCTGACAATGCCAAGATATCTCGAAGGATGGATCAAAGACGTTGTGGAAAATGCCTTAAGGAGACCTTATTTATCTAGAGCTAGAGAAAAACCAGTTTTGCCTTTGATCCCTAGAATTAAAAAAATGAAGGAATCGGGTTTAAACCCCATAATTGCAGAGTTCAAAAGAAGATCCCCCTCTGGTTTTGCCCAGGACAGGGACCCTGTGGAGTATTCCAGGTTGATGGAACAGAATGGAGCAGTTGCAATGAGCGTCATAACTGAAAACACAGTATTCCAAGGATCTTACGATTATCTATACACAGTTGGTAAAACGGTCAAAATACCTGTTCTAATGAAGGACTTTGTTGTTACTGAAAACCAGATTGATACTGCTTATGATCTTGGTGCTGACGTTGTACTCCTCATAGTCAGGATCCTCACTGAGAGGGAACTTAGCGGTTTGTTGGAGTACATTAACTCCTATAACATGGAAGCTCTGGTGGAGGTTCACGACGAGCAGGACTTAGAAATAGCCCTTAGATGCGGAGCTAAGCTAATGGGCGTTAATTCAAGGGATCTGATATCTCTCTCGATCCAGAAGGAAAAGATGATGAAGATCCTGGAGATGCTACCAAGGGATGTAGTTAAAGTCGCAGAAAGTGGGATAGAGACTAAAGAGGAGATAAGCCTACTAAAGGAAAAGGGTGCTGACGCCTTTCTGATCGGCTCGTCCCTGATGAGGGATCCGGATAAGATAAAAGCGTTTGTTAGTGGTTAGTATAGGGAAAAATGGAGAGTTTCGCAAGTTCCCTCTCAAAACTTACGGGAGAGTCCACGCTCCTCTACCAGGAAATTGCCAGGAAGGTTGAGAAGACCAAGGGAATCAAAACTATAAATTTCGGAATAGGCCAACCGGATCTTCCTACTCCTCAAAGGATAAGGGATGAAGCTAAGGTGGCTTTGGAAAAAGGCTACACTGCCTACACACCAGCATTGGGTTTGGATGAGCTCCGATCTAAAATAGCTGAATTCCTTTCACAGAAATATGGCGACAAAATAATAAAGGACGAAATAGCCGTGACTCCTGGAGCCAAAACTGCCCTTTTCTTGGCTTTTCTGGCTTACGTTAACCCAGGCGATGAAGTGATATTATTCGATCCTTCATTTTATTCCTACGCTGAAGTGGTTAAGCTGTTGGGCGGAAAACCTGTCTACGTTCCGCTTCATTTCGATCAAGGGAAGGGTTTTTACTATGTTACAGACGAACTATCATCCAAAATTTCCCCCAAGACCAAAATGATAGTTTACAATAATCCACACAACCCTACAGGGATGACATTTGATGCAGACCTTTCCAAGACCGTAGCAGAAATATCTCAGGAAAGGAAAATAGTTCTTATCTCAGATGAAATCTATGATTACTTTGTGTTTGATAAGAATTTCTGGAGCGTTCTTCAGACTCCCTCCTGGCGGGATAATGTTATTTACATCAATGGATTTAGCAAGACCTTCAGTATGACAGGATGGAGGTTAGGATATATAGTAGCTAGAAAAGAGGTGATAGGAAAAATGGGCATTTTAGCATCAAACATCTATACTTGTCCAACTAGTTTCGCGCAATATGGTGCTCTAGCATCCTTCGACTCCTTTGCTCAGGTTAAGGAAATGATTGATTTGTTCAGAAGAAGGAGAGACGTAATGTACAATGAGCTGTCGGGGGTCAAAGGGATTAAGGTATACAAATCCTCAGGTGCGTTTTACATGTTCCCTGATTTCAGTGAGGTTCTTGGGGCTGGCGGAATGGACTCCAAATCTCTTGCAGTCAAGCTCATAGAGGAAGCTGGAGTAGTCACGATACCGGGAGAGGTGTTTCCTGAACGTGTGGGAAAGAACTTCTTGAGGCTTAGCTTCGCTTTGGGGGAGGAGAAAATTAAAGAAGGTGTTTCAAGAATGAAACTGTTTGTGGAAAAGGTTCTCTCAAGCTGATGAGAAAGTTACTGGGTGACCGATGATCAAAACTCCCATGGTCTGAGCTTAACCAGGGATTATTTCCACTGAGGGCTCTTCACCTTTGTTAAAGGTAATTTCCGTTATCTTTAATGTCTTTTTAATGTCCTCCTCTACGATCCTTATATCATCCAGGAATTTTTCTGGGGCGCTTAGTTTTACCCTTATTGAAGCGTTCATGGGAAGCTTCATATTAACCTTACCCGTCCTTACCAAGGAATTGAATTTCTTTACAGTTTCCCCTACCCTCACGGCATTCTCGTTGACCTCTATATCATCTGTTGACGGCAATCTTTCCATTAATACGGTCTCCTTCTCTCCGAAAAGCCTAGAGTAAATCTCTTCAGTAATGTGCGGTGCTATTGGATGCAGTATTATTATAATATCTCTTAAGATTCTGCTCAGCGTGTAAATAGCCGACAGGTCATCCGCAAATAGTCGGTGTTTGATCAGTTCCAAATACTCGTCTGCCACAGTTTCCCAGAAATAGGAATAGAGCATAGAAAGGACTATGAAGAAGTCCTGGTTTTCGTAAGCAGAAATGGATCTATCCACGAACTCCTTATGTTTCGCTAAAATCCACTGATCAACTACATTTAGTGAGTTAGGCTTGGCTAAGTTTCTCTTAGCGATGAACGGGTACGCAAGTCTGCTGGCGTTCCATAGCTTCTGTAAGAGCAGCTTCTTCCCCTTAACGGTCTCCCACTTGAATGGGAAATCGTCTCCCAAGGACGCATCAAGTAACGTCATCCTTATTGCATCTGCCCCAAACTCGTCTATTTTGTCCATGGGGGATACAACGTTCCCTTTGCTCTTGCTCATCCTTGTCCCGTCAGGACCTAAGACTTGACCGTGAATAACGACCTTTTTGAATGGAACGTCCCCTGCTAACATCAAGGTCCTAAATAACGTGTAGAACAGCCAAGTCCTTATTATATCCGTACCTTGTAGTCTGACGTCCGCAGGGAACGCTTTGGTAAATCTAGCTTTGTTTCCATAGAAACCTGAAAGATAGAGAACAGTTACGCTCGAGTCTATCCAGACGTCAGCTACATGAGTGACAGGTTTTAACTGTAAGCCACATTGCGGACACCTCTCGCTAGGAGGAGCGGTCTTGGTTGGGTCGACCGGGAGTGAATCTTCCTTGGCTGGAACCAAATGAGAGTTGTCGCAGTACCAAAAGGGTAACGGAGTCCCGTACAGCCTCTGCCTGCTTATGTTCCAATCCCACTCTACGCTTTTTATCCAGTCCTCAAGCTTCTCACCCATTCTTTGGGGCTTAAAGACCATCTTTTTAGACTCTTCGAGAAGCTTTCCCTTATACTCCACGACATCAATATAAACCTGTTCTTTTACTAAAAATTCGATTGGTGATAGACAATCGCTTCTTTCAGTGTGGGAGAGAACGTTGTGTTTTAGGGTTTCTACCTTCTTCAGATAGCCTCTCTCTTTGAGAATTTCCACCATTTTCTTTCTTGCATCTTCCACCTTCGTTCCATCTAGAAGACCTGTTCCTTTAATTCTGCCCCTTTCGTCAAGGAGTTCCGTCACTGGAAGGTTATACTTTAATTGCCACCTAATGTCCTGAGGATCACCGTAAGTACTTATCATTACAGCTCCTGTCCCAAATTCCTTTTCTACAGCGTTATCAGCTATAATTTCTACCTCTTTATTGAAAATTGGAATAATAACCTTCTTACCTATTAGGGATTTATAGCGCTCATCCTGCGGGTTCACTGCCACTGCTTGTGTAGCACCGAGTAGTTCTGGTCTAGTTGTAGCAATTACGATCTCTCCACCTTCCTTTAACGGGAAGCTTATGTATGCTAGAATTCCCTGTCTCTCTATATACCCTACCTCGCTTTGTGCCACCGCCGTTTCGCATTTAGGGCACCAATACACTGGTCCCTTTTTCATTTTTACGAGTCCTTTCTCGTGCATGTCAAGTAAACTTTTCTGGATAACCTTCCTATACTCAGGGTTGTACGTTCTATACTCAAACTGTTCCCAGTTGGGTCTATATCCAAGTCTAATCATCGCAGATTTCATTTTTCCTATCATTTCCTCAGTCCATTCAACGCATTTCTTTAGGAACAAATCTCTATTTTCCTTTGGGATTCCAAGTTTATACTGTACCTTTAGCTCTGTTGGAAGGCCCTGGGTATCCCAACCCTGAGGTATAAGCACGTTATAGCCCTGAATTCTTTTGAACCTGGTCATGGCATCAGCTATAGCTACCCAGTATGCATGCCCCATGTGAAGTTCTCCGCTGGTAAATGGTGGAGGTGTATCTATGAAAAATATCGGTTTTTCTGAGTTTTCATCGAACTTGAGAACCTTCTCCCAAAATTGTGGAGTTAGCCATATGGTTTGCCATTTGGGCTCTATTTCCTTAGGATTGTAATGCTTAGGCCATTCCTCCATTTTCTTTAAAATATCTTCCTGGGATAACAATAACAGATCACCGTATGGTAAACAGTTAAAAGGAGTCTTGCAAAGAATCTTTTATACTTTTCGACAATTTTTAAATGATGCTTAAAGTAGCGATTAGAGGTGGAGGCGTAGGAGGGTCCCTGCTTGGCGCCCTCCTTCAAAGCGTGGGGCATGACGTTACCCTATTTGATATCAAGGATAAGTACATAAAACCATGTGGGGATATTGTACCTAACGTTTATAGACCACCTTTTCAATGGGACGTTAAGTACGAGATAAAGGAGTTCGCGTTTTACCTTGATAATGAGAGGTTGTACGACGTTAGATATAGGAGTCCCAAATGGCTTACCATAGATAAGAGTGGTTGGATAAACTCAATGAGAAGTAATCTCAGACAGATAGTTACCAATGAGAGACCTAACCTTGAGAACTATGATCTCTCGATAGACTCCCGAGGTCCCTATCCAATGGATAGAGAAGTGGTTTACACCACGAGGGCATTGGTGAAGGTAGACAAATTCAATCCTGAGGCTATCCTTGAATTCGACACTAAGCTAACTGGGTTCTATTGGATATTTCCTGCCGAGGAAGGGTTGCTCAATGTTGGTTCTGGCTTTCTTGAAAACAAGAACTCCAGAGCTCTCTTGCTTGATTACATGAGGCAGAGGTTTGATAAATTTGAGGTCATAGATCTAAGAGGAGCTCCGATATCCGTTGGGAAGGTCCCGGTTAAGGAAGGAAGGATTGGTGAGGCGCGTGGCCTAGTTTTCCCATTGAGCGGTGAAGGAATAAGGCCGTCAGCCATTTCGGCGGAAATAGCTTTTAGGGCAATTCAGAGAGGAAAGTCCATGGAAGAGGAGTTAAATGAGGGCTTGAGAAGGATAGAGTCCAGAATATGGATCCAACGGCTCCTCTTGGACGCCTATAGGAAATCCAGCTTAGTAATAAGGAAATCTATGCTAAGACATTTCTTAAAGAGTGAGATATTAATAGACGCATTCCTTGAAGATAAATTGGATCTACAAGGGATAAAGGAGTCACTGGAGTTGATCAGAAGTGGTGGAATTAATAGTTGAGCAGTCCAAGAGCAAGACCGGCAAGCACGCTATCAGATCCCTTCTTTTTAAGTGGGAAAACGGCGTAAAGCAGGCGAGTATAAAGGGAACTAGAATCCCACCTGTGTATAAAGAAGGAGATGCCGTTCTGGTTAACTTAAGGGAGAGAGGGACGTTTGTCTATGCAAGGTTCATTAAGAACGTGAAGGGTAGGGTCTTTGGCAAAATTCTGATAATAAAAGACGGTACTATCTCTTTAGAGATGAACTATAGGAAATTGAAATTAAAGAAAGTCTCCGGAGACCCCAGTCTTTACAACGTAGTAAAGGACGTTATGGATTACTTAAAAATACCAGTCAAGAGAGTAAACTTAAAGTGACCTAAGGTGTTTTCTGTAACACTGAGTACCCAAGCTGACCCCCAAAAATTGAGAGAAGTATTTAAGCAGATGGAGGATGTACTAAAGGACGTTTGCCCCCCAGTCAGAATAGGAGCCTCCTATCTATGCTCTCCTTCGTCCAACTCACTGGTAACTGTTTATTTCTCAGATCAAGAGATGCGTCCGCTATTCCTGGCGGTTAGGCTAGAATCGAGAGACTCAGAGGAAATAGTCAGCCTATCTTATAAGATATATTCTAAGCTCAAGGATTATGGAGTACATCCTACCCTGTTGAGTGCAGATAGGATGTCCCGATAGATTTCTTCGGGGGTAGGTTGAGATTGGGAGTTCAACTCCACTACCACGTTGCAGATTATAGTGCCCAGGTCTGTGGGGCATAAAATTATTTTCACAATCTCCCCGTATTCTAGAGCGATTTTCGTATCAATATATTCGATTTCATGGATCTCTTTCTCGCAAAATATGGCCACATCAGCAAAAACTATCCTTCCTTGCTTACCCGGTATCCTTAGGAAGGATACCCCGAAACGATCAACCTTATGACGTTCTATCATACTGCAGGTACCAGTTCGGTGTTACAGTAGGGGCACTTTCCCTTTACCCCTCTCTTGTCAGCTTCGCAGAAATAAGCCTTATATTTCCTTTCGCATTTAGGGCACTTAAAAACTACGTCTATACCCAGTTTTAACGTTCTGTGACATATACTACAGTAAACCTCGAACCACCCTAAGTGACCGTAAGAGTTTGTTCCCTTAAGCCTCAAACTCATTTCTTATCCTTTTTTGAGTGTCACTAACGGTGTTATATATTTTCCTATACCTAAGCTATACATACGGTCACAGTCTAAACCAGACGGCCCAGTATTTTTCTTCTATTCCAGACGAATATGTTTTCAGCTCCATCCACAGAGCGATGAGGAAAAAGATTCTACGACCTGCTGTCAATTAGCTTTCACGGGAAGTTTAATATCGTATTACACCATAGATTAGGTTGATAGAGATTGGACGCTGTCGTTATCCATTACGATGTGGTTCCCTTCGATGTGGTACCAAATGTGAGGTTGTACGGAGTTAGATATGAAAAGGAGGAAAGAATCTCAGTAAATTCTCGAGAAGAGGCTGAGAACATTCAAGTTCCAGGTAAGGTAATTCTAGTTAGGATGAAAGATGACTTTGTGATAAACATTGGTGTCAACATGGCTTACAGTTTTCATAAAATAATTAACGTCAAAGGTATTGCCATACCGGTTAAGATAACTGGAGAAGCTGTTCAACTTAGTTATAAACCTATTTCGGAGGCGTTAGGTTTCATTGGATTAGATATCGAATTCACTCCTGACGTGCCCTTTATAACGATTGAAACCGAGGAAGGTAGTAAGATAATCTCAGTTTCAACTATACGTGATATTAAGCCGGAAATTCCGAGAGATTCTAAAACTCCGGAAAAGAAGAAGAGGAAGAGAGCACGTGCTAAGAAAAGTCGTAAAAGACGCAAGATTAAGAGCAAAGGTTCTAGAAAGAGCTGAAGAATTTAAGCTAAATAACAGTGCGGGAGAATCTACGTGGTATAGGGAACTCGTTCTGTGCATATTAACCTCAAACTCAACTTTCATTTCTGCCTTTTCCGCTCTCCAGTCCTTAAACAACCTAATCTTCGCTGGTACAGTGGATGAGATCTCAGCAGTCCTGAAGAAGGAGGGATACAGGTTTCCCAACCTGAAAGCCAAATACATTGTGAAAAGTAGATCATATCTTGGGCATTTGAAGCGTGACGTCAAGGAACTCGCAGATAAAGACCAGATTGAAGCGAGGGAGTACTTGTTGGAGATCGATGGGATAGGAATGAAGGAGGCGAGCCACTTCTTAAGGAACGTGGGTTACTTTGACGTGGCAATTATTGACAGGCACATTCTGAAGTTCTTTTTTGATTATATAGCTGAAGTAGACAGGAAGTCCCTAAGTAAAAACCAATATTTGTACTATGAAAATATTTTAAAATCTGTGGCTTATAACTTCAATATCCAGGTAGGTATAATGGATCTTTATATTTGGTTTATTAAAACTGGAAAGATCGCCAAATAAACTCTTTAGCAAGGATTCACTGAAAAAAGTATATTAACTAGTATTTTAGGATAAGAGTGACTAAACATGAATAATGAATACAGAACCGGGAACCGTGCTGTTAATTTTAAATTAGCTTTTAGTTCTATTTCTATCTCCAAGCTGGTTCTTTCATCATCACTTTCATCCTGTTAAACATTATTCTAAATGAGGTGAGATGTAATGGAGAAGAACGTTATCAATATTTCTCTATCTAGAGAAAACCTAGCGATCCTAATTACGGATCCAGTTGACGAGTATATGATAAAGGCTTTGAGGTCTAAAGGTATCAAGGTAAATTACAGACCAGATATAGAAAGAGAGGAGTTATTGAAAACCATAGAAGACTACAACGTCCTTGTAGTAAGGAGTAGAACCAAGGTAGATAAGGAGATTATTGAACGGGGAAAGAGCCTCAGAGTGATCGCAAGGGCAGGAATAGGGGTGGACAATATAGACGTAGACGAGGCAGAAAGGAGAAACATTAAGGTAGTTTATGCCCCTGGTGCTTCCACCGAATCCGCCGCAGAACTGACAATTGGGCTGATGATAGCTGGGGCCAGAAATATGTTTACTTCCATGTCTTTGGCTAAATCTGGAATTTATAAGAAAACGGAAGGAGTAGAACTTCATGGAAAGACTATAGGAATTATAGGGTTTGGAAGGATAGGGTATAAAGTGGGCCTCATAGCGAAGGCTATGGGAATGAACGTAATTGCGTATGATGTGGTGGACGTGAGTGCAAAGGCTGCCGAAATAGGTGGTAAGGCAGTTACCTTAGACGAGCTCGTATCTGCGTCTGATGTTATTAGCATCCATGTAACTGTGGGAAAGGATGCCAAGCCTATACTTACAGCTAGGGAGTTTGAAAAGATGAAGAATGGTGTAATCATTGTAAACACAAGCAGGGCTGTAGCAGTGGATGGGAAGGCCCTGCTGAAGTATATAAAGGAAGGCAAGGTTAGATCTTACGCTACCGATGTGTTCTGGCATGAGCCCCCCAAGGAGGAATGGGAAGTCGAACTATTGAGACACGAAAGGGTTACTGTCACTGCGCACATAGGGGCTCAGACTAAAGAAGCTCAATATAGGGTTGCCGTGATGACGACCGAGAATCTGCTAAAGACACTCCAAGATCTCGGTGTTAAACTTTGATGCTAATACCAGGTCCAGTTAACGTCCCCAGGAGCGTTGCCCAAAGTTCCTCTATTATAGTCAATCATAGGTCGGACAAGTTCAGGAGAGTAGTGGAGGACTTAGAACTCTACCTAAGAAAGGCCTTCTTCTCATCTAGAGTTGCACTTTTAACCGGCTCAGGAACCCTCGCTGTGGAATCGATGGTTTTCTCTTTACTAAAGAGAGATGAAAAGGTCATTGTGCTGACTTACGGAGAATTCAGCGAGAGGATGCTTGAGTCCATCGTAAAGAGAGGAGCGCTTCCCATAGTCTTCAGGAAACCTTTAGGACAGATGTTTTCACTGGAGGAGGTTAAGAAAGTTTTAGACAACAACAAGGATGCAACAGCAATTGCGTTTGTGCATAACGAGACTAGCGTAGGGATGGCGTTCAGGGATCTAAAGTCTGTTGTATCTTTAGGTAAACAAAGAGGTCTCAAGGTTCTAGTGGACTCAGTCTCCGGCTTCGGGGCTTATGAATTAAGAGTAAACGATTGGGGGATAGACGCTGTCGCCACAGGAAGTCAGAAGGCGTTGGCTTCAGTCCCAGGACTGGGGTTAGTCGGGCTATCTGAATCTGGGATTAATGAATTGTTGGAAGACGTTCCAAACTACCTTAACCTGAAGCTTCATCTCAAGTTTCAAGATAAAAAGGAGACCCCATTCACACCTGCGGTAGGCGCATTTTTCGCTACGTTGAGGGCTGTCGAAATACTACATGAAGAAGGAGTAGAGAGGAGGTGGAGGAGACATGAGGCTTGTGCAAGGTTCATAAGGGAGATTACTAGGAATGTCGGTTTTAATTTACTCGGAAATGAAGATAATTTCTCAAACACAGTTGTTGCAGGATCTCCTCCCATATCTGCTAAACAGACAATTCTTGAACTTGCGAAAAGGGGAATAGAAATTTCAGGAGGTATGGGGGAGCTCAAAGACAAGATCGTGAGAATAGGTACTTTAGGCGTTGTGGACAGTAGGGCTGTGTCTAGGCTAAAGTACGCGTTATCTGACATTCTGAAGACCGATATACCAGAGGAACCTCCAAAGGAGTGTGAATTACCTGAGTCAATCAGAGAAGAGGTAGACTGGGATAACTAATTTTATTTTAGAGTGGAGATGAAAAAACACCATGAGCCAGACAAGAGAAGGCGTTAATCCTCTTACGTCAACTTTCATAGAAAGCTGGAAGAATAAGCTGACGGCGTACGAAAAGGCGAGAATAATTAGTTCTAGGGCATTACAATTGGCTATGGGCGCCTCACCGTTGATAGATATATCATCCATAGGTCTTACAAGCCCGAGCTCCATAAGAATAGCTGAGGAGGAGTTCAGGAATAATTTACTACCCATAACTGTCAGGAGGAGATTCCCAAACGGTCAAGTGATGCTTTTGTCCATTTTGAAATTGAATAGTTCTGATATGTCCAAATGATCTAACTTATCAGAACTTCAGGGATTAGGCCAGAGCACGCACCTATCTAAATGAAGTGGGGGCATTGATCGGAAAAGCTTTTAGATTTAAATCCTCACAGTAGAGTTGTATTTTGGAAGACATTAGAAAAAACGAAATGATGTGAGTCGTGCCAAATGACCGATGAAGATAAACCCGAGGTATCTGATCAAAGAGCTTTGAACTTTTCATGCCACGCTGCATATGCCTTAAGCATATCTTGATTTACGCTCGGTTTTCTTACCTTCAGAACTTCCTTGAAATCTTCCATGGTGAGAGGTCTTGGCTCCTGCAGACCTCTTTCGAACATCTCCTTTACCACCCTCATGTGAGCCGACTGCACTATGTCCCTTATATCGCTGGCTGTGTATCCATCAGTTAGGTCAGCCAACTCCTCAAGACTTACTCCTTGTTCCAACTTCACCTTTGAGGAGTAGTGCTTAAGTAACTCTAGTCTATGTGCCCTGTCAGGCAGTGTAACATATATCCTCTTCTGGAACCTCCTCAAGAATGGTTCGTCTAACCTCCATGGTTTATTGGTAGCGCCTATCACGTATACTCTAGATACCTCATTTTTATCCAATAAGCCGTCCATCTCCTTTAAGAACTGGTTTCTCACTCTCGCTTCTCCTCCGACCTCTGAGGTGTAGGAGGCTAGGAGAGCGTCAAGCTCGTCAATGAAAATTATTGCTGGTTTATTTTCCTTCTTAGAAATCTCTCTAGCTGTCCTGAACGTTTTAGCCACGTTCTTCTCTGCCTCCCCAAGCCACTTTGACATGATGGAAGCCGCATCCACGTGTATAAATTCCGAGTCCAACTCGTTCGCTACCGCAGCCGCTATCATCGTTTTCCCACAGCCAGGAGGTCCATAAAGAAGTATTCCCCTAGGCCAGCCTAGAGGAAATAGATCCGGTCTTTTGCTTGGATATACTACAGCCTCTTTTAATGCCTCCTTAACATCCTCTAGTCCCACAATTTCGTTAAGCGATACCTTAGGTTTCTCCTTCATCACTATTTCCTCATCCGGCTTTTCTCCTTCATTCCCACCTTCAGGTAAAGCTTGGTTTAGAACCTCCAGTCTCTTCTTGTACTCACTTATCATCTGCTCGTAAGCGTTCCTAGCTATCATATCGGGATACAGCGTGACTATTTGTGTTAGTATTTCTATAGCCTTTTTGTAGTTATTTATTGCGTCCTCCCTTCTACCTTCTTTGTCTGCCCTAACTGCAGCCACAGCGTACTTCCTAGCCATTTCCTCTAACATTACTTGAGCGCTCATGGTAGATCACGCGTCTAGAACGATTAACCCTTTCTTGGCTAAACTATTCAACACATTAATCACATCGTCCTTGTCCACGCCGTATTGGGTTGAGATTGAGTTAACATCTAAAACTCCGCCGCTTCTCTTGATATGGTCCAAGAGTTCATTTTCCGATATCTTGTTGACCTTTATCTTGAACTCTGAGGCAGATGGAGGATGCGGGAACGGAAGGTCAGTGGGGGGATGTGGTAAATCTAGTTTTGGTAACCTCTCGTTTATCTTTGCCTCTGCAGCTTTTCTGGCCTCGTCCAGAATCTTCCTCGCTTCATCGTCAGTCGCAGGTATTATGCTTCTGTCTGTCACCGTAGTTCCGGTCTCTACAGCTATGCTGTTAACACTAGTTGTAATGGAATCCAAAGAAATTGCCACTTCTGGAGCTATTCCTCTTATCTGTTCCTTCAAGTTCTCTAATATCCTTCCTACGGGTGCCAGGACCAAAGAGATGCCTTGTAGTTCGTGAACCGTGTCGAGTTTCAGTCTTACCTTCTCTATGGCTAACCTAGCGGTATAGATTATTTTCATTATTTTCCTTATATCCGATATTTCCTGAGCGTATATTGTAGCCCTGGCAGACTCCCCGTTCATGTGAGATCTAACGGCCTTATCAAACAGATCCTTATCTCTATCCTCCAATCTTCTTAGAGCTTCGTCTAACCTATCTTGTTGATCCTTCAATTTCAAAGAAACTTCCGTTATCTTAGCGGACAAGTCCTCCTTCCTTTTCTTATTGCTAGAAGTGAAAATTGGTAAGCTTATCTTCATTCTAAATAAATAGGTTCATCACTGAGTGTTTAAGACTTTTACAGGTATAGGTGTTGGTAATTCCGCCCTTGGTATATCCGACTTGGCTAACTGCTCAGCTCCGCTAGTTAGGGGCCCAGCTCCTTTTATATCCAAACCACTATCCCTATCACTTAGGTCTAACTTTTCCATGGTCTTCCTTATATCGTCCTTCTCCACAGTATAACTCTCCTTAGCCTGCCTAAGGATCTCTATCGAGTTCTTATATGCAGTTTCGCCAAGTTCAGCAGCTATGTAACTCATTTTAACAGCTATCATTGCTCTATCAATGTGAGCTATTTGATCCTCGACCTCATTAAGCCTATTCTTTAGCTTGCTCTTTATTTTAGCGTAGTCCTCTCTTATTTTTACCATTTCTGCATCTAATTTTCTTTTCATTTCATCATAAGAGGATTTAGGTATTTCCTGTTTGCTATATAGTTCTTCTAAAGCTCTCTGTCTTTTCCTTATTTTTTCCATCTGTAAGATCGATTTCATAGACTCAGCTTTCCAGTCAGGTAAAACTACAAGTACGTCATTGTTTAGGTTGATCTTGGAGGGTTCTATAGTGGAAAAGGAGTTTCCGTAAGCTACCTCCACTCCAGTAACAGTCCCATCGACCTCAGTATATACGTGAACTAGAAACCCAACTTCTCTTCCATAAACATCTTTGACCTTCTGACCTATGAATTTCGTAAGGTTCTCAAACGATATAGACATAGGTAATACTCCTCAAAAGTATTAGCTAACTCTCAAACTGTTTAAAAGCATTAGTGCACCTCAGCTCAGGTCTATCTTCATCTAATACGCGCTTTTAACCATCATCATTGGCGCAAAAATATTGAGCAATAATTCAAATAAAGTTTCCCCGAGCTAATAAGAAGTTTGAACATGACACTACAGACACTCCTAAACGTAACCACACATATATTCCATCCATTGGGCTTTAATGCGGAACCGCTGTCAATAAGCCTAGTAGCAGCAGGCTTAATACTATTGCTTATAGTGGCTGTGGGTGGGATGGCTTACGGGCTCTTTAAGGCAGTTAAAGCTGTACCCAATTTAACCACTAAGCAGTTCATATTGGCATTGCTATTGATTGCAGTATTCATGGTAGTGATAGGAATAATCTTACCATAAATTAATATTTATTTCCACGATATTTCAAGCTATACTCTTCTTCTATTTCTAGAATTCTATTGTATTTAGACGTCCTCTCTCCTCTTGACGGGGCACCAGTTTTAATGAAGTTGCTGTTGAGTCCTACCGCCAGATCCGCGATGAACCCGTCCTCCGTTTCTCCACTTCTATGGCTTACAACAGTCTTAATGGAATTCTCCTTGGCTAGATTGAGAAACTCTATAGTTTCGGTAAGGGTACCGATCTGGTTAGGCTTCACTATTACACCTTTGGTGGCTCCTAGCTCCATTCCCCTTTTAAGGTACTTTATATTCGTGGTATACAGGTCGTCGCCAGTAACGATAACGTCCTTAATCTTCCCCTGAAGTTCAGAGAAGCTTTTTATGTCATTTTCCTCGAACGGATCTTCTAAATAAACCAAGGGGTACCGATTGGCTAGATCTACGTAGAAGTCCATGAGTTGTTGAGTGGTCTTTGTTACGTTATCTATCTCATATATTTGTTTCTTTTCGTTGTAAAAGTCCGAAGCAGCCGCGTCCATGCCAATCATTATCTTCCCTTCCATTCCGGAGTTCTTGATCGCGGTGTAAACTAGGTCTAGAGCGTCTTCCGTTACGCTAAGTGGAGGAGATATCCCGCCTTCGTCTCCCAACGCAGTGTAAATTTTCCCGTACTTCTCAGTTACCAAATTTTTGAGCGTTTTGTAAACAGCTATCGAGCCAAGCAAAGCTTCCTTAAATGTGTCGAACCCTACAGGTACGATAATGAATTCTTGAATTTTGAGCATGTTCCCTGCATGAAGCCCCCCATTTAGTATATTAAGTAAGGGTACTGGAATGTAGTGTGGACCTGCGCCACCTATATATGTAAAAATCTCTACGTCCATGGCTTTGGCTGCAGCCTTCGCTATGGCTATGGACGTAGAAATGGTAGCGTTGGCTCCAAGTCTAGCCTTGTTCTCCGTCCCATCTAGTTCTATCATCATATTGTCAGCGTAAGATTGGTTCCTTGAGTCGACACCTGTTAGGGCCGGAGAAATGTAATAGTTTATTGAGTTTAGAGCGCCCCTGACTGAACCGTTGGGATCCCTAATTTCAACGGCTTCCCTTGTACCTTTGGAAGCTCCCGAAGGGGCGTCTCCTGTAGCCTTAATGCCAGATTCTAATGTGACCTTAGCCCTGACAGTGGGGTTTCCTCTAGAATCGATTATTTCAATCCCTTGTATTCTAGCTATGGAAAATCCGTTCAGCATTTTAATTCGTTGTGTTAGACTACAACTAGGCTAAAATGTTTATGGTGCCTACAATTTTATTCCTATTCTATGGAATTATATCTCCATTGTACTATAGGTTGCTAAAGGGTAAAATAAGTAACAGTGTTGCGTTTACGATAACGTGGGTTACCGCACCTTTCCTGGCCTCCTATCCGTATTTAATATCATCCTATTATCTGTCGTCGTTGATAGTTATTCTAAATCTAATTGGATATATTCTTATCATAAAAAGAAACTATAAATATATATATAACGGGTTATTGTTCTTTAGTGCCTTTGTTATAACGATACTATTTTTTAAACTTTCACCTATCATATAATCTGACATGCCAAAGAGGAAACAAAGTGA
Source organism: Metallosphaera tengchongensis (assembly GCF_013343295.1). Taxonomy (NCBI): domain Archaea; kingdom Thermoproteati; phylum Thermoproteota; class Thermoprotei; order Sulfolobales; family Sulfolobaceae; genus Metallosphaera; species Metallosphaera tengchongensis. The sequence goes on along the minus strand of NZ_CP049074.1, from coordinate 377,557 downwards.
TCCAGATATTTGTCCCAACTGTGGAACTAAAGCAGAAAAGCCAATAAAGACTTGGAACCTTGTATCTCCTTTGCCTGACGCGTACGGTAGAATAACTATCACGGTAATGGGATCCTACGAATGCTCCAAATGTGGCCACAGATGGCGCACAGTTGTATCCAAAATCAGGGCCGGTGGCTCTGACGTAGAGGTTGAGGGGAAGAAAGGTGTAAAGAAGATAGGCGGAGAAAAGGGAGCAGAGAAACAGGAAGAAGGCGAAGTTATAGAGCTTGATTTAGGGGATTTAGATGAAGATGAAGAAGAGTGACATCGCCATAATTCTTCTTATAGCGCTAATTTACATAGTGTTTTACTCCAATCTAATCAGTTCTGCCAGCGTCGAGGGAGTTTCTATGTACCCGATATTCCAAAACGGAGCAATGACTTTTTATGAATCTCCATCAAATATTCAATACCATTCAATAATAATTTACAAATCACCGCAGTTACATACATATGTGATACATAGAGTGGTAAGGGTGGACGGTGAATTTTACGTTACGCAAGGCGTAGATAAGATCTCTAATCCTCAACCAGACAACGAGATAGGACTAGAGCCTGCCCCAGGGGTACCAGCTAACTATGTCATTGGAAAAGTGGTAGAAGTTAACAATTACGTTATTTCCATACCTTATCTAGGATACCTTTCAATCTTGATATCATCTCTAGCCAAATAAATGGCTATTGAAAGTAAGGAATAGAATTTCTTTATATTTTCAATATACTTTTGTTTCTAAAGAATTCGTATGGAGAGCTCTGATAGAGGTCTGGCAGGATCTTAAACGTCATTCGGTATAACTACTTAGTTATTCTAAAAAGAATTAATTACATCCAATTTATATTAGAGGCTCTAAAATTAATGGGAAGCGCGATAGACGCCTTTCAATAGTATAAATTAACCTTAGAGATAATAAAGCAACTTATAATTTCTTTAGGTTTTTCCTCGTGTCTTAAGCACCTTGAAGGAGGGAGCTAATGTGCTGGGATGATTCGCTTTAACTTGATCTAATCTTGATACAGACGTTTGTTTAGGTGCAGAAGATATTGAAGAGGGATCTGAGTAGGCCTTTTCTATAATCTCCTTCAGAGCGTTAGCGAAGTCATCTATGGTCTCTATGGTCTCGGTCTCCGTGGGCTCTATCATTAAGGCCTCTTCAATGTTAGGCGGGAAATAGATTGTGGGAGCGTAGAAGCCTCTATCCAGTAATGCCTTAGCTATATCGAAGGCAGTTATTCCTGTTTCTTCTGAAACTTTCTTGGCGCTAAACACAACTTCGTGTTTCCTGAACCTATGAGGAGCAATTAACTCTAGTCCCCTTACGTCTCTTAGCTTAGCTATCAGATAGTTAGTAGCTAATGTGCTCATCTTACCTATTAAGGAAACGGCATTCCCGAGCCCTAAGATGTAAGCATATGATCTCATGACATTTCCGAAGTTTCCGTGGAACACTGAAATTTTACCTATGGTTTTTGGGGGCTTGGTCATGGTGTACTTGTCGGTCTTCTTAATAACTGGGTAGGGTAGGTAGTCAACCATTTTTCCTTTGGCGCATGTAGCACCAGCACCAGGGCCTCCTCCTCCGTGGGGAACGCCAAAGGTCTTATGTAGGTTCAGATGGACAATATCAAAACCCATGTCTCCAGGTCTCACCACCCCCAAAATTCCGTTCAAGTTAGCTCCATCATAGTAAAGTACTCCGTCTATGGAATGTACCAAGCCTGCAATTTCCTTGATATTCTCCTCGAAAAGTCCTAGAGTATTTGGATTAGTGATCATAAAGCCTGCTACCTTATCGTTAATTAAAGTCCTGAAGATCTCCATGTCCACGAGCCCTTCTTTGTTGGATTTAACATATACAACCTCAAAATTAGCCATAGCTGCACTTGCTGGGTTGGTTCCGTGGGCGGTGTCCGCGACCAAGACCTCTCTTCTTTGCCTGTCCAAATCTTTATGGTATTTCATCATCATCAGGACACCACTTAGTTCCCCTGCTGATCCTGCAGGAACTTGTAATGTACACTCATCCATGCCAGTGGCTTCTGAGAGCCACCTTTGCATTTCATAAATCGTCTCTAGGTTTCCTTGTACGGTTTCCTCATCCTGTAACGGGTGAACGTTTTCCGTAATCCTTGCGGCTTCCTCCTCTATTTTTGGGTTATACTTCATTGTACAAGATCCAAGAGGCATCATTCCAAGGTCAACCCCGAAGCTCATTTGAGACAGTCTTATGAAGTGTCTTACCACCTCTGGTTCCGATACCTCAGGAAGCTCAGGTTCTTTACCCCGTTTTATTTCTTCAGGTATCCTTACATCTAAGTCTATTTCTTCTTTAGGTATAAGAAACCCCTGCTTACCCTTACCTTTGTATTCGGTTATGAGGGGTTCGTCCCAATAAGCCTGCTTCCACATTTACATGACCTCCTTAATTGAATTTATCAAGTCATCTATAGCCCTTTTAGAATGTACTTCAGTTACGCAGAATAGGGCGTCCCTATCTCCTATTATTAGTCCACCATGAATTCCTTTTTTCAGAAGTGCTCTGTAAATCTTGGGATAATTCGCCTTAAAAGAGAAGGTAAATTCCTCGAAGAAATCCGAATCCCATTTCCTGTAGCCCAGATCGGCTTTCTCCATACTTTCAACTGCGTAGTGAGATCTCTTGTATATCTCAATGGCAAGTTCCTTCAATCCATTTTTTCCCAGCAAAGAAATGTACACCGCATTAATAATAGCTACGAGGGCTTCATTGGTTGTTATATTTGAGGTAGCCTTCTCCCGTCTTGCGAACTGCTCTCTAGTCTGTAGGATCAGGGTGAAGCCTCTCCTTCCTGTGGTGTCCTGAGTCATGCCGACTATGCGACCTGGCATCTGCCTTACGAGCTTCATTTCCATTCTGGTGGCAATAATACCGTTGTATGGTCCGCCGAAGTTTAGCGGAACTCCCAGCTCCTGTCCGTCCCCTACTGCTATATCGAATCCTAACTCTCCTGGGCTTTTGGTTATACTCAATAAGATGGGACTCACACCCATGATGGAAATTACGTTATGTTTTTTGGCCCATTCCGTGACGTATTCCAGCTCAGTTTCCATTACACCGTAGAAATTAGGCTGTTGCACATATATCGAGGATATCTCGTCCGGGTTAATGGACGAGAGAAACTCGAGGTTTAGTTTACCGTCATTTCGCATGGGTATTTTCACTAATTCTATCCCCTTTCCGCTTATCCATGTTCTCAATACCTCTTCATGTAGCGGATTTATAGATTCAGGGACAAGAACCTTTCTCCTACCGTTAATTCTGTTTCCCATGAGCACTGCCTCACTTAGACTACTTCCCCAATCGTAGTGCGAGGAGTTCACTACCTCCATGTCCAGCAGCTCCGCCATAAGGCTCTGATATTCAAAGAGAGCCTGGAGTAATCCTTGGTTAGCCTCAGGTTGATACGGTGTGTATGCTGTGTAGAACTCCGATCTACTAATAATGAACTTCACTGCAGATGGGACAGAGTGAGGATATGCACCTCCACCTAGAAAAGGCGGGTATCTTAACTTGGCGTTGTTGTTACTTATTTGTTCAAGCCTTTCTCTAATTTCTTCCTCTGATAGAGGCTTACCATATCCAATTTTTAGATCCTCCTTTAGAACAAGATCCTCGGGCACGTCTTTAAAAAGGTCCTCTACTTTGTCAACCCCTATTGCTTTCAACATCTCTTGAACTCTGGATAGATTTGGAAGCCAGGGATGCATGTTCATTTAAACTCATTCAGCAAACTATGAATAATAGAAGGCGGTTATGAATGTTTTGTACACCACTAGTTAACTTTGAGGAAAAGTTAAACTCCAGCCTTGGTGAGTTCGCAGGATGGAAAATGCCAATGTCTTATTCTTCTTATCAAGAGGAGCACCTGGCAGTGAGGACAGAGTCAGCTTTTTTCGACCTCTCTCACATGGGAAGGTTAAAAATAAAGGGAAAAATTGAGGAAATTGAAAATCTAGTTGCGAAAAAGGTGGCGGATGCCCCGCAGTATTCGATGATTGGGCCAACTGCGTTTCTTAGTGACAAAGCTGGTTTTATAGATGACGTCATGACTTACAAGGTGTCGGAATCTGAATTCCTCGTGGTTACTAATGCGATAAACAGGGAAAAGGTAATCTCATGGATAAGGAAAAACTCCAGTTTAGACGTAGAGGACTTGACGTTTGGTCTGGTAATGATAGCAATCCAAGGAAAGAAAGTCTGGGACTACATAGAAAAACCAAACCTGCAACCTCTGCAATTTAAACTTAATGTGAATTTTGAGGGACAGGAAGTCTTTCTTTTGAGCCGTTCTGGATGGACAGGAGAGGACGGAGTCGAGTTTTGGGCTAAGCCAGAAGCGGCAGAGGTGATCCTAAATAAGCTAGTATCGAAAGGAGTGAAACCTGCAGGGCTTATGGCTAGGGACAGTCTGAGGCAAGAGATGGGTTTCGTGTTGTATGGGGAGGACATAGGAGAGGAAGTAAACCCAGTGGAAGCCAGGTATTGGGTTTACTCGCTTGAAAAGGAATTTATTGGAAAACAGGCTCTTGTAGAGATATTGAAAAGTGGAGTAGATAAATTAAGGATAGGCATTAAACTCCCCAAGAACTTGAGGGTAATTCCCAGGAACGGTACTAGAATCAAGATAATGGGAGAGGAAATAGGTAAAGTCACCAGTTCTAGTTACTCCCCATTTCTCTCGAGAGTTATAGGAATGGGTTACGTAAACTCAAGGCACTTTCTCCTTGGAGGAAACGCGGACGTTGAAATTAGGGGAAGAGATTATAATATTAAATTATCGGACTTCCCACTATTAAAGTGAGGTCTTTGGAATGACCGAATTTAAGGTCGGGAAATACGTACTTAGGAACGACCTACTTTACACTGAGACCGATGAGTGGATAAAGATAGAGGAAGACAATGCAACTGTGGGGATAACAGACTATGCGCAGAAGAAGCTGAGGGACATAGTCGGGGTGGACTTACCGAAGAAGGGTCAGAAGGTATCTTCAGGAGAAGTCGTGGCTGTGGTGGAATCCGTGAAAGCGGCTGCAGATATATATACCCCACTGAGTGGTGAAATTGTAGAAGTGAATGAGAATCTCATTTCAAGCCCCGAATTAATAAACAAGGATCCATACGGTAATGGTTGGCTATTCAAGATTAAACTATCAAACAAAGAGGAAACTAAAAAGCTGCTCACTCCTGACATGTATACAGAGAGAGTAAAGGGTGATTAAAATGGATGAAAATTTTGACATCGAAGAGAGGTACATTCCAGAACTAAGGAAGCCAGCGTACATGTTAATAGGAATCCCAGATGCTGGACTGGTGGGTGAAATAGTCACCGAGTTCCTCATTTCCAAGGGAATAGTTGAGGAATTCGGGCAGATATTCTCTAGAAAATACTTACCTCCCATACTTCATGTGGATGACGGGGTAGCCAAGTCCCCTTTGAGGCTGTACTATGGAAAGGGGATAAACCTAATAGTGCTTCATGCATGGACAGCACTCCCTGCAAACGCTGCCTACCCCTTGGCAAAACTCGTGACAGATTACGCCTCGAGGTACGGCATTCAAGAAATAATATCGATCACTGGTCTTCCAGTTCCCAATAGGCTTGATTTGGAGAAGCCCAGTGCTTACTGGATAGCCAATTCGAAGGATATGGCTGAGAGCCTGAACGGTTTATCTAATGTGCAAAAGTTTGCGCAGGGATATATTTCTGGACCATATGCGCCCATCCTGTACGAGAGCTCAAAGACGAAGATCAGAAATTTGGCAATAGTTGTAGAATCATTCTTAGACATTCCTGATCCAGAAGCCTCTGCTGTTGCCCTTGAGATCATTAGCAGTTATTTGGGTTTTAAAGTCGATGTTAGCGGTCTTCTTCAGGAAGCCGAGGAAATAAGGTCTAGGATAAGAGGTTTAATGGAACAGACTAAAAAGGAACTCCCAAGTTACTCTTCAGGTAAACCAATGTCTTACGCGTGAAAGACATGCCTGTTTACAAGAGTTTAGAAGAGATGGTTAGAAAGGTCATAGAGTCTGAGATGGAAGAAATGGAACAAATAGTAGAGTCAATGTCTAAACAAATAAGGAGAGTAATGGAGGATCAGAACTTTCTTACGCCACTCTACACAAGATATGCCAAAGGGAAGGATACTATCTACGTCATAGACGTTCCGTATCTAAGAAGCGAGACGGTCTACATAAAGGTAAGCGAAAAGGTTCTCCACTTCTCCTGTACAGATTCCAGGGGATACAAGTATAGGTTACTCATTCCTTTACCAGCCGAATTTCAGAATCCTGATGTCCAAGTTAGTAGGATCAAGGGAAGGGTTATACTAAGATTCCAGACATCAAACTCTTAGCATTAATCTATTTTTCTATATTTTATTTTTAAAATAATATATATGACTCTTATATTGAATCTTGAACCATTGTGCAGTAAATTTTAATCTTCAATAAGTAAAAAGGTAACTCAAGTTAGTCAACACGATCTTAAAATTCTAAGAAGGCCTAAAAATTTTCTTAAGATAATTTTAGTGATCCATACACGGGAGGCGGAGCTTCATTTAAAAGCATAATAAGTCTGCTTTTAAAAGACTTAGAAACAAGTTGCAATATGTTTATAAACAGTGTTTAAGATAACTTACAAAGGGATCAGATTGGAAGAGCTCAACAATACTAAGGACATAGAGACCAGGAAGGTTCAGAAACTAGGTTCGTCTTCGTTATTTATTACACTTCCAAAAAAATGGATAAACAAGTGGAACGTGAAACCTGGGGATAAGATCCTCATAGAACTATCAAATGACGGTTCCTTAAAGCTGGTCGCCGAGAAAATAAAGATGGAAGCTAGTCACAGATCCATAAGGATCGATATAGACTCATTGAAGCAACCAGTCCCTGGTATAATTCCCTGTCTCTACTCCTTGGGTTACGACGAAATTGTCTTGGAGTCAAGGAAGTCTATACTTCCCAAGGACGTAGAGGACATTGTGCAGGTTACGAAACAAATGGTTGGCATAGAGGTCACTGAGGCTTCAGAGACCAGAGTGAAAGTAGAATGTTTGCTGGATACCGAGAAGGTGGGCGTAGAGTCGTTACTTAGAAGGATGCTCAATACTGTTGCCAAAAGAGTCGATGAGGCCATAGCAGTAATATCTAGAGAAACACCAAAGGATAGCTCAGTAAATCATGAGGATCTGAAAAGACTTTACTATATGTTAATGAGGAGAATAATGGGCAGTAAATATGAAACCGCAAAGAACATGACCAAGAATTCTCTTATAGTAATAAACTCTACAGCTCTCCTGAATGTAGGTAAGTTAGTTGACAGAGTCGTGGAATTAGTTAAATCTTACCAGTTGAATGAGAAAGAAACTGAAATAGTTAGGAACGTCTTGAAAAGAGTAAACGACTTATTAGATGAAGTAGTGATGACTGTTCTCTTCCCTAGCACTAAGAGAGTACTAAATGGTCTAAATCTCATTAGAGACTCGAGAAGCGATCTAGCGCATCTCAACGGATCTAACACTGTTCTGCTTATTGAGTACTTAAATCAGATTGTAGATTTTCTAGAGAGCGCCCTGGAGAACTCATCCTGTACCCTTTTCCTGGAGGATATGCCTTGGATAGAAAGAAACTTAACCTAATGTTAAAGAAATAAATAAGTGGTGATAATAATGTCCACATTAAAGGTTGAAAATCTCCATGTCGAGGTCGAGGGTAAGGAAGTCCTTAGAGGGGTTTCCTTTGAGGTTAAGAGCGGTGAAATCCACGCCCTTATGGGTCCTAATGGAAGCGGTAAGACTACTCTTTCCCTTGCCCTTATGGGCCACCCAAAATATAAGATAACTAAAGGTTCAATCATCTTAGACGGTGAAGATATTACTAACTTGGAAACTGACGAGAAGGTGAAGAGAGGGTTATTCCTAGCATTTCAGAATCCAATAGAGATAGGAGGAGTTAAGCTCTCCACACTCCTTGTTGCTGAATATAATCGTTTGTCTGGATCAAACAAGTCTGTTACAGAAATAATAACTAATGTGAGAGAAATGAGTAAAGCAGTTGGTCTTAACGAAACTTTGCTCAATAGGGGAGTATTTGAGGGCTTCAGTGGGGGCGAAAAGAAGAGGACCGAGATACTTCAAATGCTCTTACTAAAACCTAAATTCGCCATATTGGATGAACCGGACTCTGGGGTGGATGTGGATGGTCTCAGGATAATCTCTGATGCTATTAAAAAATTAAAAACCGAAACCAACACGGGATATATAATTATAACCCATTACAGAAGGATTTTAGACTACGTCAATGCAGATAGGGTTCACGTCCTTTATAGAGGAAATATAGTGGCAAGCGGCAGTATGGATCTAGCTAAGCTCATAGACGAAAAGGGATACGATGGAGTAGTTAAATCATTTAACTGATTTTATAACTTTAATTTTCATTTTGCTTAATATACTTAGTGAGATATAATAGAAAGGCTTATAGCTGTTCTTTAACACAGTTAAAGATGGTAAGAAAGATGACTGAAGAGAAACTATCGCTAGATATGAATGAGATTTTGAACGCATCCATCGAGGCAAAGTACGAGAAGCTAAATCAGAATGAGTTCCACAGGAGGATTGTGGAATCGGGCCTAACGAGAAGCACCATAGAAGAGATATCTAAAATTAAGAAAGAGCCAGAGTGGATGTTGAGGCTTAGATTAAAATCGTTGGAACTCTTCGAAAAGATTCCTACTCCCAATTGGCTTCCAGATGTTTTGGGTTCACTTAATGTATCCAATTTAGAGTTATACGTTAAACCTGACGTTGACCAAACTGATAACTGGGATCAGATCCCTAAGGAGATAAGAAACTACTATGACGTTTTGGGAATACCTGAGTCCGAAAAGAAGTATTTAGGCGGGCTAGTAGCAGTGTTTGAGTCTGAGCCAATATACTCCAATGTAAAGGAAGAGCTAGTCAAGAAAGGCGTGGTAATGATGCCTCCAGAAGACGCAATGAGAAAGTACCCCGACGTGTTCAAGGATTACTTCATGAAGATTTTTCCTGCGTCTGACCACAAGTTCGCAGCGCTTCACGGGGCTCTTTGGAGTGGAGGAGTGTTCGTATATGTTCCGAAAGGCGTCAGAATTACTACCCCAGTAGAAGGGTTCTTCATTATAGGTACTGAAATGGAGGGGCAGTTTGAGCATACATTGGTTGTGGCAGATGAAGGTTCGTCCTTACACTTCATTGAGGGATGCAGTGCGCCTCAGCTTAAGAAATATTCATTTCATGATGGGATGGTAGAGTTATATGCAAAAAGAAACGCTAAGATAAAGTTTACTACTATACAAAATTGGAGCAAGAATGTGATTAATTTCAATAATAAGAGAGCTTGGGCCGACGAGAACGCTAATATAGAGTGGGTCGAGGGCTCCCTAGGTTCCAGGTATAGTTTTGTGTACCCCACTACTATACTAAGGGGAAAGAACGCCAGTTCCACTAGTTTAGTAGTGACATTAGCCTCTGGTGAGGGAGAATGGAAGGATAGCGGATCTAAAATGATTCATGCAGCCCCAGGCACCAGGAGCAAGATTGTGAACAAGAACATAGGTTTTGGCGGTGGGGTAAACATCTATAGGGGTCTAATTAAGGTGAATAAGGGCGCTAAGGGATCAAAGGCTTTCGTAAAGTGCGACTCCCTTATGCTCGATGAGAAAACTAAGGCCTACACTTTCCCACATAATCAGGTACTCGAAGACGATGCGGATGTAGCCCACGAGGCACATACCTTTAGGATGAGCGAAGATCAGCTGTTCTATCTGATGAACAGAGGTATTGGTGAGAAGGAGGCTACCTCAATGCTTGTCCTAGGCTTCATAGACGAGATCATGAAAGAACTTCCATTTGAGTACGCTACCATGCTCAACAAGGTTATTAAACTGGAGCTTGACAAGCTTGGAGCAGTGGCTTGAATGCCGATCGTGGATCACGATAATGCCCTAAAGTATATGTCTAGTCTAGGGTTTAAATCTGAGAGAGAAGATATTTTTCAAAAATATCTAGCCTTACCCTATCAGGTAGTCAGTGATTCTCCTACCATAAAGCATTATACGGAATGGTCTATCTTTGAGGGGTTAAACCTTAACGTCAATCAAAATCCTCTCGGTAACGTTAAGGTTCCATTGGAGGGTTATACTACTTTCGTATTTGATAATAACATTCCTCTGGATTTTCAACCGTCGGACTCAGTAAAATGTGGACTAGTTAAGCCTGAAGATCATAAGCTGGTCGCTCTTACTCTTTCTCTGGCCAGGAAGATTTCGCTCAATAAAGGAGGTAAGTATCTGGTCTTTAATAGTTGTAAGGGAAACAACTTCTGTCCCGTCTCTATTGACGTTACAGTCCCAGAGGGAGAAAGTATGGAGGTAATATATTATTCTGACGCCTCTGAAGTAGCTATGCCCAGCTCGGCCATTTCCCTTGACGTACCTAAAGGTTCATCATTGTCATTTTCCATTGTGAACTCGAGTCGTAATTCCTTCGGTTTTGTTTACGCAAAGGCCAGGGTTGAGGGGGAAATAAATTCGTCCATTTTCTCTGTAGGTCAATCTCTTGGGCATACCGAGTATCATGTGAACTTAGAGGAAGAAGCGTTGGCCAACTTTAACGCAAAAGCTCTCGGAATAGGAGATAATAAGGTGAATATACTGGCAAACGTAAATCATAGGGGTAAGAAGAGCGTTAGTAACGGTGTTCTTAAGGCGGTAGCCTCAGGCAGTTCCTTTACCGTGATAAGAGGAGACGCGGTTATAGAGGAGAGTGCTCTAGATTCTTCAACTACCATACTTGGTAAGGCTTTAATAATTGGTGACGACTCCAAAGCTGTTGTGGCTCCAATGCTCGAAGTGAAAACGGGCAAGATAGTCACAGCTAAACACTCTGCGTCGGCCTCAAAGGTTAGCGAGGATCTTATCTTTTACCTTGAAAACAGAGGTTTAGACAAAAGGAGTGCGGAAGGTCTAATCATTCGTGGTTTCCTTTCTGATGATAATGATAACCAGATTATCAGAACTCTAGTCGAAGATGCCATATCTAAAATGGGATATTAATTTTGAGTTTTTCCCAAAAAAGTCATTATATTTAGTGTTTTATGTTTTTATTTCTCAGTTTTTCCTCAAGACGGCCATTCTTTCCTTAGTTATAAGATGATTAAAAACAACCAATGATATTAAGGCAGTCTAACGTCATATTAATGAGGAAAATTTTTAGGTTACAGTAAACGAAAGTTAAGTGCCGCCGTAGCTCAGCCTGGCCAGAGCGCCGGACTCATACGGATTGGGGAAATCCGGTCGTCCGGGGTTCAAATCCCCGCGGCGGCACGAATTAACTCGAAGCGCTGTAAAAGAGTGGGTTCATAGCTTTCTGGGGATATAAATGGTGAGTTACGCGCGTTAGCTTTTAATGGGATCCGAATTAAGGAAATATTATGCCGCTGTAGCTCAGCCTGGCCAGAGCGCCGGCCTTGTAAGGGATACCAAGCTAGCCGGCGGTCGCGGGTTCAAATCCCGCCAGCGGCTTCTAGATACTTCTTTAATGCATCTCTTATTATTTCACTCCTAGCTATCCTTTTGTTAGCTGCATAGAGGTCTAGTTTAAGGAGTAAGTCTTCCTCTGCCTTAAACGTAACGACCCTCATACTATCAGTAATACGGTTTGATCCCCTTAATTTAAGTTTGGTCTTTCCAATTGTATAGGTACAGGGACATTACCGAAACTAATTTGTTAATTAACTTTGGGCAGTGAAAGAATATGGTGGGGTTTTTACAAAATACGGAAAGCCTCGCCCTTTAGGGTGGGGGATGAGGGTATATAAACCCTTTTTCATGCCTATATTTATGGGCAGGAGGGCTAAAAAGAGTGGGAAAGAAATCAGAGCCACGCTCTCTATGAAGATTTCCCCCACCGCCCCTCTGCTCAACCTTGTATCTAGGTTATGAGAGAGGTCTTCGTTTCGTTTTAGGATGTTTAAGAGAGAACAAGCCAAAGAAGTTGTTGAAGGAGACACATAAGGGTACTTATGAAGTGCTAAGGGAAAAGTTTGGACTGCCGTCCAAGGTTGCTATAGACTGTTATAAGGACGCAATCGCAAAGTACAAAGGTTGGTTGAACAACCCTAGACGTGGTAGGTACCCTAGGGTACGTAACGTCTCTGTCTGGTTAACGCCAGTCCTATCCTACTCCGTCAATTTCAACAAGATGACAGTGAGGATAACAGGGGTAGGTGAGCTACCGATCTCGGGGTACCCTAGGAACCTGCCAGAGTATAAGGGCTGGGAAGTAAAGGAAGCTAGGTTGCTGTTGAGGGACGGTAAGGCGTACCTAAAAGTCTCATTCCTGAAGGACTGGAAGGAACCAGAAGCGAAGGTCGGTGTAGCCGTGGACATTAACATGTCTGAACTCGTTGTAGGTAAAGATGATAAACAATACGTTAGGATCCCGACCAGACTAGAGGACGCCCACCACTACAAGTCATTAGCTGAGTCCCCTCATAAGAAGTATGAAAGAAGGTCAAAAGAGAACAAAAGGGTCCTCAACAGGATAAGGTCATACCACAGGAAGGCTAGGAACGTCTTAGAGGACACCGCAAAAAAGGTGGGGAAGTGGGTTGTGGACGTAGCAAACTTGTTCAACGTCTCTGCTATCTTCCTCGAAGACCTCAACAACCTCATAAAGAGGATAAAAAGGCTACCGACACAGTTCAGAGATAAACTCTATCTCATGCAGTACCGTAGAGTACAGTACTGGATTGAGTGGCAGGCTAAGAAACATGGGCTTAAAGTCATCTACGTTGACCCTCATTATTCCTCTACTTCGTGTCCTAAGTGTGGGAAAGAGATGGAGGAAGTGGGATATAGATACTTCCACTGTCCCTGTGGTTATGAGAATGACCGTGACGTCATTGCGGTTATGAACCTCTATGGGAGGGGTTCTCTGAGCCTCTCGACTGCCCCCCACATGAGAGATGTAAACCCGAATCGATGAGGGGAACCCTCGCCAAGCGGGGAGGAAGTCAGATTAGCTTATCCTGGTTTTCTAATACACTATAAAATATGGTAGCCGGGCCCGGATTCGAACCGGGGTCCCAGGGGCCAGAGCCCTGGATCCTTGGCCGCTAGACTACCCGGCTAGGTTTCATGTTAATGATCAAGGTTTTAAAGTTTTTATTATTGTGTGCCCATATCTTACTGAATGCCATGGGGTTTCTTTAGAAACAAGGATAAGCCTAAATTTGAGAGGGATAAGCTGGGCGAATGGGCGTTAGTTACTGCCAATAAAGATCTTTCGTTCCTCACAGAAGTTATATCCAAGTCGCTTTCCAGGTCTGGGTCTAAGAAAAACCAGATTTATATCCTTCAGTTCGGAAAGGATAGCTCTATCCCAGGGCTCTTTAGTATAAAGGGAATGGTTGAGACGTCGCAGAATTTATCCGAAAATTCCTTCCAGGATTCCTTGAGGAAATCCTTTGACGATCTGGGAAATCTCGGAGAGATAAGGACAGTGAAGCTTAGGTTATGTAATGATATTTTTCTGTTCTTTAATTTTAATTTGTTTTTAAAAAGGATTAAAACTGGAAACAGAGAAGTGAAGCTTCTAGTTCCTCCGCTAGGCGTTTCGAGCTCCCAGATACCATACTCACCGGATCGACTCTTCAACACATTGATAGGAGCAGAGAATGACCCTTGTTCAGTGGAATCGGATTTGGTTGACTCAAGGATGATGAGGTTAGTGTTTAACTGCAGAAAGTTTACTTTGGATCACTTTAGAGTCAAGCAATCCTTCTCTTATTTTTTGGATGACATGTTAGGGCTTAGGGTCAAGACCAAAACTACAAGCTCCAACTCGCTAGAATTGGAGGTCGTTCTACTCAACCTTAAGAAGGAGTATCTAATTCCTCTACTCTGGGACAATTTTCTGACCGTATACCCATCCTGCTAAAATTTTAATTCCACCATTCAAAATGTCTAAGGGGATTTAGTCTGATAAAGGTAAATGAGTTGAATATTCCTACTCTTGATGATCTTAATTTCACAAATAGTAAAGTAATGGTAAGAGTTGATATAAACTCCCCTGTGGACGTCAAGAACGGGAAATTGTTAGATGATTCTAGAATTAGAGCTCACGTGGATACAATAAGAGAGCTGGTAAATAAAGGGAATAGCGTCGTGTTAATATCGCATCAGGGAAGACCTGGAGATAATGATTTCACTGATCTTAGCGAGCATTCTAGACTGCTTCAAAAGTATTTGGATTTGGAAGTCGAATTTGTGGACGACGTGATGGGTCCATATGCTAGAGAGAGAATAAAGAACATGAAAAGTGGGTCTGTTATTCTTTTGGATAACATAAGGTTTGTGTCAGAGGAGCTAATAGAGGCGTCCCCCCTTCAACATTCAAGGAGTTTTCTTGTTAAAAGGCTTTCCCCACTATTTCAGGGCTACGTCAACGACGCTTTCGCAACTTCCCATAGGAGCCAAGCCAGCTTGGTAGGTTTCCCTCTGGTCCTTAGATCTAGCGCTGGAAGAGTCATGGAGAGGGAGGTTTCTGCGCTAGCGAAGGTTTTCAACGAAGAAGACTCTCCAAAGATTTTCATAATGGGGGGAGGAAAGGTACTGGACAGCCTAAGGATAATAGAGAACCTAGTTAAGAGGAGGCTTGCCGACAGAATACTCACGGGAGGGCTCATAGCTGAGCTATTTGCTGTTGCTAAAGGGTTAGATTTAGGGAAGGAAAACCTTCAGGTACTAGAAAAGGTTGGTGTCCTTGGCCTCGTTACCAGGGCAAGAAAGTTACTGCTCTCAGGGGCACCGGTGGAAATACCTGTGGATTTCAAGGTGGAGAGAGAAGGGAAGGTGTATGAGGAACCTGCAAACAAGGTTAACGGTGTAATAAAGGATATAGGTTCAGCCACTGTTGGGATTTACTCCTCCTTTATCAGAGATGCTAAAACTATAGTCATGAGAGGGCCCATGGGGATAATTGAAGATGAGAGGTTTAGAGAGTCAAGTAAGATCCTCCTTAGGAACTCCATGGAGAGTCCAGGTTATTTGATAATAGGAGGCGGACATATGATTAGTCTTTTAGGCGGAGATGTGAACGTTAGTAGTTCAAAAATGCACGTATCTACAGGAGGAGGAGCCCTTCTCCTATTTCTTGCTGGGGAGAAGCTGCCAGCATTAGAAGCTTTAGACATTTCCGCTAGAGAGGTGTTAAAGAAATGATTAAAGTTGCGGTAAATGGATACGGGACAATAGGGAAGAGAGTTGCCAGTGCCGTAACGCTTCAGCCAGACATGAGTCTGATTGGAGTTTCGAAAACATCCCCAAATTTTGAAGCGTATCAGGCTCAGAAAGCAGGGTTAAACATTTACGTTACCAATGACTCGCTTAAGGAATTTGAGGAGGCAGGAATTAAGATCAAAGGAACATTAGATGAAATGTTTAAGGAAGCGGATGTGATAGTGGATGCGACCCCCAACGGTGTAGGTGCTCAGTACAAGCAGGTTTACTCCTCGATGGGTAAGAAGGCCTTATTTCAAGGCGGAGAAAAATCTAACGTAGCAGAAGTCTCGTTCTCAGCCTTATGTAATTACGATGAGGCCTTAGGTAAACAATTTGTCAGAGTGGTTTCGTGCAACACTACGGGTTTGCTCAGAACTCTATGCACAATTAATAAAGTGAGTAGGCTACAAAAGGTTAGAGCTACTATCGTAAGGAGGGCAGCAGATCCCAAGGAAACAAAGAAAGGACCAATTAACTCTCTAGTTCCAGATCCAGCTTCAATCCCCAGTCATCACGCCAAAGACGTCAACACAGTAATTAAGGATTTGGACATAGTTACAATGGCAGTAGTAGCGCCCACGACACTGATGCACGTTCATTTGCTGGACATCACATTGTCATCTCAAGTCTCGAGGGAGGACATACTCAATGCGCTGATGAATACACCAAGAATATTGTTGGTGAGCGGGAAATCCAAGGTCGGATCAACAGCGGAGATTATAGAGGTAGCTAGAGATATGGGTAGAAACAGGAACGATCTGTACGAGTTAGTCGTTTTTGAGGACTCCGTATCAGTGAAGGGAAATGAAGCGTTCTTAATGTATGCGGTTCATCAAGAGTCCATAGTAGTTCCTGAAAACATAGACGCCATAAGAGCGGTATCCGGGTTTAAGGAAGGCTTGAAGTCAATGGAAGTTACTAACACAGCAATGGGAATAAGGAAAGGATATCTGGTGTAGGTGACTAAGATGGGTTCTCCAACCTATACGGTGAGCATGTGGTTCAGAAAGATCTTAGTCCCTATAGACGGCTCAGAGAACAGTATGAGGGCGTTGGAGTTGGCAATTGACTTTAGTTTAAGGTATGGTTCTAGAGTTACAATATTTTACGCTTGCGATAGATGTAACGATAAGGAGACTTTGCAAAAGTTAGTGAAGGAGAAAATTGAGGATAGAATCGACTATGAGTTTAGATCGGCTGAGATATCTAGGGATAGTAGTATATCCAATGAAATTCTAAAGGTTCTATCCGAGGGTGTCTTTGACGCTGTAATAATGGGAGCTAGAGGAAACACGACAAATAGTGACATTAATACAGGTTCCAATGCACTTTCAGTGGTAGTCAACGCACCGGTGACTGTTATTGTTGTCAGATGAAGCAGAATCTATGGGATCTTGAGGTCAAATTTTATAAAAAGAAAAGAGTTTTATCACATTATCATCGGAATGACCTTGGAGTTATATTTGGATAGGTCGTAGTTGAGCGCGAATTTTACTTCCAAGAATCTGGATCTTAATTCAATGACCTTTCTCTTTATTTCCTGAATATCTTTCTTTTCCATTAATATTTGTTTCATCAACGTTGCTATTTCCTCCATCTCACCTTCCTTCATTCCGTATCTGGTCATCTCCTGCACTCCAATCCTTATCCCGCTTGGGTCATTTACTGCTTCAGGTGGGTCGTAAGGAAGAAGGTTCTTGTTCACGATTATGTTAGCGCTTTCCAATGTCTTGGCAACAAACGTTCCCCCACCAAGTTTCCTCACATCCACGGCTACTTGATGACTCTTGGTATAGCCTAAGTGTTCCCCTATCACATTAAACCCAAGGGACGCTAAGCTTTCGGCTAAGGCCTTTGAGTTCCTAACTATCTGAGCAGCATATTCTTGCCCGTGGACTTTCATTTCCAATGCAGTAATGGCAGTGGAAGGTAATCTGTGTAAGTGATGGTTGCTCACGAACCACGGGAAGATGGTCCTTGAGACCTTCTTGAACTCATTCTCGTCGTTAGAAAATATAGCTCCACCCTGCGGGCCAGGAAAAGTTTTGTGTGTAGATACGTTCAAGAAGTCTGCACCCTCATCTAGGGGATTGCTCCATACCTTCCCTACCATAAGCCCGTAGACGTGGGCAGCGTCATATACCAATTTAGCTCCTACGGAATGAACATGGGGAGCCAACTCCTTAGTAGGATGGGGAAATAGGTAAAGGCTTCCTCCAAGTACAACAAATTTAGGCTTTACTTCCTCTATCATTTTTACTGCCTTATCCACGTCAACATTCATGTTTTCCTTGTCATAAGGCATCTCTATGTGCTCTATCCCAAGAGCGCCTAAAGTACCAAATTTAGTGTGACTGACGTGGGCACCGGCTTGAACTGGAGCTATTAAGGCCTTATCTCCAGGCTCTGCAAGGATTCTAAAAACTGCTGCATTAGCTAAAGTGCCGCTCGTTGGTCTGAGATCAGAGAACTTACTTCCGGTGATTTCGTTCATTAAATTCATGGCTAAAACTTCAATTTCATCAACGTATTTGGTACCCTGGTAAAACCTTTTGTAGGGTTTACCTTCAGCATACCTCGACATAAAATCGCTCATGTAGAGCGACTCAGCTAATGGACTCATTACATTTTCAGACGCAATGAGATTTATGGCCTCCACTCTTCTCCATTTGTTCTGCTCCCTTGTTAGTTCAATCACTTTTTCTAAATCTTTTTGAACATCCATATTCCCATATTGCCCAGACCATAAATTAAGTCTTTATGAGGGCTTTTGTGTTTTCAACTATAAAGAAATAAAGCGTTACAACTTTGAGGAAAGCCTATTTCATTTAACGTTTCAGCAATCTTTTTAGAAGATTTAAACAATATGATCAGAATGTAAAAAAGCTGCCAAAAGAGTTTAGGATAGACTGTATCTCATGCAGTATCGTCGTTTACAGTGCTGGATAGAGAGGCAGGTAAAAACACGGACTAAGAGTTGTGTACGTAGACCCTCACTACTCCTCTACTTCATGTCCTAAGTGTGGGAAAGAGATGAAAGAGGTCGCTAATAGGTACTACAGCTGTCATGCGGTTATGAAAACGGCCGCGACGTAGTCGCAGTCATGAACTTGTATGGTTCCTTTCCTCTCGACTGCCCCTAAAATGAGGGATGTAAACAAGAATCGAAGAGGTAACCCTCACCTTTTATGGTGGGGAGGAAGTCAGCTAGTTCAATAATTTGTTATAGATAAAAACTTCTAAATTTGTTTGATCTGAGGACAGTTATTGGTTAAGAACCTTTAAGTTTTAATTCCTCTTCCTAGCATCTTATGTGCTTTTCCCAACTCTCTCGTGGAAAGGGCAGATAGTAAGTTGAGTTCTCCAGCTAACACCGCGGCGGCAATTATTTCGGCAAACTTTTTCGCGTTGCTTCCTGGAGGATTTCCACTTCCCTGTACTCCCATTATTGATAGAGCTTCCCTTTGAGTTGGTAGTCTAGTCCCCCCACCTACAGTCCCCACTTCAAGCGAGGGTAACGTGACGGAGATGTATAAATTATCTCCTCTGTTTTCAACCCACGTGAACCCTGTACTACTCTCCACAACTTGGGCCACGTCTTGTCCAGTGGCGATAAATATAGCCGCTATAATGTTGGCAAAGTGAGCGTTGTATTGGAAAATAGTCCCTGCTCTGGCTCCGCCTAACCAGTTTTTTCTTAAGTTAACATCCAGTATTTTCTCCGCAGTCGTCCTCAGTTCTTTTTTTAATATTTCTGATGATATTATTGTTTCAGCTACTACGGTTTTTCCCCTACCCCACAACTCGTTTACCATAGATTGCTTTTTATCACTACAAGCATTTCCGCTGACGGCAACGCATCTAGCACCCTCAAAATTTTGTTCGATATAGGAGCAAGCGGCTTCCGTAGCTATAGTAACCATATTCATTCCCATGGCATCTCCTGTTTCAAATTCAAACCTAAGCCAAACGTTATTGCCTAAGAGAAGAGGCTCTATTTTCTTTAGCTTCCCATGCTTCGAGGTAGATTCTGTAACATTACGTATTGCCTCAAAGTTCTGATTAACCCATTCTATGAACTTCATTGCGCCCACTACACTATCTAACACGAATACTGGGGCCCTAGTCATACCATCTCTTACTATCTTGGTTCTCACAGGACCTGCTTTTCGTAAAACTTTCATACCCCTATTAACGCTGGCTATGAGCGCTCCCTCGGTAGTAGCAAGAGGTACGAAAAAGTTACCCTTAGCGTAATCCCCGTCAATTAGAATGGGTCCTGCTACTCCTAGGGGTATTTGAGTTGCACCTATCACGTTCTCTGCATTCTTATTTTTTATATCATAATAGTCAATAATTGTAGATCCTATACTTGGAAGCCCATTTCCAGTAAGCCTTTCGATCGCTAGTCTTCTTGCGACCATAGCGGCGTTAGCATCTAAAATTTCATCTATTTTGTGAAGTTCAACTTCACCCTTAACTATCTTGTCGACAACGTCCTCTATTCGATTACTCATTTTCAATCAGCCTAAACTTAGTCCCATACTCTATTAGCCCGTTACTAGAGTCAACCCTGAGTCTTCTGATCGTGGCCTCTACCCTTGACCCGTCCTTAGGATCGTCATCCACGTCAACTAGGGGGGCTAGAATCTCTATACCTTCATCTAATCTTATTAGTCCAAAGTAAACGGGGGATTCCTTCTCGTAACCTGTTCTAATTTGGTGAGACTTGGTGAATGAGAGAAGAGTGCCTTTACCACTTAATTTCACTAATTTAACCTTGAAGGAACCGCATTTATTACATGAAGCCCTTGCAGGGAATATTACATTCCCGCATTTCTCACACACGGAAGCTGAGAGAGCGTAGTGAGTATCTTTGTTTCTCCAAATCTTAGGAGGAAGGATTCTCATAACTTTCACCTAGATAAACCTATTGTGATAGCCACTGAGCCGAGCTCGTCTGCTGAGATTACTAAGCCCCTGTTAGCGTCCCTGACCCTCTTCCCCTTGAATATACCTGCAAGTTGCATAAATCCCTCGGCCACTTGATAAACTCCGGTTGCACCACCAGGATACCCTCTAGCTTTAAGACCGCCGGAATAGTTCACTTGGATCTGATCTAGCATGTAAAGTGACTTCCCTCTCTCTAATCCTAACTCCTCCAATATCATGGCAGCTGTCACACTATATGAGTCATGAATCTCGTAAAAGTCTGGCCGAAATTCTCTCCATGGTTTTAAGGCACCCTGTACGGCTTTCAGTTGCCTATAGTCGAAGTGAGAGGTAAACATTTCCACTCCCTCGATCTTTACAGGGGTCTCCGAAATCTTCTTCCCAATCTCATGGTTGGTTATGAGGACTGCCGATGCCCCATCAGATCTTGCAGCTGTGTCAAAGAGTCTCAGGGGCTCAGAAACTATTTGGGATGAAAGGATAGCTTCCTTCTCGACCGGGAACTTCAAGTAGGCAAAGGGGTTCTCAGAGGCATATTTATGCATGTGATAAGGCCATTCAGCAAAATACTCCCTGGGAACTCCGTATTCTTTCATGTACATTTTCATTTGAATGGCTGCATAGGCTTGAGGTACTACACCAGATCTATACGAGAACTCCTCATCCAAGTTCTGGGAAATAATATCGTTAAGATGAGAAGTAGGAAAGTCCGAAAGCTTTTCTGTCCCTACCACAAGAACTGATTTAGCAATCCCTGACTTAACAGCAAGATACGCAGAGTATATTGCTGATCCTCCACTGGAGTCCCCGCTTTCAACTCTAAAAGCCGGTATCTCGTATCCTAGAGTTCTAGCCAATTTGTTTGCCAAAAGAACCTGTTCTTCCGTACTCTCACTATAAGCGTTTGCGAGGAAAAGCATATCAGGCTTTTTTGTTGTTAGCTGATCCTCTAGCTGAGAAACGGCAGCTATAGCTAAGTCTATGGCATTGCTCTCATAATATTTATCCACTTTTATCATGGACGCTCCTGAGACATAAGCGTCTGTCATCCAGCCCACCTACTCATACATCTTGAACTTATGGGTTGTCTTGGCATATTGCGCATAACTAACTATCTTCTTTCTCTGGATGTAGTAATCTACAGTACGGCCTAGCTTCTGTCTCTCTAGAATTTTGTCGCTGACAATAAAGCTATAAGCGTCGCTCCCTGCCCCACTTCCAAAGGGGGCCACCAATATCCTCTCTCCAGGTTTAGCTATGTCTAACACTTTAGCGAAACCCAGAAGTGCAGATGCGTTATACGGGTTACCGATGTACGTTGAAACCATACCTTGTTTGACTTTCTCCAAGGGTATACCCAGTTTTTTAGCTATCTGAAATGGGAACTTGCCGTTGGGTTGGTGGAAGACAAAATAATCAAAATCGGAAATCTTCAAACCAGTATCTTGAAACAGTCTCTCCACAGCCGCTGTAATATGGGCAAAGTAAGCTGGTTCCCCAGTGAAGGCTTCCCCGTGGAGTGGATAAGGCATCCCATCCCTTCTCCAGAAATCAGGAGTATCAGTGACATAGGACGTGCTTGCTTCTATTATAGCTGAAGCCATGTCACTTCTACCAACCAAAAAAGCTACAGCAGCAGCAGCCGAACTCAGCTCCAGCACGTCTCCTGGGTTAGACTGGGCAGTATCTGATCCAATAACTAGAGAGTAATTGACTTTACCACTCTCAACCATAGAAAAAGCCATCCTAAGCCCAGCTGAGGCGGCTCTGCACGCAAACTCTAAGTCAGCTGTCAAGGAATACTTTGAAAGTCCTAATGCGTCAATCAGTATGGCAGATGTAGACTTAACTGCATAAACCTTGGATTCTGAGCCGAAAAGAGCCATCTCTACATCTTTGGGATCAACGGCTGCCCTCTTTAAGGCTTCTCTCCCTGCCTCTATTGCCATCGTTGTTGAATCCTCATCTGCAGCAGGCACAGACTTTTCTGTTAGCCCCAAGGTCTTGACGACGTTCTCCTCCTTTCCCCAGACCGACGCTATCTCACTAACTTTTATCCTATATTTCGGAACGTAAGACCCCCAACCAACAATACCAGCTTGCATCCCAAGTAGTATTTTGTCATGATTATAAAGGTTTTCGGTTATTGCCTATACCCATATAGACAGTTGACTTTACAATTATTAAGAAAACTAAAAAACAAATTTAACTGGAGCTTCTGTCCGCAAAGAATATCTGGTACCTTCTGGGTTTCAGTGCTTCCACTATAAACTTGAAGGCGGCTTGTGGGTCACTGTCCTCCCCGCAAGTATAGACATCTAGTGTGGCATAGTTATATTCGTTCCATGTATGGAGAGCGATGTGGCTCTCTTCTATGAGCGCTATAACCGACACACCGCCCTTCTTACCTCCGAAGCTCCAGGACTTTGCCTCCACCAGATTCATATTCGCGATCTTTACCGCTTGAAGGACAAGTTCCTTAAGCATCTGCTCGTTATTAATATCTTCAGGGTTTATATCATAAAGATTTCCAAAAACGTGTTTTCCTATTATTCTATCTTCAGGGGACTGGAAAATTGCCTGATTAGACATCTCCTGTTCTTGTACCCTCCGTCAATGATTGAACATTTACGATTAATAAATGTAACTAGTGTAGTTCCCCTTACTAGCTAAGTTGACCTAGCGGGGCTTGATACTTATGCTAATCATTGTATCCTTACTTAGAGTATAAAGCAATCTAGATTTTTAAAGAAACTGATTTAAATTTTGTTATCTTTTAGTCAGATCTTCTGCAAATGAATATTTCAAAAACAAAGATATTATCTAGCAATAAATTCGTTCAGGTTAAACATTCTTATACCTTAATCGATTCCAGGCAATTTCAATTCACAAGATAAATATTAGGGCTGTTCTGTTAAGTAACATTTCGACATTTTTTTAATTAAAGGTTTGACCTTTATAGCATATGGGTAAATTAACGATACTTTTGGCTGACAATAGCATGGACAAACTATATCATGGATTGGTGTTAGCTTTGGACGCTAGATCCATAGATTGGACTGTGAAGTTTTTTGTAACTTCTCAGGCTGTGGCAATTTTCACCAAAAAATTCTCAGGGAGAGCTAAACTGAGGCTTGGCTTTTTCGCCAGATTATTTGTATCAATGGAAATGAAAAGGATGAAGCTACCTGATGTCGAACTCCTCATTCAGGAGGCTATCAAGGAGGGCGTTGAATTTTACATCGATGAGGTAGGACTTAAGATAGCCCATTTAGGAAAGGAAGATCTAATGGATAACATAAAACTCTCCGGTGGGATAACTTACCTTAAGGAGGCACAAGATTCGGATGTGGTGGTAACCCTATGAGGGTAATAGAAACTAATGAGGTTTGCCCTGTAGTAATTCTGAAGGTTATGAGGGAATGGCGGACTGTGAAAGGTGAAGAGGAGATTTTGATAAAAACCCCATGGGAAGCTACTGCACAAGAGCTAGAAAAATGGTGCAATGAGACCGGTAATCAATATCTTGGGTGCACCAGAGAGAAAGGAAGATTTATCATCAAGTTAAAACTGAAAAGATAGATTATTATACCTCGTTTCTACCTTATTCACCGGGTAGATGCGTATTGTGTATACAAATAATAAAGTATATGAAAACCCCATCCAGCTACTAGAAGATAATTGGCCTACTCCCCTTCTTAAGCTAGATATAGGAGAAGATGTATGGGCAAAACTGGAGTTTTACAACCCTTTTAGCAGGAGCATAAAGGACAGGACTGCGTGGTTCCTATTTAGGGAGGCTCTGAAATCCGAGGCGAAAGAAATTACTGAAGCCACTTCCGGAAATGTGGGAGTAGCACTATCTTCTCTTTCTGCTATCTATAAGAGAAAGTTCGTAGCATTTATTCCAACCTCTGCTCCCAAGTCATTCAAATCTGCAATGAAAATATTAGGAACGACTGTGATCGAGGCAGGCAAGTCCACTAATGATTTAATTCCCTTAGTAAAGAGTTTCTCGATGACCTCTGGAAGCTATCACTTAAATCAATTCAATAATCCAATCAACGTAAAGGCGCACTTTGAGACCACCGCAAAAGAGATAGATGAGCAATTGAATTCTGTGGGCAAAACCCCAGAGAGGATTATTGCTACCATGGGGACAGGGGGACATATCGCCGGAATTTCCAAGTATTTTAAGGAGAAGTATGGAGACGCCGTTGAGATAATCGGGGTTCAGCCAGCTGAAAATGATAGGATACCTGGAATTAAGAGGCAAACCGGAGATACTCTTTCATCAGGTGCAAAGATAGACAGGATCATGGATATAACCTCGAAGGAGGCAGTCTCTGGAGTCTTAAGTGTAGCCAGATCTTCTGGGATCCTAATTGGAATAAGCTCCGGCGCTACTGTGGCAGCATATGAGAAGATATCTGATCAGAAGACGTCGATATTGATATTCCCAGATGACGGTTTTAAGTATCTTGATGAGATCGAATCAATGATAGGAAAAACTTAAATTGTGTGTAAGTATGTTCATGTTTCATGAGTGAAGTAATTCTAATTTATAATAAGAATGGAGAACTATTGGATTTTTCCCCTCGTAATATAAAAATGAGGAAATTTAGTCAGAACGATTTTAAGGAAATCTATGACGATGGAGAATTAATAAGGATCAAGTTAAATCTAAATCCTAATGAAACTGGATGAGGTATTGAGGTTACTGTATAGCCAAAGTCGAGTTATGAAGAACGAAGGGCAGCGGTACGTGGTAAAGTGTTACGGGTCTAGCGTAGGTCTTAAGTGGTACTTCATTTCCTCAGCCTTTAGGACTTTTCCATACGTTGCGAGCCCAGAAACTAGAATGAGGAGAGAATTGGAATTTTTAACTTATCCATGGACTGAAATCAAGGTGCCTAGGCTTATAGATTTTGATTTAGAGGAGAAATGTATCGTAAGGGAGTACATAGAAGGAAATTTACCTGAGTCTCCTGAAAGCATCTCTACACTGGGTAAAGTGATAAGGTATATCCATGATAACAGCTTCGTGTTAGGAGATACTAAGCTGGAGAATTTTCTAGTCGCTGATAATATATACGTTATTGATGCGGAAGAGGCTATCGTTAGCGACGATTTAACGCTCAAGGCTTGGGATATCCTTGTTTTTGCCCTCTTTATTTCATATAAATATATACAAGATCTAAAGCTATTTGAAAAAACTATGCAAGATTTCTTAAGATTTTATAACCCATCGCATGAGGTCGCGTTGAATATAATGAGTGTGAGAAACTTTCAGTTACTCTCCCTATTTCCTCCAATTCATCTTAATATTATGAGAAAAATTATATCTGAATTTTAATTATAGTGTCTGAGTTATTTCGGATTATTGATATTTGTGAATCTACCAATTTAGTTCCACATGCTGGACATTTATAGAAATATTTAATTGTCTTCCTCTCGTTAGTAGCCTCAGCTTCCGATATGAATTCCATTCTAACTCCGCATCTAGGGCACATTACGTCTTTCATATTCGAGTTTATAAGGGCTGAATAGGGTATAAAGTTTAATGATTGATAGATATGGAAGACCTCTTGAAGATTTGAGAATTACTTTAACTCATGCCTGTAATTTCGAGTGCTTTTTCTGTCACATGGAGGGGGAGGATACCCATGTTATGGAAGGTTTGAGTCCATATCAGATTGGGCTTGTGACGCAGGTAGCCACTAAGTTTGGAGTTAGATCAGTAAAACTCACTGGAGGGGAACCGACACTAAGAAGAGATCTACCAGAGATTATATCCTCAATTAGACGGGCAGGAGTTAGGGACGTGTCTATGACAACTAATGCCTTTCTTTTGAAAAATATCGCCGGTAAACTGAAGGATGCGGGGTTGACTAGGATAAATATTAGCCTCCACGCCCTATCTAAGGAAAAATTTAAAGAGGTTACAGGTGTTGACGGGCTCTCCAGAGTAATTGAGGGGATACGCGAGGCTAGATATCAGGGATTCAGACCCATCAAGATAAACTATGTATTGACTAAGAGAAATGTTGAGGAAGCAAAGAAGATCATAGAATTTAGTGAGAAAAGCGGTATAGATGAGCTACACTTAATTGAAATGCATCCTGTAGGCTTAGGTAAGACTTCCTTCTCTTTCCATCAAAGTCTTGAAAACTTGGAGGCAGAAATAGCAAAGATGGCCATAAGGTCGGAAATTAGGGAGAAGCACTTCAGGCCTAGGTACGTGCTTCCCTCAGGTCTGATTGTAGAGATGGTGAAACCTTATGCAAATCCAATCTTCTGTGCTGGTTGTAACAGGATAAGATTGACAGTCGATGGAAAGCTAAAGACCTGTCTTTATAGAGATGACAAGGAGATTGACATCATGTATGCGTTGAATAACGAAAAATTGAGTGAAGAAGATAGGCTGACTTTGATTTCTCACGCTTTTGAAGTAGCAATATCTATTAGGGAGCCTAACTTCAAGTACATGATGAGGCGTGAGACTAGATAAGCTAGATCAGATCGTAGAGAAAGCTGGAGTCAAAAACGCTCTGATTCTGGGTGAACCCAATCTATTTTACTTTTCGGGCTACAGGGGAGTTGGTGGTTTGCTCAACTGTGATGGAAGGAGGACTTTACTTGTGCCGTTGTTAGAGAAATATCGTGGTAGAAAAGCAGAGAGCAGCGAAATTGACCTGAAGGTCTACTATCCCGTTAAACTAACCGACGATGTGATAGAAGGGAACATGGTAACAGCAATAGAGAAGTTATGCCAACCTGGCATCAACTCGAAGTTACTTGTGGATGTGGGATATATTCCCGTGGATATGTACTTGCAACTTAAGACAAGGTTTGATGTTGTAGATGTCACCCGTCATATCCTAAACGTCAGGTCAATAAAGGAGGGCTCAGAACTCGAGGCTATCAAGAGAGCCCAAAGAGCCACTGCGGTAGCCATGGAAAAAGTGAGGGATGAATTGAAGGAAAACATGACAGAGGTTGAATTAGCAGGAACTATCGACATGAATATGAGGAAAGGGGGTGCAGAAGATTACGCATTTCCATCCATCGTTGCGTTTGGTGAAAATGGGTCAGAACCTCACCATGTCCCAGGTTACAGAGGGCTGAGGCCAGGGGACGAAGTAGTGATTGACATAGGGGCAAAATTCGATGGTTACTCCTTTGATAGCACCAGGACTTTCCTCTTCGGACCAACCACAGGGAAAATGAAAGCAGTCTACGAAATTGTTTTAGAGGCCCAACTGGAGGCTATAGATTCCATTAACGATGGGGTGGTAGCATCGGAAATTGATAAAGTAGCTAGGAGAAGAATTGAGAGATCTGGATATGGACAGTTCTTCATACACTCTACCGGTCACGGTGTAGGCATTGAGGTTCATGAATCTCCATCAATTTCTATGAAATCAGACGATATCTTGAAAGAAAATATGGTAATAACTGTGGAACCAGGAATTTACCTCGACGGTGAATTTGGGGTAAGGATAGAGGATACAATTATTGTGAGGAAAGGTAAAGCGGAGGTTCTAGAGACCACTTATAAAACGATGTAAGATTGTTTAATATAAGGATATTTAGTTGATCCTTTCTATTTGATTTGTTGTAAAATGGAAACGTCGTTAAACAAAGAAAAGCTAGAAGAAGAGATAGCCAAAAGAGTTAAAGAAATTCTAGAACTTATAGGTGAGAACCCTGATAGAGAGGGACTAATTGAGACGCCCAAGAGGGTAGCTAGAGCGTTCCTGGAGATGACTTCAAGTCTAAGGGAAGGTCAGCCTGAAATTAAGGTGTTTAGTCTTGGGGAAGATGGAGTAGCTTATGAAGATAACCAGTTAGTATTGGCATCAGACATTCAATTTTCCTCCTTGTGCGAACACCATCTTTTGCCTTTTGTGGGCAAGATCCATGTAGCCTACGTAGTTGGAGATGAGAAGAAAGTAGCGGGTTTCAGCAAGATTATAAGATTAGTTAATTACTATTCATCAAAACCACAGATCCAGGAGAGGCTGGTTAATGAGATTTCTGAAGCCCTTATGAATAGTGATCTTAAACCAAAAGGAGTTATGGTAATAGGAGAAGCTATTCACATGTGTTCCTACGTTAGGGGAGTTAAGGATAGGGAAGCTAAATTACTCTCTGTGGCAACAAGAGGGGTCTTCAAAACTAGTAGAAGCCTTAGAAACCACGTCTTTAAGATGCTAGAATTATCTAATAAAAATGAAAAACTAATATAGATATATTTTTAACATAACGTGAAAATTAAGTGTCTAGATAATAGTATATTTCCATAGGATGCGGGTACATCTGTAGAGTTCTTGCCTCATCTCTCTTTAGGTCAATATAAGTCTCTAGAATAGACGAATTGAAGATTGGTTTAAGGAATTCCATGTCTGACTCAAGTTCGTCAAGGGCTTCGTCCAGAGATCTAGGTAGTTCCTTTATTCCTAGTTCTTTCCTTTTCTCCGAGGTTAAATGATAAATATTAGTATCAACAGGGTTTCCTGGATCAATTTTCTTTTTTATCCCATCTAGTGCTGCGGCAGCTATTGCTGCGAAGGCTAGATAAGGATTGGTGGATGGATCAGGTGCTCTGTATTCGATTCTTTTAGCCTTTTCCATGCCTTTATAGTAGGATGGAACTCGTATCACTGCGCTTCTGTTCCCTTTGCTCCACGCTATGTAAACTGGTGCCTCAAAACCCGGGATTAGTCTTCTGTAACTGTTGACTGTAGGTGAGACTATAGCTGAAAGGGATCTGGCATGGGATAAGATTCCACCAATAACATACCTTCCTATCTGGCTTATTTCAGCGTAATCGTCATTCGGATCATACATTAAGTTTTTGCCTTCTTGAGTCCACAAACTGAAATGCGTATGCATCCCAGTACCGTTGTCCCCAAACATGGGCTTGGGCATGAAGGTAGCCACTAGGCCATGCTTAGACGCGACGTTCCTAATTACATATTTAAGGGTCTGCAGTTTATCCGCAGTTTCTACCATAGTGGAAAACCTGAAATCAATCTCCCCTTGTCCGGCGGTGGCCACTTCGTGGTGAGCAGCCTCTACAGCGAAATCGAAGTACTTGGTCAAGGTCTGTACTATATCTAACCTCACGTCCATGAGTTGATCTACAGGAGGAGCGGGATAGTAACCCTCCTTATACCTTATAATAAAGTTTCCACTTGAGCTCCACGGTGCTTCCCTGGCAGTTATTTTGTAACCAGTTCCGCTTTGCGGTGTTTTGACATCTACATCTACCCTATCAAAGAGGAAGAACTCCAACTCAGGTCCATAGTAGGATACGTAACCGTCCCCTGCCAATGTCCTTTCTGCCGTTTCCGCTATGTATCTAGGATCTCTTTCAAATCTACCCTTTCCTCCCCCCCAATACACTTTGGTGAGGACTCTAGCAACGGAAGGTGACCAAGGTAAAGCATTCAACGTCTCTAAAACTGGATGGAGAACCATATCACTCTCGAATATCGTGGTGAAGCCCTTTATGCTACTTCCGTCTAATTTTCCAAATCCCGCTTCGATATCCTTGACGGTAAAATCGCTCGCTGGAATGGTGACGTGCTGTAGCCTGCCTGGAAGATCGGTAAATTGTAGGTCAATCCATTCTATCTTCTTATCCTTTACATATTGAACCGCTTCTTCTGGCGTCTTTGGCATGCGTAGGACTAATATTAATGGGTATAAAAGCCTGAAGTATGTTTATTATGAATATAATTTAATAACATAAGTAAAGTTTTGAACGATATTCAATATGCTACGATAATAATAATGGTATTCTCTAGAATCTTTTTAATAGACTTCCATCTCTCATCATATAGTGATGTTGAGCGTACTTTGTCATCTCTAAGTCCTGGGTAGTGAATATCAAATCCATCCTGTGATAGTTCTCTATAAATTCTAGTAAGTTTTTAATAAAATCTTTACTATCACTAATATTTGAAAAACTTTCGTCTACAAGAAGTAAAGAAGGTTTGGACAGCAAAGCAGTAACGATCGACACTCTTTCCCTTTGACCTAGGCTAAGATTTCTCATCTTTCCATCGAATGTGATTTGGAACATCTTTCTTATGTCGCTTAATTCTGTTTCGCCAATCCTATACCCGGCTAATTTTGCTCCAAAGCGAAGGTGTTTACTTACATCGAGGGATGGGATATAGGAGTCTGGTGTAACTAGTACAACGCCCCTCTTCTCAGGTGGAAAGAATGAGACATCTCTTCCAGCTATTATAACTCTTCCATCATCTTGTTTAATGAAACCAGCTATTATGTTGAGGAAAGTGGACTTACCAGATCCGTTTGGACCAGTTATGGATATTATTCCTTCATCCTTCAAATCCGCATTTAGAACGAAGTTGGCAAAGCTTTTTTTCACTCTCGCCTCGAGCACGCATCTAGTTACCAAAACTTAAAAATAAACTTTTCCTTAAAATAATATATCTTTATATTTACATTTCAAATAATATAATTATAATTGTAAAAATTCTAATTCAAGTATTTTTTTAATGAACTTTCTAGAGTCTCTTCGTCTACGGCTCCTACGAGCGTATCTGCCACTTTGCCTTCCACTATGATAAGGGTAGTCGGAATGTTCATTATACCATAAGCGTCGGCGATCTTGGGATTTTCATCGACGTTAACTCTCCCAAAAAGGGCTTTCCCCGAGTATCTTGAGGCAACTCTCTTGAAAACTGGTTCATAAAGATGACATGGAGCACACCATTGGGCCCAAAAATCTATTACAACTATCCTGTTTTTAGACAGTAGATCTTGAATATTATCATCGGTTATGGTCATCAGGTTGGTGTCTTGCTTCTTCTCCAACTGCGAAGCCTTTTTATTTAAACGTTCGCTGATTTCTTTTGCGAGTTGTTCAAGTTCATTCAAGTCTGTTCACTATTATCACTTTCTTTAACCTCTTATAAAATGCTACCTTAGAATTAACGTAGTTTATGAGTTCCTCTTCGTTGGTTTTAGCTCCATCTCTCAATACTACATGGGCCACTGGTTGCTGTCCAATATTTCCCATATCTTCTCCCAGGACCTTAGCGTCCTTCACTTCTGGGTGTTGTAATAGGATTAACTCTAAGTCCCTCGGAAAGATGGGGTACCCCTTATACTTTAGCATTCTCTTTTTAATTCCTCTGAAATATAAAAGTCCGTTAGAGTCTAACGATACTATATCTCCTGTCCTCAACCAGCCGTCCCTCCAAATTCCCTGGTTCTCGTTCTTATCCTTGTAACCCAACATTAGCCAAGGGGCCATAACCCAGAGTTCTCCAGGTTCACCTTCCTTCGCCTCCTTCCCATCCTCTTTAATCACCTTTACACGCACTTCTTTGAGAGGTTTACCTATAGTGATAATTCCTGCAGTCTCCTTAGGCTGCAGAGTCAATACGAGTCCCTCGGTAAAGCCATATTGCTGAATTATATCCTTCCCAAATTTCTCCTTGAAGCCTTTTACGGTGCTCGGGAAGAGAGGAGCTGCCGTGCTTATGCATACTTCTAGTGTTGAGAGCCCATGTCCTTTCTCTATAAGGGAATCATAAACCATAGGTACAGTAGCTAAAAAGTTCATTTCGTACTTTACGATGAGGTCTGAAGCTTCTGCAGGATCAAATTTTTTCATTGGAACTAGCAAACCCCCGCTTTCCAGTGTAACGCCAAGTACGCTATTCCCTAACACGTGTGCTACAGGTACGGTTAGGAGTGTAGAAATTGTCTGAAGACCTATTGCCTCATAAAGAGCTCTAGAGTTCAACCACACCCTATATCCGCTATGTATAACCTCCATTGTTCTTCCGGCAATTCCAGCGTAATAGTAGGATAGCCCAGGAGTCCCATCTTCATAATAAAAAGGAGGCTTCCGGTTAGTCCCTGAGAACGTAGGGATTTTAACTTTGAAGTCCTTTAGGATATCCTTTTCCCTTTTTAATGTCTCCTCATCAACGAAAACAACGTCTGGTTTCGAATCTTCGAGTATGAACCTAAGATCCTCCGCAGATGTGAGTGGATCGACAGCTACAACTTTTCCGCCTGCCCAAAACACTGCTAAATAAGCTAGGATCGATTCTACAGAATTGAACATAAAGTGGACTACAGTGCTTCCTTCAGATAGCTGAGAAGCAAGAGACGCGGATTTCTCTGCAGCCTGCGAATAAGTCAGCGTCTGTGGTACAAAGTAGCTATAAGGCCTTTCTCTGCCCCATTTCTCCAGAACAGTTGCCAGACTCATAACAATCACTTTAATTTCGCTTCTCTATCTCAATAATAAGGATAATGCTAAGGATCATTGGACTTTCTAGGATACATATCACCCTCTTTGATATGGAGGGTAAACACGGAAGGATTGATGGGGGAATGGGAATTGGGTTAAAGAGACCAAGAATTGTATTGAGATCCGGGGACTGCACCAATCTTAACATAAGAGGGCTTTCAACAGTTAGCTTTTGTATCGAGGAAGACTACGAAGAGCATATAGGTTTAGGACACACAACACAGTTTTTGCTCTCTGCCGCAAAACTCCATTCAGAACTAAACCTTGAAAAAATGAGCGCAGTGGAGCTAGCTTCTAAGGTGGGGAGAGGAGGTACATCAGGGGTAGGGGTTCATCTATTTGATAACGGTGGATTTGTAGTAGACGGTGGGCACTCTACACGAATAAAGCATATTCCCTTACCTTCAGACTTTTCAAATGCTCCTCCTCCACCCCTTCTACTAAGGGTAAATTTTCCGTGGTATATTTACGTAAATGTGCCTAACGGAGGGAAGATATTTGGAAGCACTGAATTGGACATTTTTAGGAAATATTCCCCTTCGCAAATAGGTGAACTCACAAGAGTTGTTCTGATGGAATTCATTCCTTCAGTTGTGGAGAAGGATATTTCCAGCGCCTTAGACGGTCTATGGAAGATTCAGGGATTGGGGTTTAAGAAAGTGGAAGTAGAGCTTCAGTCAAATGAAGTCAAGGACATGATGATAAAGCTGTACAAGAATGGATTCCCCTCGGGTCTTTCGTCTTTCGGACCTGCCATTTTTACCTTTACTGCGACTCGAAGGGAAGGGGAGGAGTTGGTGTCTAGATTCGGAGGATGGTTAACGGAACCAAATAATAGAGGCGTTGACGTTGAGTGGTCATAATTATCAACCAGAATTATATTATGATGAAGATTTAATTACAGAGCTAAAAATAGTTTATGGTAGTTACTTTAGCGACTTTTTAACCTCTTTAGGAAGACCTAACCCAAGGTTATACCTAAGGCTGAACACTTTACGCTGGGATGAGATACATGAGGCAGATTTGAGCATTTTCAATAGGGATGAAGATTTTGAGGAAGCCATCTATGTGAATGTAATTGGTCCCACGAAGCTGGAGGAATACAGTTCAAGGATAATAGTTGATAAGAAAACAGCGGAGAGTGCGATAATAGGCTCTAATGTCTATCAACCAGGGATAAAGAAAATTGAAGGGAATGGGCCCATATACTCTATTTTTTCAGAGAACGGCGTACACGTCGCCAACGGTAAGCTAAGAGCGGAATCGGAAATCCTTGTGGAGAATGTGGAGTCGATTTACAGGTCTGTTAAGATTTCAGAGCTAGATGTTATAAAAAAGGGTTTAGCGATTTCTCAGGGTAAGTCATCAATGTATGTTGCAAGAATGCTTGATCCGAGACCAGCGGAGACAATTGTGGACATGAACGCCTACCCTGGGGGCAAGTTAACTCATATATATCAGCTGGAACCCAGGGCAAAAATTATTGGATTTGATCATACTAATAAGAAAGTACAGAAACTACGAGAAGTCCTAGTTGCATTAAGAATGAAAGTACCAGTGGTAGTTGGCGACTCTCGATATCTTTATGAGGATTTCAATATAAGGGAAGTCGATAAGGTTCTTATAGATCCACCATGTTCTGCAATAGGTGTAAGGCCAAAAATATACGATAGGAAGACGATCGGAGAAATAAAGAACTTTCAGATATATCAGAAACAATTTCTTAATTCTGCATTTAAAATTTTGAAGAAAAAAGGAGTAGTAATATACTCTACCTGTACAGTAACTTTAAAAGAAAACGAAGAAGTAGTGTCAGACCCTAGGTTTGAAATAGAGAGAATCGTGAGATTTCATCCCAACCTTCATGAGACAACTGGTTTTTTTATAGCAAAGTTAGTGAAGAGATAATATGCCCATAGAGGAGTTTAATGGAAAGAAGCCTAGACTATCCCCCTCAGTTTACGTGCACCCTACGGCATACGTTATTGGGGACGTGAATATCGGCGATCTCTCGAGCATTTGGCATTACGCGGTAATAAGAGGCGATAACGATAGCATTGTTATAGGTAGAAAAACAAATATTCAGGAAAACTCATCCCTTCATACGGATAAAGGTTTCAAGATAGAGATAGGCGACCTGGTGTCTGTAGGTCATAATGCAGTTATTCATGGAGCGAGGGTAGGCAATAACGTGATAGTCGGCATCGGAGCCATAGTCCTCAATGGAGCTAAGATAGGTAATAACGTAATTATAGGAGCTGGAGCAGTAGTTACAGAAGGAAAAGAGATCCCAGATAATAGTTTAGCATTAGGAGTTCCAGCTAAGGTAGTGAGGAAACTCAACGAGGAGGAAATAAAAGGAATAGAGAATAACGCTCTAGAATACGTTAGTGAGGTTCAATTATTGAAATGATTTTATTTTTACTAAATTAAATATCTTTATTTGTTAATTATACTTAACTTATCGGTAAGCTAGTTACTCCTCGATCAAGATATTTAAGGAAAATCACGTTTTTAGATACCTTCCTGGACTTGTGTTATTCTTCTCCAAATATTAGTGGTTAAGTCTTAGAATTAACCAAGACTTATAACGAAAAAGAAAACCCCGCCCTATAGGGTGGGGAGGAGGTCAATCGCAGCCAAAGTCATTGGGTCATCTTATAGAGGTAGGGTTTAAAGTGAGGGCTCTATGAGAGGAACTCTAACCATGAGTTCAAAGACTACATATCTGACTTCCTCCCAGCCATAATTGGCGGGTCTCCCCTCAACTTTGTAATTATTAACTTACTGACGTTGTATTTCATCTCATAGTACGGTTATGGTAGATTTGGAATGAGATACTCAACTTTCAAATGCGGTTTTATATGCCTTCTCCAGATCTTCAGTTACAAGGTGAGTATATATTTGGGTAGTCTTTATGTCCTTGTGTCCTAGGAGTCTCTGAACAACTGGTAAGGGTAATCCTTTCTTTATGGCTTTAGTTGCAAACGTATGCCTGAGTATGTGTGGTCTTAGCCAGTCAATTCCAGTCTTCTCACCTAACCTCCTTATTAGTTTATATAAGGCTTGGTAGGACATGTCAAACAATAGGTCCTCTGGGTTCTTTTTGTATACTTTCAGATAACGTTCTAGGAGAACCGCGGTCCTGGTCGTAAACAAGACTATCCTTTCTTCACCGTTCTTTGTTTCAATGACCTTTATCAATTTCCTGTTTAGGTTGATATCTTTGACTTTAATTGATAATATCTCCGATGAACGTAAGCCAGTATCTATGAGTAACGATATAATTACCTTGTCTCTTAATTTTCTACAATTCGATAGAAGAATTTCAATATCCTCGTCTCTTAGTGCTTTCCTATCCGGATTCTTTGTCCTAGGGATAGGAGGTTTTACGTTAACTCCTAACCATCTTAGGAATCGCCTAACTGCGATTACATAGATTCTCACGGTCGAGATTCTCCCTCTCCTATTGTCTATCAGTTTACCCTTACGAGAACTAAGCTCGTTTATCCAATTGATTAAGTCTTGGTTAGTAGCCATTCTAGGATCTTTCTTAATAAAGCTGAGAAAATCCCGAACTGCAGTGGAATAGATTTTTACAGTACCGCTACCTGCTCCTGAGAATTTAAGTGCATTAACAAAATATTCATAAGGGTCAGCATCGTTTGGAGGGTCACCTAGTTGAAGTTTCATGTATGATGACTTAATCTAATAGAAGTTTTAAGACGTTAGGGTTTAAAGTCTGTCATTCAGGGATTTGAGTAGAGATTTTGTTTTTATATTAGAAAACATTTTGTTAAAACTATGAAAAATTTAGCTAGGCAGAAATAGCTCCTATCATGTTAACCGAAATTATATCCATTAGACAAAAAGTAAAATGTCTCTAAACATACCAATTATTATGTTGCGTTGACATTAAGGTATAGATTAGTTCCCATAGATAGGGGCAACGAAATGGTATAGATCTCGTTTTTATTTAGGGAAGCTTCTCCCTCAGTGGCACCAAAGTAGAATGTGTAGGTATGAATTCCCGGTTGAATTATTAAAGGTTGATCTTCCAATGAGAATGCGTTCCAATACCCTATATAATACTGGTTGCCACTAAAGTCTACAGGCTCTGCTAATACATCGGTTCCGAATGTTGAGTCTAGGGTAACGTTCACCTTGTAGAAGTAGAGGTATTCTCCAAAAAGCTGATCATATACTCCGGTGTTTATTTCTGAGATGCACCCAGTTCCCAACTGGATTACTGTACCGTTGGGTGGATTTAAGGCTATGGAACTGCCCAATTGCAATGAAGATAGTAATATTACAGGTCTTCCATTTATCTCATAATTACCGTAATTGACAGGAGTTCCTGCAGGTAAATTAACTACAGCCTCTCCATGAATTAGATGTACTGGGAAAAACGCCGTATCATAGAGCGTTTTACCGTATCCCTGGATTTCGTTAAATAGAATGGGTTTTCCGTTGGCTAGAAATTCTATTCCTTTGGGCGTATCTAGGATAGTGAGTGTGATTCCATTGGGGAAAATCTGAGACTCTGCTCTCCCTACATAACCATTTACGTTTACAACGAAGTACCCGATATCAGGATTATCCATTAAATTGCTTGCGCCATATATATTTAAAAATCTATCATAAAAGAGAGTACTATATGAGTAACTGTGGTATTCAATCCAAATGTACTCATTACCTTGAGGAGAAAGTATATTTAAAGAGAGAGGTAGGGAGAAATATCCCATATCCATGTAATTTTCTAGAGGAACAGAACAGAACGTTGCGTACGGCGTCACTGCTGTGAATGTTAAACCCTTTTCCTGCAAGTCCCCCAAGATCCACGTAATTCCGAAAGTTAGCGATGAACCGTTATAGAACGGAAACAGAATTGAGGAGTTGAACAGAGCCCCATATAGAAATTGATGAGAATAGGTATAGCTTAACCCTGTAGATACAGTATTTGTAGGGTCAAAATTTGTAAACTGTGAACTAACGTAACTTTGTAATGAACTTGGGATTTCATCTCCAGCTTGATACTGACCAGGTATATAATAAAATAAATTGCCGTTGTAATCAATTGAATATCCTCCTATCATAGAACCCGGAGGAAGGTTTAAACCAAAATAAGCAGAGTTTGCATCCGATAGCAACTTAATATTAGAAATATTGAAAGATTGTCCGTCACTGGTTACTAGCAAAGCCCACCCAAATCCGCCCAAAACCCCTGATATATCCATCGGTGTCGATGTTATCTTAAGATTTTCCTCCTGAATCTGTCCGTTAGGATAAATGACGTACTTAATGGAAACAGGTCTATTTGAATAAACCTGATCTCCGGGAAGCTCAATTAACGTGCTTGGGGTATTTAATAATTGTTTGGAAACTGTATTCAGTCCGTTAAATGTCTGATTCTCGATATACAGGGTGACGGTTACTGTGGATATGAAGACTATGACAAGAACCAGACTTGCTATTATCCCCGATATACCTTTTTTCCTATTTTTCCCAATGTATATTAGCTTCATCTAAATAACTGAACGCTAATAAGAGTCCGGACTCGATTGAAACTTAAATTCTCTAAGGTCAGAACCAACATGATTAGTGACTGATCTTGACAAGGGAAACACAGCGCTCTCTAGGGCTGAGAGGAGTTAGCAGTATTGAAAGTAGATTTAGGACATTTAATCTCGACATCCAATTTCAAGTGGTCATAAGAAATGAGAATAAGGGCAGTAACGGTTTTCTCTAACTCACTTAATCAAGACACGATCCATCAGCTTCATCAAAAGTTGATGGATATTGATATGGATCTGTTCTCAAGGAGGATAAGCCTTCCACCATCTACTAATGTTAACTTGGGGAGGATACTGGATATACTACCTGACGATAAATCTGTTCTCTTTAGTTTAGGAGGGTTATTTGATCATGACCCAAGAATTGTGGATATACCAGATGTACTCCGAAGTGGAGATAACATCTTTGTTCATATTCTGCTAAGAGATAACCGTAACATGGACAACGCAGTTAAAGTCCTATCTAAGTTGGAGCCTGACGAAGCTTCAAGATTTGCAATACTGTTAAATGAGGAGTTCCTTACAACTCCCTACTACCCTGCCTCATCTGGGGATAACTTTCATTTAGGGTTCGGACTTTCTCTCATTTACGTAAAAGAGGTCTTGGGGAATCTCATGGAAGAGGCTCTTATGGAGGCAAAGCGAAAAGGTCAAGAAATAGAAGAGAAGATAGGACTGAAGTTTTTAGGAATAGATCCATCCGTTTCCCCGTGGATGGAAGAGAGTGTAGGACATCTATTGGAAACAAAGCTAGGCAAGAAAATTTATTCCCCAGGAGTTTTATCTGTAATTAGTAATATGAATAATAATATTATGAGGGCGTCAATTAATACGGATGTAAATGCAATGGGATTTTCTGAGCTCATGATACCAGTAGCAGAGGATAACATATTAAAGGAAAGGGTATTGGAAGGGAGAGTAACGCTCTCCCATCTACTAAATATGAGTTCAGCCTGTTTAGCAGGTTTGGATATGGTTGGAGTAAATTATGAGCAGGGTTTGTACTTTAATATAATAAGCGACCTTATCATCATACAAAGGTTGAAAAAAAGACCATATGGAATAAGAATTATACCTTCCTATGGTGAAGAAAAAATAGACACTAAAAATTTCGGCACTGTTCCAGTAGTCAAAACAATATAGACTAGATTTAAATTACTTTTATATACTCTTGAAGTATATAGAGAGTTATATGGAAGTTAGAAGAGTACAAAAATTTGGGAAATCTACCCTGATGGTTTCCTTACCTGCTGATTGGGTCAAAGAAGTAAGTCTGAGTCCAGGAGAAAGTATTTATCTTGAAGTAGATGAGGACGGCAGTCTAAAGGTCTATCCTCCAAATCTCAAGACCGATAACGCTCCGAAGGAGATGAAGGTTAGGATTTCAGTATCGACTTCTCCAGACCTCGTTACTAGGATCGTTCACAGTCTTTACATACTAGGGTTTGATAGAATATCCATAGAAACAACCAACGGTGTGTTCACAGAGGAACTCTTAAGGAAAATCAAGGAGACTGCGAGGAGCCTTATAGGTCTAGAGATAGTGTCTCAGGATATAACCAGCATACAGATACAGTCCTTCTTGGACCCTACTAAATATAACTTAGGAAGCCTTGTAAACCGACTAACAAACACCTTAAAACAGATGTTGCATTATCTTAATTTGGGTATCAGGGAGGCTAGCAGGACTTTCCTTCAGGAAGTTGTAGAGTTAGAGAAGGAAGTCGATAGGTTGTACTATCTATCCCTTAGACAGCTTTTGCTAGCCCAGGTAAACAGGAGCCTCGCCTATATGATAGGAGTTAAGAGAATACAAATAGTTGGCAATCGTATTTTAGTGAAGGCAGCCGAAGAGGCTGCAGACGAGATCAGTGAAGCCGCCAATGATCTACTCAGTTTGCACCCAGATGACTTAGCTCTTCTTAAAATGTCTTGGGACAAAATGGATATGCTGATAGACCAAACCGCTGTAGTTATAGACCATGTAGTCAAAGTCCTAAGTAAGGAGGACATTAAACTGGTAAATGAGGCATTGGATGAGCTAAGGACTTTAAGGAGAGTGCTCCTCTCCGACGCTCTTCTGCTGGAGGAGAGAATACAAAAGATGAATGCGCCTAAAGTGGCTACAGCGATAAGAACGTTAAACCTGAGATTATATAACGCAATTAGGAGGATGGAGCCAATAGCAGAAATAGCGTTCAATAGAAGTATAGAAGGAATTAAGGAAATAGTTGTTGAATAACTGTAGTTAAGGGAAGCAGGGTATACGGCTTACATTGCTGAGGTTAGCTTCTCATCGTTGGGCAAGTCTTTAAGTTGGGATATCACTCTCTCTCTAATTTCTTGTGGGGAAGGAAGATCCCTAACCAGTTTACCGTGTTCCATAAACTTGTGAAGCAGGGGCTCACATCCCTCCATTTGCTTCCCCCAAGGGACAATAACGTCGTCAAATCTTTTGCAACGAAAGACCTGCTTAGCGCCTGGCCACTTTCCTCTTTTGGTCAGTGGTACCCATTGGTTATTTACCCACTTCTCTACAATGTCCGCACTAAAGTCTACACTCTCAGGGAAAGCCACACTAGTACCTACGCCAAACCCATCTACGTAATCTCTTAGCTCTAAAATCTGAGGCTCGTCCAACCCACCACTAACTATTATCTTCACGTTATGAAACCCGTGAAGGTTTAGGGTCCATCTAACTTCTTGTATAATCTTTCTGAAGTTTCCTCTCCTACTTGAAGGCGTATCCAATCTAATTCCGCTTAATCTTTCTCCTAAAAGTTTTGCAGCTTTAATTGCTTCAGTCCTTTCGTCCTCAAACGTGTCAGCCAGGACAATCCTAGGCACATCTGGTTCTACTCCGGCATCGAATATCTTCCATGCCTCTACGTTATCCCCTACCACTAGCATTAGGGCATGTGGCATGGTTCCAGATGGTTTTACGCCCAATAACTCCTCGCTGAAGGCACCAGATACACCGTCCATCCCACCTATATAAGCAGATCTATCTGTCATAGGTGCTATTGCTGGATGTACAGATCTCAGACCGAAGAATATAACCTGTTTATCAAAGGCCAACCTCTTTATTCTTGCTGCTTTTGTAGCAATACTACTAGAATGTCTTAAGATTCCTAGTAAAGCTGTTTCCAATACTCCAAAGTCCAGGTAGTTGCCCTCTATTGTGATAACAGGCTCTACTTCTTTAAACAGTGTTCCCTCTTCCATCGCATATACGTTCACATCCTTTCCTTCCAATAGGTACAGAGCCTCCTCTAATCCAGCGAAAACTGCCCATTCGTATTCCTTTGGAAGTCCATAAGAGTGAAACTCCATCCTCACCTTTACGTTCGTTATTCCTGCCTTTTCCAGGGCTTTAGATGTCCTTTCAAAATATATGTCGGTAATTTTTCCATCCTTTATTTCCTTGGAAGAAGCTATGTATAACCTCACAGCATGATATTGATGAGGTTAATTTTTAAACTTTCGGTGAGACCTAATATCGAATCGGAATGATTACAGCCAATATGGTACCGCCTGAAACATTGGTGAAAAGATTATCCGAATACATTAAGAGTAACATTAAGGAAGTTCAACCTCCAGAGTGGTCACTAATTACTAAAACTGCTTCATTTAAGGAGAGGATACCCGATGAGCCTGAGATTTGGTGGTATATGAGAGCGGCATCGATATTGAGAAAGTTGTATGTTAGTGGTCCTTTTGGAGTATCTAAGTCAAGAAGAGTCTACGGTGGACTGAAGAGAAGGGGAACCAAGCCGCCCGTTGCTGCTAGGTCTCCTGGTCATTCCACGAGATTACTCTTCCAGCAATTGGAGAAAGCAGGGCTGGTTGCCAAGACGAAAGGAATAAGGAGAGGCAGGACGCTTACCCCAAAGGGGAAGGCTCTATTAGACAAAGTTTCTCACGAAATCTTTATAGAGTTAGCAAACAATAAGTCATCTCTGAAGAAGTATTTGGAGTGATCTGTTATGTCGGAGGATAATTACTCGGATCCGGAACTAGAGGAGTTGTTAAGACGTAGGGCTCAGACGGAAAGTAGGAGAGCTGCTGAAGAGAGGCAAAAGAAGGCCGAGTTGGAGGCTAGAAAGGAGGCGCTTCTCCGTAGCATATTAACCCAAGAAGCTAGACAAAGGCTGAATAATGTAAAGCTCATTAAACCTGAACTTGCGGAGTCAATTGAAAATCAGCTAATTACTTTAGCTCAGAGTGGAAGAATAAGGATCCCTATATCTGATGAGGAATTAAAGCAGATTCTGGCACAGATAGCAGGTCAGACCAAAAGGGATTTCAATATTCAAATTAGGGAGAGGGGCTGGAAATGAGTAGAAGTAAGCCTTCTGGAGTTAAAAGAAGGTTAGCTAGGGCGTTAAAGGAGAACTCGGCGGTTCCAGCATGGGTAATCCTGAAGACCAACGGAAAATTCAGATTCAATCCCAAGAAGAGGAACTGGAGAAGGAATGATCTGAAGGTGTAATTATGAAACAAAAAGATAACTTTGAGCTCGTAATAAACCTGAGGAGCGCGCATAATTCTAAAAGGACAATGAAGTTCAAAAGGGCTATTAATGAGGTTAAAGAAGAAGTAGCGAGGCATTTCGGTGCAAATAAAGTAATCTTGGATCCGTTATTAGTAAGCGCCATTTCCAATAACTCTAAGGATAAGTTGGCTAGAAAAGTAAGAGTTGTTGTCTTAAAAATAGGCGAAAAAACTTTTCTTGTCAGATTAGCAGTGAAGCCTGAATGAATATTCAGAGGTTCAGTGTTTTTGGGACTGATAATATAGGGGTTTACATTTTTACTAATGATAAGTATACAATAATTCCTAAGAACTTAGATAAAGGTTCGAAGGAGATAATCCAGGACAACCTTAAAACTGAACTGATAGAAACTTCTATAGCTGACAGTTATTTGATTGGAGTATTTGTAGCAGGAAACAACCACAGCATTCTTCTTCCGAGAATAGCAAAGGAGAGCGAAATTAAGGTCATAAAGGAGGCGGCTAAGGATATTAACGTAGAGATAGTTGACGTTAGGGCTACGGCTTTAGGTAACGTAATTTTGACCAATGATAGAAGCGCCTTACTATATCCGGAATTTTCAGACGCAGAGGCAAACACTATAAAAAAGGCTCTTGGGGTAGAGGAGGTCAAGAAAGGCACAGTAGCGCAGGTGATAGTGGTGGGTTCGGTTGGAGTATTGACTACCAAGGGCGGCTTAGTGCATATTGAGGCAAGAGAGGACGAGCTTAAACTCTTGAGTTCATTCTTTAAAACCAACTTAGAAGTTGGAACTATTAACTTTGGGAGTGCGTTTATAAGAAGCGGCATGATAGCAAACAGCTATGGTGCCTTGGTTGGAACATCGACTACTGGGCCAGAGATTTTAAGAATCCAGAGAGCTTTTAGTGAATGAGATGACTGAAGTCAAAACTTTCATTATCCGCGGAGAGGCTCTCTTCAATGAGAGCGAGTTTCCAACAAGGCAGAAATTTACAAAATACGTTAGGGCTATTAACGAAGCCCAAGCTAAAGAGCGGGTTTACGCGGAGTTCGGTAGTAAAAATAAAATTAAAAGGAAGAACATTAAATTTGTTGAGATAAAAGAAGTAGACCCTACACATCTCAAAAATAAAAAGATAAAAGAACTCGCAGAGATAGATAGGATAATATTGTGATGAAAATGGCTGAATCCAATCAGGGAAGAATGGTAGTTAGCCTCGAAGATCTTTTGGTGCAAGCGGACTCT
The DNA here is from genome assembly GCF_013343295.1 of Metallosphaera tengchongensis. Classification (NCBI taxonomy): domain Archaea; kingdom Thermoproteati; phylum Thermoproteota; class Thermoprotei; order Sulfolobales; family Sulfolobaceae; genus Metallosphaera; species Metallosphaera tengchongensis. Next base: position 333,560 of record NZ_CP049074.1, on the reverse strand, counting down.
CTAAAGAAGGAGATCGATGCATTACAAAAGCTAAGGGATGAAGTGCTCGAGTCTTTAGGGGCTGTGAAGAGCTCAAAGGAAGCATTGAATATTCTTAAGGCGCAGAACAAAGAAATGCTCCTTTCCGTAGATAGGAGAGGATTCGTTATATTGAAAGTTACTGAAATTCCTTCAGATAAAGTGTTGGTTAACTTAGGTCTAGGATATTACGCAGAAATACCCCCTGAGGACGCTTCTAAAATTTTAGACAATAGGGAGGAACAGCTAAACAAGAGCCTACAGGAAATAACTAACAGATTGAATACTGTAGTTAATGCGTACTCTCAAATCGCTGAAATTTTAAACAGGGCACAAGCTCAACAAGCTCAAGGTGAGTAAGCTGTTTCGACAAGTTGAAGAAAGCTTTTTCGTCTTTTACCGAAAAATTATCTAGAAAGGTCGAAACTGAAGGAGACAACGCAAACCAGCTCAATGTAAGGAGAGAAACAGAAGAGAGAGCTTCAGAACAAAGTCAGGTTCCTTCAGAGGCTAAAGCCCAAGACTTCACGGTTGAACAAGGAGAGACTAAAGAAAAGCAAGAGAAGTCTCAAGGTCAACGTTCTCTAGAGGAGACGGAAAGTAAGGAAATAAAGCCAGGTATATTAGGCTTTCTTAGATATAAAGAAATCAAGGAAGATGACATCTTGGACCTTATTGAAGAGCTTAGGGTTGAGCTCCTTGAAGACGACGTCTCGCTGGAAGTAACGGACAAGATATTGGACGATCTGAGGAAGGAGTTGGTAGGCAAAAAAATATCCAGAAAAGAGAATTTGGAGGATTTAGTAAAAAATTCACTAAAAAAATCTTTAAGAGAAATACTGTCTAAAAATTATAGTAACATAGATATTTTTCAAATAAGTAAGGATAAAAAGCCATTCGTTATTGTGTTTTTTGGAGTTAATGGGGTAGGCAAGACCACAACCATAGCCAAGTTCGCCTATTTGCTAAAGAAAAACGGCTTATCTGTAATCATAGCAGCTTCCGATACTTTCAGGGCTGCGGCCCAGGAGCAACTAGCCTATCACGCCTCAAAATTAGAGGTTCCGTTAGTGAGAGGAAAGTACGGGGGTGATCCAGCATCAGTGGCGTTTGATGCTATACAGTCAGCAAAGAGCAGGAACATCGACGTGGTTCTCATAGACACTGCGGGGAGGATGCATACTGATAAGGATTTAACCGAAGAATTGAGGAGAGTTGTGAGGATAGCTAAACCGAACATGAAGATATTAGTTTTGGACTCATTGGCGGGTAACGACGCTTTAGCCCAGGCTGAATATTTTGAAAAAAATATCGGATATGACGCAGTAATTTTAACTAAAGTCGATGCAGACGCGAAGGGTGGGGTGGCACTCTCTTTGGCATATAAGTTAGGTAAACCTGTAATATTCGTTGGGATGGGGCAGGACTATGATAGTTTAATAAAGTTTAATCCAGACTGGTTCGCTGATAGGCTGGTCAGTTAAATTAATAATTTTACGCCTGTAGTTAATAGGCATGAGTCTTGTTGACAGGATAAAGAAGCTCAGGGAAGATTGGAGAAGGATAATAAGCGTATCAAAGAAGCCAGATAGAAGTTCATTCTACTTGAACCTGAGGGTTACCCTGATAGTCCTCTTATTCGTAGGACTACTAGCTTTTCTCGTTCAATTGGCATTTTCCATCCTATTAGGTTAAGGGGATGTAAAAATTGGAAGCTTCTAGAATAAGAAACTTTTACGCGGTGAAAGTCACTGGAGGACAGGAAGTTAGTGTAGCCATAATGTTAGAGGAAAGGATAAAAACCAACAACATAGAGGACGTGTATTCCATAGTGGTGTTACCTTCGCTGAAGGGTTACGTTATTATTGAAAGTACTGGTCCACATATAGTTAAGTTCATAACTAGCGGGATAAGACACGTTAGGGGAGTAGCACCTGGTCTTGTTCCAAAGGACGATATTGTGAAATTTGTATCTAGAAAGCCCACAGGACCAGCAATTAAGATAGGGGATATGGTAGAGGTGATTTCGGGTCCATTTAGAGGAATGCAGGCTCAAGTAATGGAGTACAAGGCTGAACGTGGAGAAGTAGTTTTAAATATACTAGAATCAGCCTTTCCTCTACAGGTCACAATACCTGTAGATCAGGTAAAACCAATAAAGAAAACTTAAGGTGAAATAGATGGCAAAAAAATCGGTTAAAGTAGTGGTAGAGGGGGGAAACGTAAAGCCAGGCCCTCCCCTCGCTCCAACTTTGTCCCAATTGGGACTTAATGTTGGAGAAGTGGTTAAGAAGATAAACGAGGCTACGTCTCAGTTTAAAGGTATGACCGTTCCAGTTACTTTAGACGTTGATACTGACACAAAAAAATATGAGATCTCTGTTGGAGTTCCGACCACTACTTCCCTCCTCCTAAAGAAAGCTGGTGCCAGCGAACCCTCAGGTGACCCAGAACATAAGAAGGTCGGAAATATTTCGATGGATGACGTAATAGAGGTTGCCATATCAAAGAAACCTTCGTTGACTGCCATAGAGCTTAAGGGAGCAGTGAAGTCCATTCTAGGTACTGCGAAAAGTATAGGGCTTACAGTTGATAATAAGGATCCAAAGCTTCTGGTCAGGGAAGTTGAAGAGGGTAAATACGATGATAAAATAAAAGAAATGGAACCCAAGTGGGGTAACGTATAGGTGAAGTCACTATGATAGTGGGAAAAGAGAAAATAGAGGAAGCTGTGAAATTAGCTCTTAGTCAGGAGTATAATCAGAAGAGGCAATTCACTCAAAGTGTAGAGCTGATAATATCCTTTAAGGACGTGGACATGAAGAGGGGCGACATAAAGTTAAGGGATCCCATTGTTTTACCCAAGCCCCCCAGTAAGCCCAGGAACGTGTTAGTTGTGCCCTCGCTTGAGCAACTGGAGTCTGTGAGGAAAGCTGAACCTAACGTCCTTTTAACAAAGGAAGAGTTACAGAAACTTCAAGGAGCTAAGAGATCTATTAAAAAACTAGCTAGTAAGAATCAGTGGTTTCTCATAGCCCAGGACTCAATGTCTTTAGCCGGAAGGATACTAGGCCCAGCTTTAGGTCCTAGAGGTAAATTCCCTACTCCTCTTCCATCTTCAGCGGACGTGGGAGAATATGTCATTAGGTACAAGAGATCAACATTAGTAAAGACCAAGGATCAGCCACATACTCAAACTTTCATCGGTACTGAGGATCAACCAGTAGGCGATCTAGTAGATAACATCTTTGCAGTTTTGAATGGAATAGAGCCTAAGATTAAGGGACCAACATATATCAAAGCTTTATACGTGAAAACAACAATGGGTAAACCAGCCCAGATTAAGATGAAGTGATCCTTATGAGTATAGTAGAAGAAAGGAAAATTCCCAGATGGAAATTAGATGAAGTCAGTGAACTTGAGGAGAAACTGAAGAACTCTAGCACTATCATGATTGCAGACATTCAGGGATTTCCTACAGATAAGCTTCATGAAATAAGGAAAAAGTTAAGAGGTATCGCTGAAATAAAAGTAACTAAAAATACCCTGTTCACCATAGCAGCCAAGAGAGCTGGTATAGATTTAAGTAAAATTGAAGGCTACATCACAGGTAGCAATGCATTTATATTTTCAAATGATAATCCATTTGTAATATCTATATTTCTATCGAAATTTAAATTAAAGAGGTTTCCAGTGCCAGGAGATAAAGCCGACGAGGAGGTTGTAATACCTGCAGGAGATACAGGAATGACTGCAGGACCAATTTTAAGCACATTTGGCAAGCTCAAGGTTCAGACGAAGGTTCAAGATGGTAAGGTTCATGTGGTTAAGGACACTCTAATTGCTAAACCTGGAGATCCGATACCCGCAGAAGCGGCCCCAATTCTCCAAAAGTTAGGGATAATGCCAGTTTATGTCAAGTTGAGACTTAAGGCTGCTTATCATCAAGGTTTACTAATTCCGGTATCAGAGCTGGAGATTAATCTAGATACTTACCGCTCAATGATTAATGAAGCCTTCAGGAACTCTCTGTTCTTAGGTGTCGAAATAGCGTATCCTGTTCCAGAGGTGCTCAAGTTAACATTGAGTAAGGCACATATGAGGGCTTTAGCTTTGGCGGGTGAGGCAGGGTTCTTGACTCCCGACACCGCTAGTGCCGTTCTCTCAAGGGCAGTTTCTAAGGCCTACGCAGTGCTTTCTGCGATAAGTGGAAAGGTAGACCTGGGAGTAGAGGTACCTAAGCAACCTGAGCAGGCTCAAGAGTCCAAGAAAGAGGAGAAGAAAGAAGAAGAGGAGAAGAAAGGACCCAGCGATGAGGAGATCGCCGGAGGTCTCTCCTCCCTCTTCGGATAAATTAGTTTTTTAAAGTGGGTATACACTTCATAGGTGATTAGAAATGGAATACATATACGCAAGTTTGCTTTTGCATGCGGGTAAGAAGGAGATAACAGAAGAAGCAGTAAAGAACATACTCACCGCAGCCGGGATTGATGTAGACGAGGTAAGAGTCAAGGCAGTGGTTGCAGCGCTTAAGGAAGTGAACATCGACGAAGTGCTTAAGAATGCAACTGCAATGCCTGTAGCTGCTGCCCCTGCTGCAGCTCCAGCTCAAGAGTCCAAGAAAGAGGAGAAGAAAGAAGAAGAGGAGAAGAAAGGACCCAGCGATGAGGAGATCGCCGGAGGTCTCTCCTCCCTCTTCGGATAAATTAGTTTTTTAGAAGACGTTTTATTCTTGTGCAGATTTTTATACTCATGATGAAAGGGAACGAAGAAGAGTACAGGTTGAAGATCTTTTTCGACAATAGTTATAAGAGAAGGGAATGTAACGTATGCCATACACCCTTCTGGTCAAAGGACTCAACTAGGGAGAACTGTTCGGATATTCCGTGTTCCGACTACTATTTTCTGGAAATGAAGGGTGCGAATCTAAACTGGTCAGTAAGCGAGGCTAGGAAAAGATTTCTCGATTTCTTCAACAGACACGGTCATGAGATTATACCCCCTAAGCCAGTTTTGGCTAGATGGAGAGAGGACCTGTACTTAACTATAGCAAGTATAGTAGACTTCCAACCCTTTATTACCAGCGGGATCGCTCCGCCCCCTGCTAATCCTCTGGTTATATCACAGCCATGCATAAGAATGGATGACGTTGACAACGTTGGAGTCACATTTGGCAGACATCTAACTACGTTCGAAATGGGAGGGCATCACGCCTTCAATTATCCCGACAAATTCCTCTATTGGAAAGACGAGACTGTCAACTATGCGAAGGAGTTCTTCGTGAACGAAATGAAGATTGATGAGGAGTTATTGAACTTTAAGGAGTCATGGTGGGAAGGAGGAGGAAATGCCGGTCCCTCATTTGAGGTCACAGTGGGCGGTCTAGAGCTTGCCACGTTAGTGTTTATGCAATATGAAATTAAAGGAAACGAATATGTTCCTTTGAAACTTAAAATTGTGGATACAGGATATGGAATTGAAAGATTAGCCTGGTTTACTCAAAGGACACCTACTGCCTTTCATGCAATATATGGAGACCTGGTAGATAGGTTCTTCAATATTCTGGGCGTACCTAAGGTCAGTGATGAGCTTCTTAAAGTGTCCTCCAGATTTGCCGGAAAGATTGACCCTGATGCACCTAGAACTGTTCAAGAGCATAGAGAACATGTAGCCAAGGTTTTAGGGATTAATGTAAAAGAGGTTAATGAGGAGTTAACCAGGGCAGCGAGGGTCTTCCAGGTGTTAGACCACACAAAAACAATAGCTCTCATGTTGGGCGACGGACTTGTTCCATCAAGCGCCGGTGAGGGTTACCTAGGAAGGCTGTTGATAAGGAGGACAATGAAAACTCTTAAGATTTTAGGGGCTGACGTCAGGCTATCAGAACTCATAAAGCTTCAGATAGATTTCTGGGGAAAGGATTTCCCACAGCTCATCAGAAATAGGGACTATATTGTTGATGCGTCGGATACTGAGCAGGAGAAGTTCAATGAAGTTTTAACCAAGATACCATCCGTAGCAAACGCTCTGCAGAAGAGAAAAGAAGTAGGTATTAACGAATTAATTCAGCTCTACGACTCCAACGGTATTCCTCCAGATCTGCTTCAGGAGGAGATGAATAAGAGAGGAGTTCATCTGGAGATCCCGCACAATTTTTACTCCATTGTAGCAAAAAGTCATCAGAGCGCACCGGTGAAGAAAGATAGAGATATCTCTAAGATGCCAGTAGATACTGTTGAAAAAATCAAAAATTTACCAGAAACCGAAAAGTTATTCTATAAAGATCAGTACGCTAGAGAGTTTGATGCAAAGGTTGTAGCTTCGTTAGGGAAATATCTGGTGTTAGATAGAACAACGTTCTATCCAGAGGGCGGTGGACAACTGGGCGATCAGGGCTGGATTACCATAAACGGGGATAGAATTAAAGTATCTGATACGCAGAAAGTGAATGACGTAGTTGTACATATCTTAGAGAGAGAAATTAAAGCTGAGCCTGGAACCAAAGTTCATGGAGAAATAGACTGGATAAGACGTTTTAGACTTATGAGGCATCATACTGGTACCCATGTGATTTTAGCTGCAGCTAAGAAGGTACTGGGGGATCATGTATGGCAGGCCGGGGCTGAGAAGACTCCCGAGAAGGCAAGGTTAGACATTACTCATCATAAGGCCCTTTCCAAAGAAGAGGTCAAAAAGATCGAGGACTTAGCTAACATGATTATTGATGATAGGAGATCAGTAAGACCATTTGAAATAAACAGGACGGAGGCTGAAATGAAGTATGGTGTGTCCATATATGAGGGAGGAGTTCCAAACAGGTCCACAATAAGGTTATTGGAAATAAAGGACTGGGACATTGAAAGTTGTGGGGGTACACATGTCTCAAACACGGCTGAAATAGGTGGAATAAAGATTATTAATGTGGAAAAAATACAAGATGGAATAATCAGGTTAGAGTACGTGGCAGCTGACGTCGCTGCCAACTACGCCAGGGATCTTGAGAACAAGCTTGAGCTAATAGCCACTAAACTGAAGACTTCTGTGCAACAGTTAGACGCTAGGGTAGAGAAGATGATGAATGAGAGGAGAGAGATGGAAGACATTCTGAACGCTTATAGGAAATACATCTTAGATAACATAGAAAGATCAGTAGAGGTTAGAGAGATAGATGGTATTCAGCTTATAGTTCTGCCCTTCTTTGGAGACGAGGAACTAGAAAAAGAATTAATGAAGAAATTGACTGTAAACAGTAATACGGTCGTTATACAATTGAAAAGGATCGACAGCAGGGTTCAGGTGGATGTCGCGACCAGTAATAACATTGACGTTTCAACAATCGTTGAGGAGCTGAGAAAGGCTGGGGCTAAAGGAGGAGGGAAAAAGACTTTTGCTTCAGTTATGCTGGAGGGCAAAGGAAAGGATGATGTAATTGATATCGTGGAGAAGGGAATTAAGGGAGGCGGCTATTGATTACAGGTACCTTTTGGATAGAGGGTACAGTGGGAAGCCCTCCCTCGATATTGTTGTTTCTAGGTATGGTCTTAGTAGGGAGGAAAGATTATTTCTCCTGAGATGCGTTCATAGTAAAAAGGACGTCGAAAGCATTGGAAACAAATTTGGACTGGAAGAGCCCTTAATAGTTGACGGTTACAACATTGGCCTAACACTCCTAAACGCCTTGGAAGGAGATCCAATCTATCTATGTGATGACGGATTTGTTAGAGATCTAAGCTTAGGAAAGAGAAAAAACGACGTTAGAATTCTAACAATTCTAAATCTCTTAGCAGAATATTTAATTTCATTTAGATTAGATTATTGGATCGTGCTTGATTCCCAAATAAGTAGGAGTGGTGAAATAGGATCGAGGTTACGAGAAAATAATATAAACGTAAAAGTCGTGAATAAAGCCGATAAGGAAATAATTACCTTCTCTGGAACCGCAGCTAGCAACGATTTCGTTATTTTAACTAAAGCTAAGAAGGTATTCGACGTTATGGGGATTTTTCTTCTGAAAGAGGTGGAACCAATTAGATTTCCTTTCGATTTATATTTTTAAAGAGCTAGTTTTAATGACGTAATAACAACTACTCTGTTTGTAGTTTGATTAGGATGTCCAGGTGACAAAGGAAGGACAAGTCTCGCCCTTTAGGGCGGGGAGGAGGTCAGAGTAAAATCGTGTAGTATAAAGTGAGTGTTAGCGACAAACGAGTAAGGAGGCTAGAGATCTAACGTCCGAAAATTCTTTAAATAGTTGATATAATAGAGGTTCTTGTGGACCCGTAGCTCAGCCAGGATAGAGCGCCGGCCTCCTAACGAGGCGGAGCAGAGCCGAGGGTCGGGGGTCCGAATCCCCCCGGGTCCGCTACATTCTGATCATCTCTTACAATCTTTATACGAATTGTGGTCTCTGACTAATCTTTGGTTTTAAAGCTAGAGAATGAGTAACTAATAAGTCAATTACTTGTATAATTATTTCCTAAGGTATCACGTATGCATAAAAAGATAACCTTGTAACGTCAAGTTTACGCATACATGAGGAGTAGTCAAACGTGCTTGACTGGTTTCCTGTCCTTTAGAGAAACCTACTTTCGGAAAGATGGACCTATCACCGCCCCATGAGGTACTTCTGAATATGGTGATATTAACGCGCCAAATTTACCTATGCCTCCTCTTTTAACTACAGATGGATAGCTTACAGTGATAACAGAAGCACCGATCTTAGAATCAGGTCCTATAACGCTGTGCGTAAGATATGATTTTGAGCCAACTACGGATCTTGGACCTATCAGGGAGTGGGTAACCTCAGAGTAGGCTCCTATTATTGACCCCTCCTCGATGGAAGAGTAGTCTCTTATTAAGGAAAAGGATCCAATATAGGCATTTTTCCCAATATATGCAGGTCCTTTGATAATAGCGTAGTCTTCTACTACTGCGTCGTCCTCTATGATAACTCCTTTCCCTATAACAGCTGTGCTTGCTATGGATGCCTTATTCGATATGGTTGAAGTTTTAGATCTTAGAAGTTGTTCTATTGCAGTGATGATATCTTCTGGATAACCTATATCCGTCCAAGGACCAGTCCAGACAAAATAATTAGCATTTTTAGCTATAGTATCAAGGTAGGCTAGGAAATCATCAAAAGGTCTTTTAGGTATTATGTAGGCGCCGGCCAGGGCTAAAGTGGAACCTTCCTTCACTACGTGAAGCCCATCATTAATTTTCACTAATCCATACGTATCTAAACCCGAGTTTACTGGGATAGTTGAGAATACAGGAGTTCCACTTCTGTCAAAGCTCTCCATTAGTTCCATGTAGAATTCCTTAGGTGCAATTATGTCCCCGAAAGCTAGTACAAACATTTCATCCATGAGCTCCATTCCGTCTTTTATTGCACCAGAAATTCCTGGAGTTTTTTGCCTGATTGTTTCTATTCTTGCATCTAAGTCCCTGACCGCCTGCACTATTTGATCTTCCTTCTCGTTTACAATAATAACAAAATCCCTTATTCCTGCATCCACCAATCCTTCTATAGGGTACCTAATCACAGGCCTCCCAGCTATGCTGATCGCTTCCTTTTGTTGCTTATAGGTATATGGAGCTAAACCTTCCCCCTTCCCTGCAGCCAATAATAGGGCTTTCATCTAACTGTCACCGTCTTAGCCAGGTTTCTTGGTCTGTCTGGATTTGCCCCTCTTTCCTTTGCAGCATAATAGGCTATAAGTTGTATTGGTGGGGCTAGAGCTAATGGCGAGAGCCTTGGATCCGGAACATCAAGAACTATTTCATTTTGATTATTATTTGTTGAGATTTTACTTCCAGCGCTAATTACATAAGTTTTAGCGTGCCTACTTTCCATCTCCATTACATTGTTGTAAAGTTCATCTGTAAATTCACCATTATTGAGGAAAATAACAGGGAATCCGTTTTCTACCAACGCTATTGGTCCATGTTTGCTCTCTCCCGCTGGGTAAGCTTCAGCGTGGACGTAGGCAATCTCTTTTATTTTCAGAGCACCTTCCATCGCTAATGGAACCCCCAGACCCTTGCCTAGATAATATAGACTGGGCTTTTTAGACAACTCCGACCCGATTATTTTTGTATATCCTATCACCTTAGAAAAACTATTGGCTATTACTGACTCAGCTTCCTTGAGATAGTCTACGCTCTCGTTAAGGAGAAGAGATGAGAGTAGCATCAAGGCTCCAACTTGGGAAGTGAACGTCTTTGTAGCAGCAACCCCAATTTCCGGTCCGGCCCTAGTGTGTAGGGCTATGTCGCTATAGGACGAGATACTATTTCCCAGAGTATTTGTGAGGGATATGATAAATGATCCATTATTTTTATATTTTTTAAGCGCGATAAGTGAGTCCATAGTTTCTCCGCTCTGGCTTATTACAAGGACTGTGTCGTCCTGATTTGTTCTCAAGTTGTTATGTTCCGATGCAATTACCGAGATTGCGTTAAATCCAGCTCTTTGAAGTCTTATTGTGAACAAGAGACCTGCATTATAGCTTGTCCCAGCAGCAACAATGATTACTCGTTTAGCTCTCTCAATAGCTTTTATTGTCTTGTTAAGTAACTCGTTCTCTTTAAGTAGTCCTGTTAGAGTGTCCCTCACCGCACCCCAACTTTCCCTTATTTCTTTCATCATAAATGACTCATATCCTTGAAGTGACGCTGACGTTTTATCAAACTGCTGTACTATCAGCCTAGACTTTAGATTTATCTTTTCCCCAGTAAGTTTTTCCGCGTAAACAGAGTCCGCAGTAATGTACCCAATCTCATCATCCCCTATAGGAATGGTGCGGTTGGTAACTTGAATCATGCTCCAGACATCGCTAGAGATTAAGTTCATTTCATCCCCTAAACCAATGATTAGAGGGTTATTTCTCTTGGAGAAGAATATCCTGTTGTCCCCTTTAATTATGGCTAGGACAGCGTGGTCTCCATGGATATGCTCTATTGCACGTTTGAAAGCTGAAAAGTTATCCATTCCCAGTTTTCTGAAATGTTCAATGAGGTGCGGGATAACCTCAGTATCAGTCTCGCTCTTGAAATTATGCCCTTTTGAAATTAAATCCTCTCTTAACTCCAAAAAATTAAGGATAGTGCCATTATGTATCACAGCAATCTCTCCGTTACAGTCAGAGTGGGGGTGAGCGTTCGTGTCATTTGGTTCTCCATGAGTTGCCCATCTGGTATGCCCTAAGAAAACATTTCCTTTCATAGTCAGAGGACTCTTTATTCTTTCAAATTGTTCTACATTACCAACTGATTTCCTTATCTCTAGGTGAGAGCTATCCATGGAAGCCATTCCAACGCTATCGTAACCCCTATACTCCAAGCTCTTCAATGCCTCAAGCGTCATCTTCGCCAGCGCTGCGTCCTTTAGGTTAATGGAAACTATGCCAATGATACCACACATAGTTTCAGTTATTTCTCAGTTACTTATTTCCTTTATCACTACACCATTTTTGTTTAGTTCAGAGTCGACGAGTCTGAACCCCCTAGATTCTAAAAGGAGTTCAGCTTTAGGTGATTTTATACAGATCACTGATCCGCCACCTCCACCTCCGCTCATCTTACATCCCTGCAAACCAATGGTTCTAGCAGAGGAAACCACTTCGTCCAATGATGGCGAGGTTACCCCTAAAGACATAAGGAGCCCGTGGTTTATGAACATCATTTGCCCCAGAAGTTCAACGTCATGTCTCAGTATGGCTTCCCGCGCGTCCTCAACAACTTCCCCTATAAGTTTCATAATTTTTTCAAACTGGCGATTTTTATCCTTTATTGCCTTTACCCTCTTTAAAATTTCGGCAGTTGATAAGGTTCGTCTAATATACCCTCCTGTAATGCCAATGTTGCCGTCCAACCTTTCAACTCCTTCAGAGTTTTTAGGGAAGTACAGGATCCCCCCCAGAGAGACCGTATAGGTATCCATCCTACTCCCAATTCCTTGAACTTTTCTTTCAATAGCCCTAGATATTTTAGCAATCTCCATATTACTGAGAGAGTCGCCCAGGAATCGGGAGTACGCTGCTACTATTCCTACTATTACAGCGGCGCTGGTACCCAACCCAACTGAGGGGTCTACCGTTGACTCAATGGTTATCTGCGCTGGTACCTTTCTCTCAAAATAGTTTAATGTCTCCATTATATATGAGAGCTCCCTATAGGCTTGCTCGCTCTCTATATGCATGCTGCTGAGGTCCACCTTGATGTTACCTATCTTGAGCGAACTCGATGAAACCGTAGTTTTATCGCTTTCCGTCACCCTTACTCTCATGTGTTCAGATATAGCCATCGCTATAGCTGGCTCTCCATAGACCACTGCATGCTCTCCAAATAGGGTTAGTTTCAACGGAACCAAGGCTTCAACGCTTCTCATCTTGGAGTCTCCTCTTCAAACTAATGGGGACGTTTTGGGGTAAAAGCAAATCATCCATCCCCTTGATCATTTTCTCTATATCTTCTAATTTCATGGGCTTCTGCTCTGAAGTCTCCCTGATTCTCACCGTAAGACTTCCGGTCTTTATTTCCCTTTCCCCAGCTATAGCAACCAGAGGAATCCAATCCATACCAGCCCTTCTAATCTTTGCCCCAAGACCATCGTCTAAATCATCTATCTGAACCCTTATACCCTTGTCCCTCAACCAACTAGCCATTTTTTTAACCTCATCGTTCTGGACAATTTGGAGTATTCTTACGTGTATTGGGGAAAGCCAAACCGGGAGGGTTGGGGTAGATGAGATTTTCTTTGAATTTAGCAGTATAAAATATAATATATTCCCTAAGTTTATTCTAATTTTTTCTTTTTCCTTTGTCCATATTCTATATCTATTTGTGGAATCTTCGAATTCCATAGGGTAGTTTAGAGAACTTTCCCCTACGTACACTAACTCCATTAAGGGATCCTCAGCGATGCATGGTATAGTTTTCCCGTTATTTTTTACAAACTTAACGCCCAAATATCCAGGAAGGACATCGTCATTACTGTATATTATTCCCTGTGCTCCTAGGTCTCTCTTTAACCTCTCAAGCATGGCTATTTTCATGAACGTTGATTCAGGGGAATTGGGAAAACCGAATTTCAGACATATTTCAATATCCTTGCTCTTCTGGTACTCCACACCTTTGGTTATCCTCCTAGATAGTTCGCTTAGCGGATGTCCGTAGCAACTTATATCAAAGGACTTATACCAGCCAAACGGTGCCTTATATACTTCCTTCCTCCTTTGGTTGAGACCATTATACAAGGAATTAAGGATGGAAATTGCTGTGTTAGGATCTGCTAGATTGGAGGACAGATGGGCGTAAGGATAGATCACTATCGATGAAGGTTTAGTTCTATCCGCTACGTCAATAACATTGTCAACCGCCTTGCTTACTATCTCGTCGTCATCTCCCTTCTCTACTGTGGTAAATACAACTAATACGTTTTGTAGTTCAGTAGAACGTGGAATGGGTTCTTCAGCTACTTCTGTGGCCCTCTCCTTCACCTCGAAGGAGAATTTTGAGCCATGTATGAAGAGTAAGATCATATGGTTATTTCTTGACCATTTTTGGGTACTAAAACTTCAACTCCCAAATTCTGCTTTACATACTCGGAGAAAGCCTGGGCGCTGTCTGGAGAAGCGTGGACAACTATCAACTTTTCAAGTGATTCAGACGTTTTCACTATGTCCAGGAGTTGATTTTTACCAGCATGACTGGAAAAATCAAACATCTGCAATCTAGCCTTCAACAACGGTGACGTGTCATCAAATTTGCCCATCTCCAGTAGTTTCCTTCCTGGAGTGTTCTCAGCTTGATAACTTACTAGGAAAATCGCGTTTTTGGAGTTATCAGACACTTTCTTGAAGTAATACACAGCAGGGCCTCCTTTCAGCATTCCTGCACTAGCTACTATGACTCCATTTGTTCTCCAGGCTTTCCTCCTGTCTTCCCATCCCTTCACGTAAGTAAACTCATCATAAGCTTTCTTAAGGGCCTCCTTGTTATTTATGTACTGGCTGTTATCTATCATTATTTCCATTATCGTTCTTGAGAGACCGTCATAATAAACCGGATAGGGGATGTTCCTCTCTGCAAATATTGAAAGGATTTCCTGGCTTCTAGATAAACTAAAGGCAGGGACTAAGACAGTTCCCCCTCCTTCTAGGACCTCCATTACGGAACTAAAGAACTCATCTTCAACGCTCTTCCTTGACGGATGGTTAAACTTCCCATAGGTAGCCTCTGTTATGATGACCTTGGACTTTCTCATTACCTCTATTTCAGCTGGTTTGACAAGTTTAGCCATGGTAACGTTAATATCCCCTGTGTAGGAAATATCACCCTTCTCTGTCTTAACGACGGTTATTGCGCTTCCTGGTATATGTCCTGCACTTGAGGTAGATATCGCGAAGGAGCCTACCTCAAGTTCCTCCCCATAGTTGAACGTCTTGAAATTATCCATGGTTTTCTTTACTTCAACCCACTCGAATGGGATCTTAGGTCCAGATAACTTAATGAAATCTTTCAACATTAATTCCGTTATATATTTCGTAATTCCAGTTCCAAAGACAGGCTTAGTTGAGGAAATTTGATATATTGGTAAAGCACCAATGTGGTCCAAATGGGCATGGGAAACTATAAACCCCTTAACCTTAGAAGGTATCTCCTGTAGTGGAAAATTTGGTTCGTCCTTTTGATTGAAATTTACACCGTAATCTAAAATTACGCTCTCATTACTGTTAGCTATCTCTATTCCAGCTCTACCAACCTCGTTGCCGCCGCCTAGAATTCTTACAGAATACTCCATATCTGTTTATGTTATCTTACCGCAAATATTAAGTTTGAGTTATAACACAATATATCCAAATGAAGGTTAATCCCAAGGATCTTAAGAAATTGGAAAGAATGGGTGTTAAAACTCAGAATATCGAGGCACAGAGAGTAATTATTGAAACAGACAAGGAGAGGATAGTCATCGAGTCTCCAATGGTGACTAAAGCGAACGTTATGGGACAGGAAGTTATAACCATAATGGGAGGGGAAACCAGGACTGAAAGCAAGGTGGAGGCAAAACCTCAAATTAATGAAGATGATGTTAGATTCGTGATGGAACAGACGGGCAAACCTGAGAACGCTGTGAGGGAGGCCCTTCTGAAGGCAAACGGAGATATAGCGAAGGCTATTTTGAGTCTGACCGAAGCACAAGGTTCTTAAGACCTTTTAAAAGCTCATCCTCAGATGTTTTAGTGGACACGACGACATTAATGTTTTCTTTATTCGCAATCACCACTGCTAATGGATCTATTTTAGCTGGTCTATGGAGGACAACCAGTTTAGGTCTTATGGGGGCTATTTTGAGGGCAATCATGGGAGATCTACCGCTAGAAACTTTGGTGAATACAAGTATCCTGTTAAATACGACTGAGAGAAACTGGTAGAACTCCATTCCACTTAGGGCCGTTATAGCCTTTATGCTGTCAGTGACCACGTAGCCGTAAACTTGAATGTTGGTAAGGTCTGCCATAATGGGAATTCCATCTACAGCTAGAATAACGTCCTCAAGAGTCACTGGCATCACGAAATCGGCCATGTCCACTATGAATGGAAAGGTTAAGGAGAAGATCTTCCCCAGCTCATTTATAATCTTGTAACCTCTTCTAGAATCTGCCTCTATCAAGGCTTCGACGAATCTTTTCACAGCAATGCTTCCAGGTTGTCTCCTATTCCTTTCGTAATCTGCTACAACAGATTGTGACACTCCTAAGATTCTCGCAACCTCTGATTGAGAAACTCCGAAAGTTTCCCTCCATTTTCTCATGGAAATCCCAGGGTTATCGTTCCAGACTATGTCCCCTGCTATTCTCTTAGCAATATTGTCTATGACATATTCTGTTGTCATTGAAAACTTTTATAAACGTAAAGATTATAAGTTAATTCTAAGCTAAGGGCCCGTAGTCTAGCTTGGACTAGGATGCGACGTTCGGGTCGTCGAGGTCCCGGGTTCAAATCCCGGCGGGCCCATGTCATGATACTATTTACAAAATGAGGAAAGCCTCGCAGGGCGTGGAGGAAGTCAGTTTCACATTGTGTAGATTTCAGTTATATTCTTTTACTAGAAACAGAGTAAAAATATTAATCGTTTGATAAAGTCTATAAATTCCTTAGTGATTTATAACAATGTAACTAGACAGATTTATAATAACAATACATTTATGTCAGTTTTCTATATTTGCACTTATTAATTTTGTTGGAAAGTTTATCATGATAAAAATGTTGGTTCAGAGACCTCGGCTCATTTTGGGAAACGAAGCCATAGCATACGGTGCTTTGGCATCAGGAGTTTCAGTTGCGGCAGGTTATCCAGGTACACCATCTACAGAAATCATAGAGACCTTAATGAAGTTTAAGGACGTTTACGCAGAGTGGAGCTCGAATGAAAAGATAGCCTTTGAGACCGCTTACGGATCAGCGATCATGGGAGCTAGGTCATTAGTAACTATGAAACATGTGGGAATGAACGTAGCTTCTGATTCCATTATGTCATCATCATATACAGGAGTTTCAGGGGCTCTAGTAATAGTGTCGGCTGGAGATCCAGGTATGTGGTCATCCCAAAGTGAGCAGGACATTAGGCATTACGGACTGATGGGTCTCATACCTATTATAGAACCCTTTGATCCCCAATCCGCTCATGACCTAACAATGAGGGCTTTTGAGATAAGCTCAAAGGTTGGGCATCCAGTCATACTTTCAACAAATACGAGAATAAGTCACGTAAGATCTTCCGTAAAGATAGCACCATTCTCTGATCCAATTCGAGGAAAATTGAACAAAAACCCATTTAAGTACTCCTTGGTGCCTGAGGTTGCCAAAAAGGATAGGGAAGAACAGCTTGAAAGATGGAATAAAATAAAGGAAGAGGTTTCCGACATGATTATAACAGAGGGGAGTGGCGAAAAAGTAGTGGTTGGGGTAGGTATCTCTTACTCATATGTGAAAGAGTTAGTACAACTTTTGAATCCTCACAACGTAAAAGTAATCGGAGTTACAAGTTCTGTACCTGTCCCTGAAAGTATATTAAAGGAGCTAGAGGGAGCAGATGAAGTTCTAGTTATAGAGGAGTTGGATCCTATTGTGGAAAACCAGATCAAGGAAATGGTAGTGGACAACGGTTTGCATTTGAAGATTATGGGCAAACGCTTAACTGGTAGGGTAGGTGAAATGGATATGGATAGAGTAGCTAGGGCTCTGTCAGAGTTCCTCAATATTGAGGTGAAGAGAGAAGTATCTTCTGAGAGATCGTTGGAGATACCCTCTAGACCTCCTGCTATGTGTTCAGGTTGTCCTCACAGATCCAGTTTCTTCTTCCTAAAAAGGGGAATATCTCTTGGTGGGCTGAAAGAAACCTTTTACTCTGGAGATATAGGATGCTATTCCTTGGGGCTTTTACCACCATTTAACGAACAGGACAGCTTAATTTCAATGGGTAGCAGCATGGGAGTTGCAAATGGAGTGTACAGAGCTACTAGCATAATTCCCATTGCAATTATAGGCGATTCTACATTCTTCCACTCCGGTCTAGCAGGTGTGGCCAACGCTGTTTTCAATAACCTCCCAGTCCTAATCCTAGTCCTAGACAATAGATCTACTGCCATGACAGGCCAGCAGCCTAGTCCTTCTACAGCCATAGACATATTAGATGCAGCAAAGGGCTTAGGAGTAAAGTATGTAGATGTAGGTGATCCTTTCTCTCCGGACTTTTCCAAAAAGATCGCGAAGGCAGTGGACTGGGTTAAGAAAAACAATGGCCCCGCGTTAGTAGTTGCAAAGAGAGCGTGTGCTCTGGTGGCTATTGATAAAGTTAAGCCAACTCAATTAGCTGTAGTGGATATGCGAAAGTGCACTGGGTGTACCATATGTTACGACCACTTTACATGTCCAGCAATACTAAAAAGAGAGGACAAGAAGGCCTTTATCAATCCCACTGAGTGTATTGGCTGTGGAGCATGTGTTCCTGTTTGTCCATTTAATGCAATATCTCTCCAAGGAGAGAAGCCTGAAGGGTGGGACGAGGCATGGACAGGTTAAACATTCTTATTGCGGGGATAGGAGGTCAGGGGGTAGTGACAGCAGGTAAAATTCTAGCAGAAGCTTTCCATGAAAAAGGACTTACCGTGTTTGAGTCTGAAACTCATGGGCTCTCACAGCGAGGGGGTGCTGTTACCACTCACGTTAGGGTAGGCAATGTGAATGTTCCCCTTATTCCTAAGGGAGGGGCAGACATTTTAATAGCAATGGACGGTATTGAAGCTTTAAGAAATGCTTCCTATCTCTCAACAGATGCGAAAGTATTTCTTAACGAGTCGGTTAAATTACCATCCTTACCCAACGTGAAACCAGTCTCTATATCATATGTCTTGGAAAACCTTAGACCATGGAGGACTTACACATTAGACTGTGAACAGATTGTGAGGGACGGATATAGATGCAACACAGTAATCTTAGGTCTGGTTTATGAAATATCATTAAGAAAATATCTGGATATAAATGATTTCATAAAGGTACTGAGAGGTCCTACTAACGTCAAATCCTTTATGCTAGGAGTCCAGCGTGGGAAGTACTACGAAAGCTTGGCAGCAATGGACAGATTGGTCTAAAGAAACTAGGATGTTAATTTCATTTAAAAATAATTGAAATGGACCGGCCGGGATTTGAACCCGGGGACCTCTCGGTTTCCTGCTACTCTGTTGCAAGCCGAGCGCTCTTCCAGGCTGAGCTACCGGCCCACTTATACAATGATTTTAGGCAATGGGTAAAAAACGTTGTTGGATCCTCTGTGGTAATCAATTATCTATCAGGAATCCCAAGACCCATGTTAAATGGGTTTTTAAAATTTTCCTCGATTCTGTCAACTATTAAAAAGGGAGAAGATAGAGAGACCATTCCTCTCTACCTTTTACAATAAGCCTTTATCTAACCTGGTTTTTATATTTATTTAAAGAGTCTATTTGGAGTACTCCGTAACACCACTATGGAATTGGAAGGAAGTAGCCATGGTCTCCCCTCCCCAATATGAATATTTGTAACTTTAGCATAACCTCAATCAATGGTAAAGCTAGTCAACTGGAAAAGGGCTACAAGTGTAGAGAGAAAACTTGAGATTGCCAGGATAATAAGGACAACTGATGTGGATGTAATACTAATCCCTCTGGAGGACAGAAGAGTAGTTGAATATATCAAGTCTACAGATCTAGACACAATGAAGCCGTTAATTATAAGGCTCGAGAGAAGAATAAAATTGGCTAAGGAGTTACGACGACTGGAAGGTGAGGGTTTTAAAGTCAAGGTTGTTATCCCTGATCTGACCTCTTCCCAGCGCTAGGAGCAGTTAGGTCTCGGGCGTTAATTCACTTTTTGGGAGTTCCTCGTTAGAACTGAGAAAAAGGAGAGAGGTTCCTTAATCTATTAAACTTCTCTGTTCCCAGATTCAGAACGTTGAGTGCCTCGCTAACGTCACTGTGAAGTTAGTGACCCAAAGGACGGTTGGCTATAAATCCAAGACTTCCTTCCAACAGCTTTAACGTAATGGAAGTCACAGAACCTAGAGGCGTTACACTCTGCTATTAAGTACGTGTTTGTGCAATACTTATGGAACTTATACATGACAGACTCGATGAATTAGCTTTAAAATCGAATATTCAAGGTAAAGAATACTTTCACTATCTCTGATTAGCCTTTCCTTTCCAAATTATGTTAGGATTCCCTGTCTTTTTGTTTACCCATAACCCCATAACAAAGAGCAAGGAAGATAACCTGTTCAGATAAGTTACGTGCACGTCCTTACTAAGACTTGATTTGTAAAGTTTGACTAGGCTTCTCTCAGCTCTTCTAGAAGTTGCTCGAGCAAGGTGTAAAAACGATGATGCAAGATGCCCACCTGGGAGAATAAAATTTCTCAGCGTCTCGATCTGATTCCCATAAATTTGAATTAATGATTCTAATTTTGAGATTTTATCCTTATTGAAGTTCATATTGAAACCTGCTATCTCAGAAGATATCTCAAAGATGTCGTTCTGAAGGTCCTCCATTATAGTCGTTATATCAGGGAATAAGGAAGAGACGACTCCCAAAAGCGAATTTAGTTCGTCTAGATTACCTAAGGCTTCGATTAATTCGTCGTCTTTCCAAACCTCACCTACTGATGGTACTTTAGTTTTCCCTTTATCACCAGAACCTGTATACCATGGAGCTGACATAAACCCGCTTGGATCAGTTTTGCGTCAATTAAATATTATATCTTTCTAGGACTATGACCTAAAGCACCCTTGAAATTCAAGGTTATTGTGTAAGGGAAAGCTATACATACTTGAGGTCTGGGTTTCCATCTGATGACTCTTCACAAGAAAACCCTTTTCATGGTTATAATGGTAAGCATTGTCTCATAGAGTTAAAATTAGCAGTCTCGTAAAGGATACTATGATTGGGGATGAAAAGGTTAAATTAACTAGGGTAAATGACGCAATAGCTTTCAACGGGGTTGAGGAGGCGTTTTCGATAGACGGTCTTCATGTCTCCCCGGTTATTGATGGAGTTATCTACTTTTATCTCGAGCCCAACGAACTCAAATTTTCCTTGATTCAGGAGGATTTCGTAAGTATGCTAATGTCATTAAAGTCAGAAAAGGTTACCCCGACCACCAAGTCCTTTGAGATATCCCAGATAGGGCTAGTCTATAAAATTACTTTTGATTTAGTTGAAATAGTAAATGTCGCAGACTGGTCTCTCCAAACAATGTTCACACTTGTCAATGGGGAGAGACTTAAACTTACTATTGGACCTACGTGCGAGTATAACGATTGTGTCTATTTTGCAATATTCCCGCTAAATAGTTTAATTTATTATCTAAAAGTTAGGTTCATGGACGCTGCTTTTGAGTCATTCATCTGGAGGATTACTTCAAATGCACTCAAGAACGAACTTATTTTTAATACATTAAAGAAAACGTTTAGATTATTCTAGTTGTACTTTTACTCATATCATAGCTGAACGAATAGTCTAGGAAAAAGTTTTAAAAAATAGCAGTTTACTATTATCTCATGAAAGAGAGAGAAGTGGAAGCGAAAAGGCTCGTGGGCAAGAAGCAAGTTAGGGGTAAGGTGTATGAGTACGAATATTACACGTTACCTCTAAATCTTTACATACCTAAATCAATGGTTGAAAAATTTGGGAAAAAATACACTCTACAGGTCGATGAGGATACCGGAACAATTACTATTAAACCAAGAAATGGCTAAAAATTTATTTTCTAACTATTTTCTCGACCATCTCTCTTATCTCATAGGGAGTTTTCGCCACAGGAATTCCTGCGCTTTTGAAAGCCTCTGTTTTGCTCTCGAAGGTACCCAAGCCCATGTATACCACTGCTCCAGCATGTCCCATTCTTTTCTCCTTGGGAGCAGTTAGACCAGCAATATACGCTACAATGGGTTTTCGAATCTTCCCTTCCTTTTTCAGTTTGGCAACCTTCTCCTCCATAACCCCTCCTATTTCCCCTATAATTACCATTGCTTCAGTTTCACTATCTTCATCGAATTTCATCGTCACCTCATCTAGTGGAGTACCAAGAATCGGATCTCCACCCACACCAATTACTGTGGACTGGCCGAAGGAATTTAGCAGGTATGAAACCTCGTAGGTGAGAGTACCTGACCTAGAAACTATTCCGACCTTACCTTTTTTGAAGTACTTCGATGGTAATATCCCCAGTAAGGCTTCTCCTGGAACTATGAGACCGGGGCAGTTTGGACCAATAATCCTGGTACCCCTGGCTTTGGCATATCTAACGAATTTGGCCACGTCAACTACAGGAATGTGTTCCGTTATAACCACTACAAGCTTTATTCCCCCGTCAACAGCCTCATACACTGCCTCGCTGGCGAATTTTGCAGGTACGAATATTATGGAGGCATCAATTTCGTGCTCCTTTACAGCTTCAGCAACTGTGTCGTAAACCGGAACTCCGCTGACTTCCGTGCCTCCCTTTCCTGGAGAAACTCCAGCAACGATCTTTGTTCCGTAGTTTAGCATCATTTTAGTGTGGAAACTCCCTTCCTTCCCTGTAATTCCTTGTACTAAAATTTTAGAATTCGAATCGATTAACGTAGGGCATCACCTATAGCAGATAGAGCATCCTCATATACCTTGATCCCGTGCGACTCCAATATTTTTTTGCCTTCCTCCTCATTGGTTCCTGTTAACCTGACGAAAATTGGTTTATTGATCTTTGAGTACGCTTCAACTATACCCTTTGCTACCTCGTCGCATCTAGTAATTCCTCCAAAAATATTAATAATTATTCTTCTAACCTTTGGGTTGCTACCAACTCTAGTTACAGCATGCACAATTTCCTGAGTATTAGCTCCCCCTCCCACATCTAGGAAATCAGCAGGATTCCCTCCCTTTAATTTGACCAAGTCCATTGTGGCCATGGTAAGCCCTGCACCGTTTCCTATTATTCCTATATCTCCATCCAGTTCTACATATGACTCCGTAACTGGTTTCTCTCTCTGTAGTTCCTTTAGAAGGTCTTCGTGTCTGTATAGGGAGTTATCGTCGAGTATAACTTTAGAGTCCAAAGCCAAAGGTCCCTTGTCAGTAATAGCCAGAGGATTAATCTCAGCTAACTCGGCGTCGTACTCTAAAACCATCTTAACCAACCCTTTAACTATGTTCTCTAAACCCCTATATCCAACGAACTTCTCTATCAGTTCTATATCATACTTTAAAACTGGTCTGTCTATCGGGATTACAAAGGTCTTAACGTCCTTGCTTTCCTCGATATTTATTCCACCAAACGGTGAGGCTATTACCATTGGACTTCCGGTCTCCCGATCCATCATGACCGAGAGATATATTTCTCGGGCGTGAGGAATAAACTCCTCTATAAGGAAAATGTTTACTCCGTTTTTGGACATTTCCAGGATAGTGTTATATGAATCTTCGGTTACCTTAACCAATCCCCTCTTTCCTCTTCCTCCTTCGAGCAATTGGGCTTTAACCACCACCTTTCCTTGTTCCCTAATCGGTTCCTTTGTTATCTTACCTTTAGGAACTGGTATTCCAACCATCGAAAAGAGACGTTTCCCTTCGTATTCATATAACTTCATGGCTATCTATAATTATATTTGCATACATGTTTAAGAAAGCATCTATTGCACTTAGGTTCATTTTGAAAACAAAAAGCTTTTCCGATCCCACCAAAACTTGCATGTAAAATCTTAAACTTAAGAACATCTCTTCCTATACCGTTTTCCACTATTTTAGGAACCTCTCTCTTCCTAATTTCCTCTCCGGTAACTCTACTCATAACCCTCCTCGAGTATTCAGTGGCAGGAAATACGGGTTGATGTCCAGCAAAAAGTAAGATGGAATCTGCAGTCTCTTCTCCTACACCTTCTTGCGATAAAATCAAGGCCCTGTTTTCTATTTTTAAGAGATTTTCTAAGCCATTATTTTCTTTAATAAATCTTGAAAATTTTAAAATTCTTTGAGTTTTAGTCTTGTAAAAGTTTATAGATTTCAGGAAAGGTTCCAACGTTCTTGCATCCAGGTCAGCTATAACCTCTAACTTCGCTAATCCTTTCTGCTCTAGAAGATTTATGACCTTTTTTACTGACTCCCACTTGGTCATCTGTACGAGAAACGCTGAGAGCACTATCTTATCGGCCGAGTCAAATCCGTCCCACCAGGCGAAAGAGAAGGGTTCTGAAATTACCCATCCAGTGTCCTTGAGTATGTCCCTGTGTTCATATGCCAAAGATATTATTTTATTCAATAGCACTTATGATCACCTTGACTAGCTTCTCAGTTCCAATTTCATGGGATGTGGGTTTTCTAGCTTCTTTAATGGCCTCTAAAATTTCCCTATCATTACTCCATGTCGATGGATCGTCCAGAAAAGTAGCACCAATAATTTTCGAGTAAATCCTCACATCTTCATACGTTGCCGCACGGGTTAAGGCTTTGTTGAAGACTATAATTGTCGGCTTACCGTAAAGTACTGCAGACTCCATAGCTGTCTTACCCTGGTGGGTTATCACGAGGGAAGAACTGGCAATAAATTGTTCTATATTTGGGTCAAAACTGAAAGCTAACCTCGCCCTTCCTCTGTAGATCGAAGGGTCAATCTTCCCTGTCTGGATCACGACATTATCTAAACCTAGGGTCACAATTTTATCGAATAGGGATTTGAAACCTTCCGTCCCTGCAGTAACGAAAATATAACCGTCGTTCTTAGGTTCATATTTTCTCCTCTGCAGAATAGGTCCGGTGACTATCCCTTTTCGATATAGAGCAGACTGTTCCTTCCAGTGTAGGAATACGCCTCTTGAAAGCTTGGAAAGTAAGTAGGTAGTTCTCCCTTTGGTGACTATCCTATCTTGACTCTCTATAACGTACAGTGTGGTACCCTTTAAGTACTGAACAAGTGATGGTATATAGGAGTGATTTGAACCGGTTGCTAGAGTGACTTTGTACTTAGGGATAGAAAGGGATTGGGACAAAGCCCTTAATCCCTTTGAGAAAAGCGATAAGCTGGATCCTAGGGGTTCCCTTGGCTTACTAACCTCGTATATTCTGTTAGCGAAAGGCTGAAGTAACAACCTTGAGTTGCTGTCATTTTCAGGTATGATAAAATCCGCCTTAAATGGCAGATATTCTGCAACAGCTCTTGCAAAGCCTGTATGACCTCCCCCGCTCGCTATGATCAGTAGTTTGTTCATGGAGTAAGTATAAGATTTTTACCCTTATAGACTATTAAAGGTTGAAATGGAATCGTACAAGGGATTGTGGCTGAAAGGAGCCATTCTCATGGCTATTAACATGAGCAAAGCAGGTCTTAAGCCTGTGGAGGTTGGTTTGGGGGAGAGAGATTTTTATGTTGATGTAGAATCCGATTCTACTATCACTTTAGACCAAGCTGAGAAATACGCTAGATGGGATAATAGCACATATGTTGTATCCAACCATAAGGTGCTCTTGGACGGAACAGAGATCTCTATTAAGGACGACGTAAACCCTTCAGGTGATCCAAGGTTCTTCAAGGTTTTGAACGTATCGACACATCACCCGAGCGCTGAAATTCAGTTAATAAGAATTAGGGCTGTAGCTTTCGAAACTGAACAACAGCTCCAGGACTACTTAGAATGGCTAGAGAAGGCATCCGAAATAGATCATAGAATAATTGGCGAAAGGATGGATCTCTTTAGCTTTCATGACGAGTCCGGTCCAGGTCTTGTACTCTTTCACCCCAAAGGGCAACTCATTCGTAACGAAATGATAAACTTTATGAGGGAAATAAACTCTTCCATGGGTTATCAGGAAGTCTACACTTCTCACGTTTTTAGGACAGTACTATGGAAAATCAGCGGACATTATGACACTTACAGAGATAAGATGTTGATCTTCCATAAGGAGGAAGATGAGCTTGGAATAAAGCCAATGAACTGCCCCGCCCACATCCTAATCTATAAGTCCAGAATTAGAAGTTACAAGGACCTTCCGCTAAGGTTTTCCGAATTTGGAAACGTGTACAGATGGGAGAAAAAGGGCGAGCTTTACGGACTCCTCAGGACTAGAGGGTTTACTCAGGACGACGGTCATATTTTCCTGAGGGAGGATCAGTTAAAGGACGAAGTCAAGACTCTAGTTACCAAGACCTTAGAAGTTCTGGATAGATTTGGATTTAGAGGCGACGATGTTAAGATAAATCTAAGCACTAGACCGGACGAAAGTATAGGGAGTGACGAACAATGGGAGAAGGCTACCTCATCGCTTTTGAGGGTATTAAAAGAATTGAACGTTCCCTTCGTGGTTAAGGAAAAGGAAGGAGCTTTCTATGGTCCCAAAATCGACTTCGATATCAGGGATAGTTTGAATAGGTGGTGGCAATTATCTACTATCCAGGTAGATTTCAATCTTCCGGAAAGATTTAAACTGGAATATATAGATGAAGACGGTTCCAAAAAGAGGCCAGTTATAGTACATAGGGCTATTTACGGATCCCTTGATAGAATGATAGCCATACTCTTGGAGCATTTCCGAGGTAAGTTACCCTCATGGCTGTCCCCGGTTCAAGTTAGAGTTCTTCCAATAAACGAAGAAGTACATGAATATGCTAAGAACGTTGAAAGCTCACTTAAGGCAAAGGGGATCAGAGTAGAGTTGGAACCTAGCGGTGAGACTTTATCTAAAAGAGTTAAAAGGGCATACGATGATGGAGTTCCCTACATATTAATAGCAGGGAAAAAGGAAGCCTCTGAAGGAAAAGTGACGGTCAGGGCAAGAGGGAACTTGGAAGCTAGAAATATCCAACTAGAGAGGTTTATTGATGCTCTGATTTCCGAAATATCAGAGAGGAACTCAGAGCTTACCGCCATAAAGAGGATACAACAATGATAGTTTATGGGATCTATGAGAGTCCTATTGGTCCCATTACTGTCGCATCTGAGGATAATGTAATAACCATGTTAGATTTTTGTAATTGTACAGAGAAAAATTTTATAAGAAATGAGGAATTCAAAGACCTTTTTGAAAGACTAGATAGTTATTTCAGAGGAAATAGGGTAGAATTTTACGATATCCCTGTTAAATATCCAATGAACCCCTTTAGAGCGAGAGTTTTCAAGGAGATAAGAAAATTGCGTTGGGGTGAAATTAAAACCTACGGCATGATAGCTGAGAGATTGGGAACTTCCCCAAGAGCGATAGGCATGGCCTTATCCAAAAATGATATCCTGCTATTGATCCCCTGCCACAGGGTGGTCGCCGAGAATGGCATAGGAGGATACTCCAGGGGAATTCTAATAAAAAGAAAGCTCCTTGAGCTGGAAGGGATAAAACTATAAGCTCAATCTAGGGCCAGTATCTCTTCTTCGTCCTCAATATAATACCAACTCTTCAGTGCCCCCTTTAGTCCCTTGTCCTTTATGTCGTTAAATAGGCGCTGGGAGTGGGACATCGCTATTTCTTTACAGTCATCGGGTAACCTGGAGATTAGCTCATTGACTATCTTTCTCAGTATATCTAAATTTTCTTCCATATTTGGAAACGTTATTTATATTTAATAGGGAGTTGGTTGAAACTAATGGGGCAGGTTCTTTCATTCTTTTTAGGGATAATATAAATTAAACGTAGTCTAGGTGCAGGCGATAAAGGAACAACAAACCTCGCCCTTTAGGGCGGGGAGGAGGTCAGTAAATACAGATGAGTTAACCTAAGATATCCTCAGGGTTAAACTTTTGAACTTCCCTTTTTTACATTACTATGCCGCGGTAGCTCAGCCTGGCTGGAGCGCTGCCCTGGTAGTTCACCCGGGCAGGCAGAGGCCCCGGGTTCAAATCCCGGCCGCGGCTCCTCACATGTAAGTTTGGGGTTTTCGTGAAAGTGGCTTGTTGACTATCATGTTCTGAATTATGAGGTTCCTATCACTTAGTTTTTTCAACAGGTAGATTGAAAGGATTCTCAGTTTTCGTTTCCTCAAGTCGTCCATTTCTTTCTTTATTGCCAAAAGGTCTCTTTGAGTTTCTTCATCATCCCTTACTAGAGTGTCATCTTTATCCAATTCCATTAACAACTTTTCAAGTTCTGAGACTATCCTGAGCAGTTCTTCATCTTCATTATCCTTTGCTAAACTAACAAGTCTCTTGCTTGCTCTCGTCACGTTATCGTTGTTTAGATCGTTTACTACATCAATAAGAACGTCGAACATAAATAAATTATATGAATGGTAAACTAAAATACCTTTCGTTAACGTTATTTCATTTTTCAATTTTCGTTCAATGTATATCACCTTTCTGGGGATAGTCCTTCATAGCTTCTTCCAGCGCAGCCTTCACTCTTTCCGTAGCCGTTCCAACGGAGCATTGTTTTAATGTCTCGTAACCCAGTGAACCTAGCTTCTCTCCATTTTTAACTGCATCAATTAGTGCAAGCGACATCTTTTCGTGGTCGTCTGATGGAAAAGTGTATCCATTAACGTTATTTATCACGAGCTCGCTTACGCCAGCTCCAAGACTTACAACTACGGGTTTCTTAAAATTCCACCCCTCACAAACAGTTAGGCCGAACCCTTCTGTCCTAGAAGTCAAGGTAACTACGTCGCTCCTCTGATATAACGCTGAAAGTTCCTCATCAGACACGTAGCCTGTAAATATAACCCTATCCTCGATATGGAGTTCCTTAACCAGATTCTTTAATTTCCTAGCCCAGACGCTTGCTTTATCATGTCCCAACGATTTGCTAGTGAAACTCCCATTTCCAGCTATAACGAGTTTGAAATTGGTTGTCTTTATAGCTTTTATGGCCACATCTTGGCTCTTTATGGGATCCATCCTACCTACTAAAAGGATCACCTTATCGTCATCCTTTATTCCGAACTTGTCTGAAACCTTATTTATTTCGTTCTTATTAGCAGTTTTATAATTGTCAGGATCTATGAAAGGATATATTTGTCTCACTTTCACTTTTACTCCAGATCTAGCTAGCCCCTCTAAATCTCTTTTAGTGCTGACTATTACTAAGTCAAATCCCTCAAAGGATCTTATTAGAAACTCTCTTACCCTTGTACCTAACTTTTCTGGAATATATGGAATGTGATACCACAAAACTGTGGGTGCTGAAGGCCCTATAATACCTCCCACTAGTAATTGTTGAAAGTCGTTAATGAAATAGACATCTGTATCTGCATAAAATTCTAGAAGTTTAGTAGCGGAGATCCAATTATATGTGGTATAAGCAATGTATTCAGGTCCTACGATGTTATATCTCTGCAGGTCATGAGCCTCGTTGTAAAGACCCTCTTTAAACTTGGTGTAGTTTGATAAAACATGTGGAGGTAAATCTACAAAATGCACCTCTATATCGTCTAAAATGGCTTGGGGAGGATAACCTGGGCCTAGAGCTACCCACCTCACTTTCTTCATATTGCTGTTCTTAATGTAAGATATCATCATCCTGGATACTCCGCCCACCGACACGTAGTAATCTTGCTCACTTAACGTCCTGAGATCAAGAGGAATAGGAACTTCGCCATACTTTTCCAGGATGTCTCTATAAGTTAAGTTGAAGCGAACTGGCGGAGTTTGACTATTTATTGCTATATTCATGAAACTAGATATAGGACGCTCTGGTATATAACGGCAAATAAACCTTTCATTCAAGATAATTTAGACCTATCCATAATACCTCATTTATGATAAAGAACGGCGGACCTCACCCTTTGGGGAGAGGAGGTCAGAGATTCTGACGGTATTCAATATCTGTCCTCCTTCTTGTCAGGTTTGCAGTTCTTCTATCAATTAGTCTTAGCGTCGTTTCTCTCATCTTTTTAGTCCCTACACTTGAAGACAATTCTCTCAGGTTAGGATTACTATCTTCTCATGCTTTCTATGTCCTTTGCTATATTTTCTATTTCTTTGGGAACCTCGGTGTTCCAAAATCCATTGAAGGACAGTTCTCTGTAGAACGGAATTTCAACTATTCCAAAAAGCGGCTTCACGTCTACTTTGAGGTTACTCTCATCTCTTACCATGTTAATTACAAAATGAGTTAACTTCCCTACGCAACTCTCATCTAGATCCATAAGTAGAGAAATATAAGCTTCAATCAGTTTTCTAGTAGAATTAATTACAAAATTCTGAGAATTACTGACCGCAATGAAGTTGGTTGGAACAACTCCGTTAATTTTCTTTGTAAAAGTGTAGAAGAGGAAAAGTTCATCTGATATGGCCCTTTCGTAAATATGAACTCCATAGTCTACAAGGATGAACTCCTCGTCTGATATAATATCATTGTATATGTCTTGAAATTTACCTATATTGACATATGGAGTTAAATATTGATTTAATGAAAGAATCTTAAGGTTACCTCTCTCAACTAAATAATCATGCTCCAACTGTAAGCTCCCTCTGATTTCGTTGATATTACTTATTGTCCTAGATGTACTGGCGTCTACGATAGTTACAGGATAATTCTTTGATAGCACTCTCGCTATATCGTACACCAAAGTAGACTTACCAACTCCTCCCTTTGCGCCTATTACCGCAAGCCGAATCATTACACTAAAACTGATTTTTGCTTAGATAGAAATTTTTTGGAGTATTATCTATATGTTACCAATTTTAATAAACCCTAACCATTTAGTCTTATGTTGTGATGAGTCTCAGCTAAGAAATCAGTCCTTAATCAATGAAAGAAGCTCCATGAGTTATCTTTAATGGCATAAGGATAAATTCTAGCTCATAAGTTACAAAGTAGGGAAAGCCTCGCCCTTCAGGGCGGGGATGAGGGTACATAAACCTCCTTTTCATACCTGTATTTATGGGCAGGAGGGCTAAAAAGGGTGGGAACGAAATCAGAGCTACAGTCTCTATGAAGGTTTCCCCCACCGCCCCTCTGCTCAACCTTGTCTCAAACTATGAAAAAGGTCTACGTTTCGTTTTAGAGTGGTTGAGAGAGAACAGACCAAAAAAGTTGTTGAAAGAGACACACGACGGTACATACGAGACTCTAAGGCAGAAGTTCAACCTACCCTCCAAGTTAGCTGTAGACTGCTATAGGGACGCCATAGCAAAGTACAAGTCTTGGTTAAACAACCCTAAACGCGGTAAGTATCCTACTGTACGTAGCGTCTCTGTCTGGTTAACCCCAGTACAGTCATACTTCATTGATTTCGATAAGATGAGTGTGAGGATAGCGGGAGTTGGTGAAGTACCAATAGAAGGCTACCCAAGGAACTTGTCTTTCTATAAGGACTGGGAGTTAAGGGAGGCTAGATTAGTATTAAGGGATGGTAAGGCATTTCTAAAGGTCTCATTTTTGAAGGAATCGAAAGAGCCTGAAGCTAGTGATGGGATTGCCGTAGATATTAACATGGCTGAAGTGGTTGTAGGTAAAGACGATAGACAGTACGTCAGGATCCCGACCAGACTAGATGACGCCCATTACTACAAGTCATTAGCTGAGGATCTACAGAAGAAGTATGAAAAGAGGTGGAAAGAGAACGACAGGATCCTCAACAGGGTTAGGTCTTATCACAGGAAGGCTAGGGACGTCTTGGAGGACTCCGCAAAAAAGGTGGGTAAATGGATTGCAGAGGTAGCTGAGTCTTTCAACGTCTCAGCCATCTTCTTAGAGGACTTGAACAACCTCATAAAGAATGTGAAGAAGTTACCCTCTGAGTTCAGAGATAGACTTTATCTCATGCAGTACCGTAGGCTTCAATATTGGATTGAATGGCAAGCTAAGAAACATGGGTTAAAGGTAATGTATGTTGACCCTCATTATTCCTCTACTAAATGCCCAAAGTGCGGGAGTAAGATGGAGGAAGTAGTGCACAGATATTTTCGTTGTCCCTGCGGTTATGAGAACGACCGTGACGTAATTGCAGTCATGAACTTGTATGGGAGGGGTTCTCTGAGCCTCTCGACTGCCCCCACATGAGAGATGTAGCTCCGAATCGATGAGGGGATCCCTCGCCATTTATGGCTGGGAGGAAGCCAGAATGATATTAATCCTAATAGAAATAGATCTTAAAAATTTTAACGCATTTTTCAAACGGCATGAATCCGGTTCATATTCTTGCGAAAAAGGGGGAAGTGGCAGAGAACGTGTTAGTTGTAGGAGACCCAGGAAGAGCTCGGCTCATTTCATCCTTCCTAGATTCTCCACAACTTGTTAATGAAAACAGAGGTTTCCTAGTCTACACAGGTTTCTACAAAGGAAGTAGAATAAGTGTGGCGACTCACGGTATAGGAGGTCCTTCAATGGCAATTGTATTTGAGGAACTCCACATGCTAGGAGCTAAAAACTTTGTGAGGTTAGGCACAGTAGGGGCTTTGGTTCCAGAGGTGAAACTAGGTGAATACATCGTCCCATCTGGCGCTTCATATAACCCAGGGGGTCTGATTTTCCAATATATAGGCGATCTCACGTCTTCATCTGCATCTCCAGACTTCAATTTAACGCAGAAGCTCGTATCTTCCCTGGGCTCCAGTAATTTGAGGTTTCATGTAGGAAATGTGTTTAGTAGCGACGCGTTTTACGCCGAAGATAAAAATTTCGTAGAGAAGTGGTCCTCAAGAGGAAATATAGGAGTGGAGATGGAATGCGCAACACTGTTTTTCCTTAGTAAGTTGAGGAAAACTAAGGCTGCAGCTGTCTTAGTGGTTAGTGATAATTTAGCTACCGGAGGCGATTGGATAAGTAAAGATGAACTGGAAAGAAGCGTAAAGGAAGCTGCAAAATTAATTTTAACTGTACTTTCGGAAATTAAAGAATGAAGCTTATTAGAGACCCAATCCACGGTTATATCGAGATACCTGACAGATTGCTTCCAGTAGTATCAAATCCTATTTTTCAGAGATTGAGACACATAAAACAGACCGCACTAGCTTACATGGTTTATCCTGGGATGAACCACACAAGGTTTGAACATTGTTTAGGTGTTATGCATCTATCTATCGATTTTTTAAAATTTATTAAAAGTAATTCCAAATTGGATCTAGACGACGAGTTTATAGAGTTAATTGCTACAACTGCCATGCTTCATGACGTAGGACATCTCCCCTTTTCCCACACCTTTGAGAACGCGCTTCTAGTTGCAAAAGAAATTTATGGAGCAAACGTCTTTGAAAAAGGAAAAAGGACACATGTCGAGTATGGAATCAAGGTAATAACTGAGGGAATTTCAGCTGAGCTGGAAAGGATATTCAAGAA
This sequence comes from Metallosphaera tengchongensis, assembly GCF_013343295.1. NCBI lineage: Archaea > Thermoproteati > Thermoproteota > Thermoprotei > Sulfolobales > Sulfolobaceae > Metallosphaera > Metallosphaera tengchongensis. The sequence goes on along the minus strand of NZ_CP049074.1, from coordinate 300,770 downwards.
CGTTGATGATCCAATAGGTTTCATCACTCGAGTACTAAGTGAAACGCCCTCTAACAGGGTTGAGAAGCTGGCAACTCTAATAATATCAAACTTTATTGACGCAGATAGAAGTGACTACCTTCTGAGAGACTCCTACTATGCTGGAGTGGGATATGGAAAATTTGATATTGAGAGGCTTAAAAGATTATTATACTTTGATAACGAAAAATTAGCAGTATTGGATAAGGCTTTGCCAATAGTGGAACAGTTTCTCTTGGCTAGGATGTACATGTTTCAAAACGTATATTTTCATAGCGTGGTTGGCCTGTATAATGCCATACTCTCTCAAGCGATAGCTCACCTAATCGTCAACGACGTTATATCTATGCCTGAGAACTTGGATAAATTCCTAACTTTTGATGATAATCTGATCTTTTCAAAAATTCATCATGTGAGGAGCGAATTGAGAGACGCGATATTGTATAGAAAGGGTTTCAAGAGAGTCAAGATAGAGCCTAGCAATGAATGTATAGACATTTTGGAGTCAATGAAGGGTGAGATCTACGAGGACGTTAGGTCCTCAGGTGGTCTTTTCGTTTTTCATGAGTTCAACGACGTGCCATACAGGGAGAGAAGAGATGAAGCGGTTCATATTTTAACCAGTAGAGGCGTAGAGACCTTAGGAAGCAAGTCTTCACTAGTTGGCTCCCTGAGTGAAATCAAGAAGATAGTGGTTGGATATCACACCTCTGTCCAGTCCTTAGGAGAGAAATATGAGAAAATAATTAGTG